>JAGLRN010000015.1 GCA_023136265.1 Thermoplasmata archaeon
AGAGAATCAGAAACTATTTATATAGCATACGCTATTACCGACATTTGTCGGACAAATACGAAAGTGGTGTCCGACGCGGACTACAGGGAACCAACATGGCGTCGGAATCAGAAAGAGTGACTGTCAGGGTGCCAAGCGTACAGGTGAGTGCTCTCCATGCGCTAGTGGAGAGCGGACAATTTGCGACAATATCCGACGCCGTCAGAGCCGCAATCAACAACTTCATCGACGAGAAGTTCGCCCCCGACTACATCCGCAAGATGACGATCGAGCTTCCGAAGGGAAACGTCGTGAACCTAGAGGAGCTCGTGAAGAGCGGCGATTCGGTCTCCGTCGAGGATGCCGTCAGGAACGCCGTGCGTGAATACATTCGGAGACGCTTGTCGGAAGTAGTGGAAAGAAAAAGGGCCTAGCCTAGAAGGGAACGACACAACGGGATGCACATCGGAGGAATGCGCAAGCATTCCCTCCACACTCTAACGAACGGTGAGATAATGGGCATGGATCATCTAGTCAAGGAAGCAAGGAGCTTCGACGTGAGCGTAGAATTCGGAAAGCCAAGGATACTGGTCGTCGGCTGCGGCGGTGCAGGGAACAACAGCGTGGACAGACTCATGCGGATAGGCGTCCACGGTGCCAAGACCGTCGCGATCAACACGGACAAGATGCACATAGACCGCATCGAAGCCGAGAAGAAAGCCCTCATCGGAAGGTCCATTACCCGAGGGATGGGAGCCGGCGGTTGCCCCGAGGTCGGGGAGCGCTGCGCTCTGCTCGCCGAGGACGACATCAGGAGGCTCATAAGCGGGGCGGACATGACGTTCATCACCGTGGGAATGGGCGGTGGCACGGGCACCGGGGTCGCACCGGTCGTCGCAAGGCTCGCCGAGAGCATGGGCTCCGTCGTCGTTGCCATCGCGACCACTCCCTTCGACGCGGAGAAGAGAAGGTGCAGGGCCGCGAGGGAGGGCCTCGAGAAGCTCCGCCGTCACTGCGACAGCGTCATAGTTCTCGACAACAACAGACTCGTCAAGATGGTCCCCAACCTCCCGATAGAGCAGGCATTCTGCGTGATGGATCAGCTGATATCGGAGGTCATCAGGGGAATAACTGAGACGATTACTCTGCCCTCACTCATAAACCTGGACTTCGCTGACGTCAAGACGATGATGTCTACGGGTCAAACCGCGACCATCCTATACGGAGAGGAATGCGCGGACGATCCGGAGCAGGTCATCGTGGAGACGCTCAACAACCCTCTCCTCGACATCGACTACTCCGATGCGAGCGGTGCCCTGATTCACCTCACATCGGGACCGGACCTCTCGATCGGGACCGCGTACTCGGTCGTGGACGGGATATCCTCCCAGCTCAGCCCGGATGCGAACGTGATCTTCGGGGCGAGATTGGACTCAGACTTCACGGGCGTGATCAGAGTATTGGCCATAATTACGGGCGTGCACTCGCCAAACCTCCTCAGTCCCTCAGCGGGACAGGTGATCTATGACGATGAACCCCTCCTCGCTCACGGAGTCTCAATAGTCAGATAACGATGAACCTCCTCCTCTTTTTTTTGGGGGATTTCACGATTACCTCCTCCCCCCTTTTTATTTTTTTCAGAACCTAGGCCTCTTGCTGACCTCGCCGGGGAGGTACATCTGGCGGAAGGGTTTTCCCTCCATCTTCTCCTCGATCTCGCTGAGCAGGCCATCGAGGGTCATCTCCCTGCTCTCGTCCCGCTCGCGGTCGTACACGACGAGCCGGTCCCCCTTCATCTCCCTCTCACCGATTACTATCACGTAGGAAACCCAGTCCGTCTTCGCGTCCCTGACCCGCTTCGAGACAGACCCACCAGTATCGTCGACCCCCACTCTGACGGATCCCTTCCTGAGCTCCTCAGCAAGGTCTGAAGCCCTTTGAACATAATCGTCCGACACGGGCACAAATCTCACCTGCTCAGGGTTCAACCACAACGGAAGATATCCTACGCTTCCATCCTCCTCCATCTTCACCGCCGTGTCCAGGACCATGTAGATGTACCTCTCGATGGTCCCCAACATGGCGGAGTGCAGTATGATCGGAAAGCGCTTCTTCCCGTCCTTGTCAGCGAAGCTCATGCCGAACCTCTCCGCATTGCCCACGTCAATCTGAACCGTGCCTATCTCCCTCTCCCGCTTGATCGCGTCCATGATCACGTACTCGATGTTCACGGTCCAGTAGTAGTTCTTTCCGCTGAGGTAGAAGTGAATGAGCCCCTCTTTCTCCTCTCTCTTCAGGACCTCCAGGATGAGCTCCTTCTCCTTTTCGTAGGCCTCTCTCGATGAGACATTTATGAGGATCTCATAATCCCTTCCGAGGTCCTTCGCCTCCTTCGTGATCCTGTCGTGCAGGTTCAGAAGCCATTCCCTTGCCTCCTCGTCGTCCCTGCAAAAGACGTGAAGGTCCGGCATGTTCATCCTTCTGACCCTGAATGCGAGCATAGTCTCGCCGGACTGCTCGAGGCGGTAGGAGTCCGCAACCTCGAACGCCCCGAAAGGCAGTTGCTTGTAGCTGAAGTTCCAGTCCTTGATCATGGCGAACTGCTGGTGGCAGGCGGCATATCTCATCACGAATGATCGCCTCTTGGTCTCGATCATGTAGAGCCTGTCGCCGAAGAGCTCCGCGTGTTCCGAGATCGCGGGCTCCGAAAGATCGAACATGTTCGTTCCCTTGACCTGCATGACTGGCAGACCCAGTGAATTGACCACCGCGGTCGCGTAGTCAGCGCACAGGTCGAATATGATGGCGCCCTTCGGGTTGTACCTCATGTGGCCAACGTCGCTCATGGGCTCCCATTCTATCCCGAACTTCTTGCACAGGCGCAGGTAAGCGGGCTTCTCGGCAGCCATGTGCTCCTCCTTGAGCGCCTCCTTTCTCATCAATACCTGGAATGCTTCGGATCCTTCTGCGTACTCCTCTGGTGCAAACTCGCTCCCTTCTGGAGTGAGGACGAGGAAATCCTCTTCGACCTTCTCCTCCTCCTTCTTGCTCGCCTTTATATCCCGGAACGACTCCGCCAGGGGATGCCCCTTGCAGGAGAGTACGAAGGCCTTGTACCAGCCAAAGGGGGGCGTCGTCACTTCGAAGCCCCGGTCCCGCAGACTGGCGGTCATAAGCTCCAGGGCCTTCTTCGCATTGCTCGGCCCCGTGAGTGAGGAGCTGAGATGAGCGTACGGGTAGAGCATCACGTTGCGGACGGACAGCTTCTCGGCAGTGGCCATTATCTCCTCTACCGCCGCCGCGGAGGCTTCCTCGATCTGCCCCTCATCACCTTTCTCGACGGTCAGGAAGGCCACGAGCGCCTCCTTCACCTCTCCCTTTTCCTCTCCGGGGGAGATCTCGTCGGCGAACCGTGTCTTCTCCTTCACCTCGTATCTCATGAAGTCGGAGTGGATGAGCAGAACTTTCATTCACACATGGAAAGAAATCACCGTATAAAAACACAACTCAGAAATAGAGGCATCGAGATGGCAACACGATGTTCAATGCCAGGGTGGTTGAGCTCTCGACCGAGGAGCAGGTGAGGAAAGAACTCAAGGGCATAGGCGTCTACTCCGAGGGCGCGAGCATCATGACACCCAAGGCTCTGCACGCTCTGATCTGGCTCGAAGGAGTGGGCGTTAAGGAAGCGCACATCCTCAAGCAGGAGATGCTGTCCGTGGGCGGCGATGTGGCGGTCGCGAAGGGCGTGGTCGACCTCACCCACAAGGAGACCGACGTGCTCCTCATGGGCACTGTCAAGCAGCTAAAGAGGGCAGCCAGGAAACTCTCGATGCAACCGTTCAGGTGTCCGAGAATCGCCGAAGAAATCGGGGAGACCCTCGAGAACCACTCCAAGAGGTCATTCACGCTGAAGGCGGGGGGAAGACGACTGAGAATGGACCGCCCGCTGGTCATGGGCGTGGTCAACGTCACGCCCGACTCCTTCTCGGACGGCGGCAAGTTCTTGGATGCGGAGGCGGCGATAGCCCACGCGAAGAAGCTGGTCAAGGAGGGAGCGGATCTCCTCGACATCGGAGGGGAATCATCGCGTCCGGGTTCCGACGCTATTCCCGCCAAGGAGGAGCTCGAGAGAATCGTCCCCGTTCTTGATGGGATAATAGACGACGTGAAGGTCCCCATATCCGTCGACACGTGCAAGCCGCAGGTCGCGAGAAAGGTCCTGGACATGGGGGTTCACATCATAAACGACATAACTGGCCTCACGAGCGCGAAACTGGCGGACGTTGTGGCCAAGCATGGGGCGGGCATCGTGATCATGCACATGCAGGGGACTCCGAAGACGATGCAGAAGAAGCCCCGCTACGACGATGTCGTCGCGGACATCCTGCGCTTTCTCAGGGAGAGGGTCGAGCGGGCCGAGAAGAAAGGCATCCGCAGGGAATCCATCATCATCGACCCTGGCATCGGCTTCGGAAAGACCGCCGAACACAACCTGGAGATAATCTCGCGGTTGAAGGAGTTCAAGAGCCTCGGTCTGCCGATCCTTGTCGGCGCGTCCCGCAAGAGCTTCATCGGTAAGGTTCTGGACAAGGATGTCGACGACAGGCTCAGCGGAGGTCTCGCCATGCTCTCGATGAGCATCCAGAACGGCGCGAGCATCGTTCGCGCGCACGACGTGAGGGAGAGCGTGGTTGCGGCGAAGATGACCTGGGCAGTCCTGGAATCCACCGCCTGAAACGCTCCTGCAACGCACACTACTGGATTTCCACGTCGAAGACGAAGTGCGCCTCGGACGGGGAGAACGTTCTCACTCTTCTGGTCCCCACCAGGCGAATGGACTTGCCTTCGTTCTCGGCAATGGCATTGAGGTCCTCGATTCTGTCCTTAACATATGTCTCTTCGAGGATCTCGTAGTAGTGCACGAACCCCTTCTCGACCACCCTGACCGCCGGTGCGAAGTAGTCCATTGAGGAGTGTGGCAGGTCGATGATCACCCTGCTCGCGCGTCCTATCTTCTCCATGGCGGACCGCGAGTCGTCAAGGATCGCCTTCACGTTCAGGACCTTGTTGTGGGCGATGTTCTTCTCCAGATATCGAATCGCATGCGGGTTCGAGTCTATCGCGTACACTTGGGCGGGCTTCGCGTGCTTCGCTATCGTCAAGGCAAAAGGTCCCACCCCGCTGAACATATCCACGACGATCTCGTTCTCCTCCACCTGCTCGGCGATTCTCCACGTCTCCGTCGCTATCCTTGGGGAGAAGTAGCACTTTGAGAGATCCACCTCCAGGCTCACTCCGTGCGCTCTGTGGACCGTCCTGAGGGAATCGTCTCCGTGAATGACCCGCAACTTCCTGACCCTGAAGTCCCCCTTGACGCCCTCGTCGAGCGCCACGGTTCTGACACCCTTGTACGCTCTTGTCATGGCCCGCCCGATTTCCTCGGAGAACGGGATGATCTCTTCAGCCAGCTTGATGATAATCACTCCGCCAATCACGTCAAATGACCTCGGAAGAAGACGCCTCAACTCCTCAGGGAGCTCCACTAGCTCTCTGTAGGATCTCGGTCTCCTCTCGATCGCCCTGCCCTCCCGCTCGATTAGCTCGAGGCCGAGATCCACCTCTCTCGTCACCGGGATGAAAACGCTCTCCGCATCGGACTCAGTCTTGACGTCCTTGTCCAGAGCGTCCATTTCCAAAAGGCTCTTACGAATGGCCTCACCTTTGTCCCTCGGAACGACCAAGAATAGAGACCTCATCTGGCGATACCATGGTACAGATTCTATTTATTATCTATCCAATGGAATACCGACGTGAATTCTCAAAGAAGTGAGCTAACCGCTCTTCCCTCTAATACGTGATGATATCGCCGCCAAAACGATTATCATGATACCAGGCAAGAGCAGAGACAGTAGGCACATCACATTTCCGCCACTCCCGCTCCAAACCGTGTATATCAACGCAACCACAACAACAACAACGAACGGAATCAACACAATCAAACCAGTGAGAATGCCCTCACGAAAAGCAAAGCTCATCAACACCCTCTTACTCTTCCTCACCAGGGCATCCTCCAATCCTTGATTGGTCCATCCTCCCTTATATACTTCCCCCATCCTCCTCAACCCTCACTTTTATCAGCCAGACAAACCATTAGCCCAGCGTGATAATATTCATAGGCTTAGGGCTCTTCGACGAGAAGGACATAACGGTGAATGGAGTGGAAGAGGCCCGCTCGTGCGACATCCTCTTCGCAGAGTTCTACACGTCCAAGCTCATAGGCGCAACTCGGGAAAGCATCGAATCCCTTATCGGCAAGGAGATTCGAGTCCTCGGCCGGGAGGATGTCGAGAAGGGCGACATCATTCTTGAGGCCGCGAAATCCAAGCGCGTGGGGCTACTCATCGGAGGCGATCCGATGACCGCGACGACCCATGTCGACCTGAGGCTCAGGGCCAAGAAGATGGGGATACCCACTAGAATAGTGTACGGCGTCTCGATCCTGACGGCCGCAGCCGGTCTGGTCGGCCTTCAGTCGTACAAGTTCGGCAGGACGACGAGCCTCCCGTTCCCGCAGGAGAAGTTCTTCCCCACGAGCCCGTACGAGGTCATCCACGAGAACCGCATGATGGGGCTGCACACGCTGATCCTCTTGGACATCGGCGAGGATGGCAGGGAGATGGGCGCGAAGGAGGCCCTGGACTACCTCTTGGAAATGGAAGAGAAAGAGCAGAAGAAGGCGTTCATCGAGGACACGGTCGTGTGCGTCGTCTCGGAGGTGGGCTCTCCTGACGCGGTAGCCAGATGCGATAGCGTGGGCAAGCTCTTGGGCATGGGCCATGGGGAGCCCCTTCACTGCCTGATCATTCCCGCGGACCTTCACTTCATGGAGAAGGAGGCCCTCATTGCCTTCGCGGGTGCGCCCGAAGACGTGGATGAGAGGATGCGCTAGCGTGCTTCAGTGACCAACTCATCTAGTTGCCCCACATCCCACATGTAGACGAGGACATCGTAGCTGTTTTCGAATTCCTCTCCAGAGTACTTCTCCCTCATCTCTGTAATCACGGCTCTGTGCAACTCCTCTGGGACTTCCCATTGACTCGAAAAGCACCTTCCATCCAGTCTGTCTATGACGCGATCAGCTGCTTGATGGTGCGTCACACTCGCCACCTCCTTCACTAACCTGGGTTTCACCCTTTCGGCGAGACTCTTCTCCCCTATGCCCGGGTGGTCCTTGTCGTACCCACGCTCCCTGAGCAAATCATGATAGCTTTCACCAAACCATTTGATTTCGTTCTCGATTACGACTGACACTAGAGAATCTCTCAGGACCCTCCTGATTTCTGCGACTGCGACAATCCAGTCCTCAAGAAGATGGAGAACATGGACCGCCAAGGCGAAGTCGAATGCCGCGTCTCTGAAGGGCAGGAATGCCGCGTCCGCTCTTACCAGGCGATCGAACCCTTTGTGTCTGGAGATTCCAAGCATCTTCTCAGATATATCTATGCCGACAACCGAGAAGCCCCTTCTCGACAGTTGAAGTGCGAACCTGGCGGTTCCAGATCCGATGTCGAGTATGCCCGAACCCTCAGGCACTTCCTCGCATAAGGCGTCAAGGACCTTGTTCATTACATCTTCCGGTAGCTCCCTGGTCTTATCATATTCTTCGGCAATCCTATCGAAGCTTACTCTCTTCACGTGTGAGCGATTGTATCGAGTCTTAAACAGTTGTCGTTTCACCGCCGAATCCGGCATATTTCGAGAGGTTCAGACTTCAGTTTTACTCATCTCCGAAAAATAGCCTTATAAGGCGCGGCGGGGTTTACTATGCGGTGGTGAAGGAATGACCGCAACAGACATCGAGGAGTTGCCAGGAGTAGGACCTGCAACCGCCGACAAATTGAGGGATGCCGGATACACCGATCTCATGGCGATTGCCGTTACGGCGCCTCAGGCACTCGCAGACGCCGTCGAAGTCGGAGCGAGTACGGCTCAGAAGATTATCGCGGCCGCTAGGGAGGCCGCGGACATTGGCGGATTCGAGACGGGAGAGGCACTGCTGGAGAAGCGTAAGAAGGTAGGAAAACTGACATCTGGGGCGAAAGCCCTGAACGAGCTTCTTGGCGGGGGATTCGAGACGCAGGCCATAAGCGAGCTTTTCGGTGAGTTCGGGAGCGGTAAGACACAGATTGCACATCAGCTCGCGGTGAACGTGACCCTCCCGGTCGACCAGGGAGGACTCGACGGCGGGACGATTTGGATCGATAGCGAGAACACGTTTAGGCCGGAGAGGATATCACAAATGGCGACCGGTCTAGAACTGGATCCAGACGAAACGCTCAAGACCATACATGTTGCTCGAGCTTTTAATTCCCATCACCAGATGCTTCTTGCAGAGAAGGCTATGGAGGTTGCCAAGGAATACAGCGCTAGGCTTCTCGTGGTCGATTCCATGACCGCGCATTTCAGAGCGGAGTAC
Source organism: Thermoplasmata archaeon (assembly GCA_023136265.1). Taxonomy (GTDB): domain Archaea; phylum Thermoplasmatota; class Thermoplasmata; order RBG-16-68-12; family JAGMCJ01; genus JAGMCJ01. The sequence continues at coordinate 8,459 of JAGLRN010000015.1, forward strand.
ATAGGAAGGGGAGCTCTCGCTGAAAGGCAGCAGCTTCTCAACAAGCACATGCACGGTCTTCTGAGGTTTGGGGACGCCTTCAACGCCGCGGTTTGTGTGACGAACCAGGTCATGGCAAAGCCGGATGCCTTCTTTGGCGACCCGACCCGCCCGATTGGCGGCCACATCGTGGGGCACACCGCCACCTTCAGGTTATACCTCAGGAAAAGCAAAGGCGGGAAACGCATCGCGAGGCTCGTGGACTCTCCAAACCTTCCAGAGGGCGAAGCCGTCTTCCTTGTTGATGCAAACGGGGTATCTGACTGAGGAAACCCTTAATATCGAACCCGCCCTACTGCAACTCCTTATGGAAGTGCGGCTCATCGTGGACCCAGCGTACGATGCGAACATGTACCTAGTGATGTCTGGGACATCAGTTCTCATTGACACTGGCACAGGCCTCCAGTCGGAGGAGTGTGTCAAATTGTTGTCGGAGTTCATCGATCCGAAGGACATCGACAGGATAATCCTCACGCACAGGCACATCGACCATGTGGGAGGAGCCAAAGCACTCTCAGAAGCCTGCGACGCAACTCTCTACGCCTCAGAGGACGAGGCCCCCTCTCTCAGGTCAGGTGACCAGGCGACGACGGCAGCTCGAATGTTCGGGAAGAACCTGGACAAACTCGATGTGGAGTCCATCGGATATGGCAACGCCATCGAGATCGGGGCAGAGGAGCTGAGGGTCATACACACACCAGGCCATACGAAAGGGAGCATAAGCCTCTATGAGGAGGGCACGAAATCTCTCTTGTGCGGAGATACAGTGTTCGCGTACGGAGGGGTCGGCAGATGGGATTTCCCGACCGGAAACCTCCAGGAGCTGGTCGAATCGGTCAAAGGCCTCACAGAGATTCCAATTGAGAACCTCTATCCCGGCCACGGTCCGGCAGTGAAGGGCAATGCCCACAAACATATCCAAGCCAGCTACAGGAGCTTGAAGGTTTACAGACTCGTTTGAGGGACACAGATGAAGCTGCTCAAGTGCAAGAAGCCTGAAGGGGCCCTAGCGGATGGGGACTTCGAGCTAGTCAAACTCGCGCTGGAGGAAGGCGAATTGGTCGTTTTCCCGACAGAGACCCTCTACGGTCTGGGCGGTGATCCTGAGAACGAGAAAGCCGTCAAGAGGATCTACGATCTCAAGGGCAGGCCAAGGAGCGATCCGCTCCCTGTTGCCGTGAGCTCACTAGAGGAGATGGAGAAGATCGCGGAGGTCGGTGGACTCGCCCGAACCCTGGTCGATGAGTTCCTGCCCGGTCCGCTGACTCTTGTCCTGAAGAAGAGGAGGGCCACATCCTTCAGGATGATTTCCAGGAGCGACACGATCGGGATCAGGATTCCGTTCCAGCCCCTCGTTGTTGAGCTTGCAGAGGAGTTTGGTCCGATCACAGCCACAAGCGCGAATCTCCACGGCGGTGAGAACCCCACATCCGTTGAGGGGGCGATGGACCAGCTGGGAACCAAGGTCGACTACTACATTGACGGAGGCAGGACTCCGCTCGGGGTTCCATCCACGATAGTGGACCTCTCGCGGAATGAGATAAGGATATTAAGAGTGGGCGCGATTCCAGAGGAGAGGATAGAGTCCCATGGATGATGAGGTTTTGGAGGCCTATTACACCGCGGGAAGAATCGCAGGTGAGGCCAGAACCTACGGAGCCAGCCTTGTCAGGGAAGGGTCGACCTACCTCGAGGTGGCCGAGAAAACGGAAGAACTCATCAAGAAGAGGGGAGGCGTCCCCGCGTTCCCGGTCAACATCGCCATCAATGACGTGGCCGCACACTTCACACCACATCACAGCTCCAAGGAGACATTCACCAGAGGGGACATCGTCAAGGTGGATGTGGGAGTCCACGTGGACGGGTACATCGGCGACACGGCCACAACAGTGGAGGTCGGCACGCTGAACTGGACGGACCTGATACGAGCTTCCGAACACGCTCTCCAGACGGCGATCGAGCTGCTCAAGCCCAACGTCCAGATGAGGATGATCGGGGGAGCTATCGAGAGGGCGGTCGACTCGGTCGGGTACAAGTCCATCTCGAACCTCACCGGTCACAGCATGCAGCAGTTCTCTCTGCACGCTGGAAAGAGCGTCCCGAACGTACTGGATACCGATAGTGCCACGGCGAAAGAAGGGGACGTTCTGGCGATTGAGCCCTTTGCCACCAACGGGGCAGGAAAGGTCACGGGCAAGAAGGGAGGGAACATCTACAGGCTTCTCCGCGCGAGGGAACTGAAGAACATAGCGCTGACAACCCTGCTCCGCTCAATCGAGGACAGCTTCCTGACACTGCCCTTCGCCGAGCGCTGGTGTCTGCAGTTCGACGACAAGGCCTCGCGCAGGATCGGAAAGCTCATCAGACTCGGAGCTCTGTATTCCTATCCCATTCTCAGGGACGGTGGCGGCGGAATGGTGTCCCAAGCCGAACACACGGTCATAGTCACGGACTCTGGGTGCGAGATCATAACCAGCCCAAAAAGTTTATAATCCCTCGCCCGTGTTATAGCTATTGGCAGGGAACACACAGTGAGCGAAATAAAACGATTGGTTCTCGACGTTCTGAAGCCTCACACCCCTTCTATTGTGGAGCTTTCCAGGAAGCTTGGGAAGCTCGTGGGAGTTCTTGGAGTGAACTGCTCGGTCAACGAGGTCGACAAAGATACCGAGAGCATCAAGATAACCATCGAAGGACACTCCATAAACTTCGACAAGGTGACTGGCACCATCGAGGCGATGGGGGCCGTCATCCACTCCGTTGACAGCGTTTCGGCGGGAAAGAAGATAGTGGAAGAGGTCGAAACGCCTCAGGACCGCTGATCCTTCAGTCGGGAAGCTATCTGCATAACGATGTCCGATTTGGAAGTCGTCTTGGCCACAATCACACGGCCGTCCCCTCTCCAGGGCTCAGAAGGATGACTCTTCTCCGGCTCGATCTCAACGTAGTAGCCCAGATCCTTGGCTGCGCTCGCGATCGCCTCCACCGTCGGATCGGGTATGGCGAACTTCTTCGGGACCCTTCTGCCCTCCTTTCTGGTCTTGGCCCTGTCGAAGTAGCAGGGCCAAAGAATAATCAGGTCCTTTTTCCGAGGCATCGTCGCACGTATCCCTTGCAGGACAAAAAAGCCTTTCCGTTCTATTCAGTGAGAACGGCGTTGACCACGCCGTGCTGACCGGGGCGGGAAGTCACTCTCGCCGTGCCCAGCTCCGTCTCTATCGTCGCACCCTTCGTGATGATGTTCCTCTGCACGAAGTGGGGATTGGCGGGATTGCTCTTCACGGTGAGGATCTTTGTCTTCTTCGTAGTCTTCTTTTTCGGGTCCAGAACGTTAGCCCACTCGGCCCTCAGCAGCCTGACCTTCTGACTGTGTCCTCTGGTCCTGTACAGCTTGACCCTGTGCTCCCCTGTGGAAGCATACTGCTGTTCCCTGCCTATCTCGAACTTCCTCTTCTTGCGGGATCGGCGCAGTCTTCCGCCCGAGGACTTCCTTCTGGATTTTCCTTGCCAAAGAGCCATGTTCTCACTGGGACCTGCACCATTGACGGTACTCTATAAAAACATTGCGAAGGTCCAGTTGCCTGCCTGGTGACAGCGCAGTCACTCCTTTAGAAGGACTTCCCTGGTCTCAGTGTCGATCATCGCATACCTACCGAACATCCCGCCGCCGGGATTGATGTAGACAGTCGCCTCCCTATGTATCCCAGGGTTCTCGTGCAGATGACCGAAGATCGAGAAGATCGGCGAGAATTCCTCCACGATCTCTCTGATGGCTATGCTTCCAACGGAACCCCGTCCTGGCACGACATCTAGGTGTCCCCTGGGCGCGTCATGCGTCACGAGAATGACGCCTGGCCCCATCAACGGAGTGAGCGCTGACCTGATCTCATCCTCCGAAACCTCGAACGGGGTGTGGAACGGCGTCGGGCTCGAACCGCCCAGTCCGACGAAGGTGCAGTCATCTACTTCGACCCTCCTTGCGTGAAGAGAGACGCCCAGGGCCTTCAGTAGGGACGTCGTCTCCAGAGGGTCGCAGTTTCCCGGGATGGCCAGGACTCTGCCCTGAAGCCCCTCCAGAAAGGACCTCGCCCAAGCCAAGGGCCCGAAATGAGTGATATCTCCACACACGAGAGTCAGGTCTGGCTCTTGGGAGAGAATGGCTTCGCGAATCGTCCTCGCCCCTTGGTTTGAGGAGTGAAGATCAGATGCTACCAGTATTCTCACTCCGCCACTTCCCTCAGACGATTCCAAAGATCAGGTCGCCATAGAAGACGATGTACGAAATCAGGAACCCTAGTATGGCTCCCGCATTCAGAAGCGGAAGACCCGCCTGCGGATTCCCCCTCAGCACGAACCTCATCAGTATCGAGAAGCCTATCACAACCCCAATCATCGTGAATATGGCGACCAGAATCTGAGCGGGGAAACCGAGGAAGAGGTTGTCGGGTAGCCAGCGAAAGGCAGACACGACGAGGGCCCCGGGGATTATTATGTCCCCGAGCCCCATAAACATCGCTTCCCGCTTCTTCTTCTTTTTGATCTGGTCCTTGAGACCTTTCTCGGTCTTGTAGGAATAGGATTTCGATTTCGGTATGACGAGAAGTATGGGAAGATGTTGTTCCGTGACCGCATCAGCCAAAGTCACCATGTGCTTAGTCTTGTAGACGGAGATGGCATCGTACACCGCAAGCGCGACAAGCAGGATAATTGCCGGTAGTATCGCGAAGGATATCCCAATTATGGCCGTCACACCCGCCGCAACAGTGATTCCTACGCCATCGACGACATACCACTCCGGATTCTTGAAAGAGACGAACGTTACGGTCGCAGCGATTGCGACCGAGATAACCATGGAGGCCAAATCAGCAGTCGCAGGTTCAAAGGCCACGAGCAAGAGATAGTACAGAGGAACGGAAAGGACGAATATCATGGTGAGGAAGATCGCCAGTAGCACGAAAAGTCGGATGAACCCTTTCCTTCCCATCTTGATCGCAAAAAGGATGAGACCCGTGAACGCCAAGATAAGGAATACGTAGAGAATGGGGTTGACCGGGTCCTCGGGATTCGGGAAGGCCTCATACCCGCTTGCCGTGAAAGGGATCGCAAGGAGAACTGCCAGTGATTGGGTGACGACTAAGAGACAACCCATTGCGACGACGGCAGGGACTTCCTCTTTCATCTCATTCCCTTGAGAGGGTGGCGAAGGCGATGTTCCCCGTGATCTTGTCTATCCTGATTTTGACGATCGAGCCCTTGGCGGTTCCTGGCACATAGATGATGTATTTGTCCTTCTTCGCGATTCCGTCTCCCTTCTTCCCTATGTCCTGAATCATGACCTCATAGACCTTGCCTTCCACAAGAGGTGCCTCTTCCTCCCTCGGGAGAATCCTTCCGAACTTGACCGGCCTGTGAGCACCGCAAGCGTCGCATTCTAGGAGCGTCACGCGCCCCTCCTTGACGAGTTTCGTGTCAGGGCGCTGGCACTCCGAGCATAGGACGAAGGTCTCGATGTAACCCTTCAGGCGCTTCTCAATCTGGATCCCCGGAACCCTTCCCTTGAATACGACCCTCTTCCCGTCGATTATTCCGGCCGTACCGAGTTCCCTGAGAAGGTAGACGAGTATCTGCGATGGCTCCCGGTTTATGGCATTGGCTATCTCCTCAAAATTCCTGAAAACGGTGGTCTTCCCCTCAATGAACACCTCGACACCAGGGACTCTGAACCTCTCGCGTGTGATTATTCTCTCGGGCAGACTCTCTCTTGCCCTCTTCAGTAGTGCTTCGTAGTCTAGCTCTGCCATTCAGTGACAAAAGAGTCAAGCCATCTAAAAAGCTTTGCTATCGGACCGCCTAACCCGTTTTCCGCTCAAGGGACGCCTGAACGAGTCCGTAGTGGAGCGGGGACGGTCTGAGAGGTCTCGACTTGAACTCTGGATGGAATTGCGACGCAACGAAATAGGGATGGCCCGCGAGCTCCGCAATCTCCATTCTCCTACCGTCCATCGACCGTCCCGTGTATTCCAGACCTTCCTTCTCAATCTTGCCTATGAAGTCAGGGTTTATCTCGAACCTGTGCCTGTGTCTCTCCTCTATCTTGGTCTTCCCGTAGAGTCTCTCGGCGGTCGAGCTCTCTCTGACGGCTATCTCGTGGGCACCGAGCCTCATAGTCGCGCCCATGTCCACGACCTCCTTCTGCTCTGGGAGCAGGTCCACGACTGGATAGGGAGTGTCATTGTCGAACTCTGAGCTGTTCGCGCGTTCCAGGCCAAGGACATGCCTCGAGAACTCTACAGTCGCCAGCTGGAAACCGAGGCACACACCCAAGAAGGGAACGTCATTCTCCCTCGCAAACCGAATCGCGCTGATTTTCCCCTCTATTCCTCTGTCGCCGAAACCGCCTGGGACCAGTATGCCATCTGCTTTGTGGAGCAGGTCCTTTGGCCCGCCCGCCTCCAGGTCTTCGCTTTCCACCCACAGGATGTTCACTTTGGCCTTGGCCTTGGCTCCCGCGTGGTTCAGGGCCTCAACATGACTGACATACGAGTCCATCAGATGGGTGTACTTCCCGACAAGGGCGATGTTCACGGCATCCTTCGGGTTCAGCAGCCTGTCAAGATAGTCCTTCCATTCTGTGAGGTCCTCTTCAACCTTGTCAAGCTTGAATCTGTTCAGCACGAAGTCCGTAAGGCCCTGTCCTTCCAGAAGCAGTGGAACCTCGTAGATCGACCCAACATCATGGGCGCTGATGACCGCGTCACTGGGAACATCGCAGAAGAGCGATATCTTGTTCTTTATGGACCCCTCAAGTGGTCTCTCGGATCTGGTGACAATGAAGTCTGGCTTGATGCCTATCGCTCTCAGTTCTCTCACTGAGTGCTGCGTCGGCTTCGTCTTCTGCTCCTTCACAACTCCAAGAATCGGAACCAGAGTCGTGTGGATGAAAATGATGTTATCTCTCCCCACATCTCTTGAGAGCTGCCTGACCGCTTCGAGGAAGGGCATGGATTCTATATCACCGACAGTTCCGCCGAGCTCCACGAGTGTCACATCGACATCGCTATCCTCTCCCACCTGCACGATATCCCTCTTTATCTCATCGGTGATGTGTGGAATAATCTGCACAGTGTTCCCGAGGTAGTCCCCTCTCCTCTCTTTCTCGATGACCGTTCTGTAGACCTTCCCAGTCGTTATGTTGTGATTGGTCGTGAGGCTGACGTCTATGAACCTCTCATAGTTCCCGAAATCCATGTCGACTTCGCTACCATCATCCAGGACGTAAACCTCACCGTGCTGGAATGGATTCATCGTTCCGGCATCGCAGTTCAGGTATGGGTCGATTTTGATTGCCGTCACCCGAAGCTCTCGCGCTCTGAGAAGCATTCCGAGCGAGGAAGTTGTGATGCCCTTTCCAAGGCCGGACAAAACACCGCCCGTGACTATCACATATTTCATGATTTCACGGGGCATAGACATGGTTTGGACGTAATTTAACCTTTGTTTTTGCTCCCAGTTGGGCGGGAACCCTCGATGGCACGTTCGACGAGTATCGGCACGACCACCCAACCCGTTGGCGAAAAGGAATAATAATCGAAACCAGATGGACTCGGTGGAGGTATCAGATGGGCTCGAAAAGAAGGAAGGATCTCATGAATCTTGCTAAGAAGATTCTTGAAGACATGGAGGATCATCAATTGTTTGGCTTCATTCTCTCGCACGTGGGGAAGAAGGCGGTCCCGGAGATAGTCAAACTGTGGGGAGAACCCGCCACCCCGGAAACCGCAGTGAAGCCGAAAGAGAATCTCATCGAGCTAATCAAAAGAGACTGATTCCAACTTCGTTAGCCTTCGCGTGATGTGTTTGAGAACCTCAGAGAGGTTCTTCTTGTTGTCGAACTCGGAAAGGATCCTGTCTATTCTCTCGTCGTCCCCCCTGAGCTCATTGGCAAATCCCGCGAGGCTCGGCATACTACGTGTGATGTTGTCGACGATTGTAATGTCGGAGACTCGCGATGTTCTGGAGAGCGGATTGAGGTCTATCGTCAACACGACCTTCCCCATGTCCTTCAGTGCCCGCGCCCTGTCACCGTCCTCGAGCGGGACAAGGACCACATCCGCCGAATAGATTCCAGCCTTTGCGCAAAGACCTCTGGGATGATCCAACCCCTCGATTCTCGCGTCAGGATCGAGTCCGAGAACCTCTTTGGCACCGGCGTTCTTCAGTTTCCTAACAATCTTCTGCACACGTTCCTCTGTTCTGTGGAAGATGTTGGCCTCGATTGTCGCACCCACTCCTAGGGCGACATCCACAGTCTCCTTGGCGGACAGAGCGGCGACATTACCGTTCACCGAGATGACTGGATGCCTCGCCTTGAGAAGACGTCCGGCCGCCGCATACTCCGCCTCGATTGCGGGCTCGATGCTCACCTCACCGATGAGGTAGTCGAACGCTTCCCCCCTGCCGTGGGCTATGAGTCCTTGCCTCACGACGATGCCTTCCTTGACGCCTTCCACGAGCGCCTCCCTTGCCATCAGGGAGTCGTAGCGCGGATGGCTCTTGGGTATCTTCATAGTAACATCTCCTGGATTCTGTCAACGATTTCCTCACAGCCTTGTGTCAGAGGGTCGCATGTAGGTATGTGAAAACGAGATTGGTACTCATCGATAACCTGACTCAGCTCCTCCTCGGTGAGTCCCTCCATGTTCACCGCGAGGGCGATCACCTCGGATTTAGAGAAGGACTCCAGAAGCAGGATTTCTTCCTCAACAGTCGGCATCGGTATGTGCAGTTCTTCCCTGTGATAGCTCCTGAACTCACGGCCCGGGGCACATTGAAGGACTATCCCGCTCGGACTGCTTGCAGTGATGATGGCCCGGGTGCCACAAACGTAGGCCGGATGGGATATGCTTCCCTGCCCCTCGATGAGTATGACCTGGGGCTTCCTCTCCTCGTATGCCAGGATTATCTGGTGCTCCAGCTCGCCCACCACGAAGTCCCCGCCGATCGCATCAAGGGGGAGACCGTATTCTGCTCCCTGAAGAAGACCCGTCTGGCCCGTGACGACGAACACGGACTTCACGCCCACCTGCTCAAGTGCCTCAGTGAGGATCCATCCGGTCGTCCTCTTTCCTATCGAACCATCCATCCCGAGTATGGGAATCCTCAACGCGTCCATATCCCCGGCAAGATCAGCAAAGTGGTGAAGCTCCCCGAACGGGGGCTGCTTCCTGATGTCTCTGATCTCCACTCCTTTCTCTCGAGCGATGTCCGAGAACTCCGAGTCCAAAGCCAACCTCTCATGAAGACCTGATATCACGCCAATTCCGCTCTTAAGCGCATGCCGTATGGCAGGTCTGAGCTCATCTGGGAGGAACCCCCCGATTGTCGCGACCCCGATTACGAGCCAGTCGGGCCTCTCCCCGAGGCGGAGGGCTTCCTCAATTGACGGATATATCTGTATCCCCTTGGGCTTCCCCTCCAACACGGCACCAGCATCCTGGCCAGCACAACTGCTGTCTATCACCCCAAGTATCCTGTACTTCTTAGAGAGCCTCACAAGGCCGTTGGCGGTCTTGCCTACGCTTCGACCGAATCCTTCCTCGCAGAGCACTATCGCTTTCTCCATCGTCATCATCGTTTATCGGCCTAGTAACCGGGACGATAGATATTTGAGAAGCTGTTTATAAGTCCATCGTGATTGAATCCAAGAGAGGGGGAGAGTCAACAGCGTGTCGCCCTCGCACCCATCACTTTCACCCTCCTGGTACCCATAGCTTTAAGGCGGAGAAAGAAGTAGCCATTACTCCGATGGAAGTTGGGATTGTAGGGAAGCCAAACGTCGGGAAATCGACCTTCTTTTCCGCAGCAACTCTAGCTCCCGCCGAAATCGCGGACTACCCCTTCACAACGATTGAAGCAAACAGAGGAGTCACTTACGTGAGGGCGAAGTGTCCTCACGATGAGCTGGGAATCGAGTGCAATCCCAACAACGCCCCTTGCGAAAACGGGACCCGACTTGTGCCCGTTGAGATGCTGGACGTTGCAGGCCTCGTTCCAGACGCTCACAAGGGCCGTGGACTCGGCAACAAGTTCCTGGACGACCTCAGACAGGCGAAGGCCCTGATTCACATCGTTGACGCCAGCGGCGGTACGGACCACGAGGGAAACATAGTACAGGTGGGTAGCCACGACCCCCTGTCCGATGTGCAGTTCCTGGACACCGAGATCTCTCATTGGATAAGGAGCATCCTGGAGAAAGGATGGAAGAAGGTCGTCAGACAGGTCCAGCTGGACGGACTGAAGGTGGAGAAGGCGATCCAGGAGAGGATGACTGGTTTGGGATTCACCGATGCAATGGTCCTGGACTCGCTTAGGCGGATGGCGACCGATGAGACGCCAATGAACTGGTCCGAGGACGATATTCTCAGACTCGCGGACAACCTTCGCACGGTCGGCAAACCAATGATAGTCGCCGCCAACAAGTGCGATGTCGCCCCGGATGAGAACATCAAGTTGCTGGAGTCCCTGGACGACAAGATTGTGGTTCCTACGTCCGCGGAATCGGAGCTTGCCCTTCGGCGCGCGGCGAAATCAGACTTAATCTCGTACGATATAGGAGACGATCACTTCGAGATTCTGGATGAGAGCGGGCTCAACGCCGAGCAGCTCAAGGGATTGGAATTCATGAGCAATCTCTTGAAGAAATTCGGCAGCACCGGGATTCAGAAATGTGTAGAGGAGGCCGTGTTCAATCTTCTGGACATGATAGTCGTCTACCCGGTCGAGGATGAGAACAAGTGGACCGACAAGGACGGTCGAGTACTGCCCGATGCCTACCTTCTCCGCCGGGGCAGCAATGCAAAGGATTTAGCGTACGAGGTGCATACTGACCTTGGAGACAACTTCATTCGTGCTATTGATGGCAGAACCAAGAGGGTTCTCGGTGCCGATCACGAGCTGAAGGATGGAGACATCATCACGATAGCGGCAAGGGCATAAGATGGGAAGCTGGGATGTCAGACTGCTCAACGCCTCCTACAAAGAAGAGGGTGAGGGGGTCGTCGTCGAACTTTTCGGGAAGACTCGTGATGATAGGTCCATATCCATAAGGTCCGAAGGGTTCCATCCCTACTTCTACATAGTCGAGCCGCCCAAGGTTCTCGTTGACGACTTCGAACGCGATCCCGAGGTCAGGGGAATGGAGGACGTGCAGCTCTGGACCGACGGCGAGACGAGGGACTGCAAGAAGGTCTTCCTGCGATTGCCCAGGAGAACGCCCGAATACAGGGCGCGAGCGAAGAACCGTTGTAGCGTTCTGGCGGCTGACATACCATTCGCACTCCGCTTCATCTTCGACAAGGACCTAGGATCGTGCGTGAGGGTTAACGGAGAAGAGGTGGAGGGTTCTTACAGTACAGACATCACCGTTAAGGCCGAGACGTTCGAGCAGATCGAACCGTTCAGTCCCCGCCTGACGATTCTGAGCTTCGACATCGAGAACAGCATCAAAGACGGGACGATATTCACGATATGCTGTGCTCTGAGGGAGAACGGCGAGCTCCATGAGAAGTGCTTCGAAGGCCCGGAGAAGGAGATGATCGAGGGCTTTGTGAACTACGTGAAAGAGAAAGACCCTGACGTGATTACCGGATACAACATCGACGGGTACGACATCCCAGTTCTTCTCGAAAGGGCCAGGAAGAACGGCATCCCCGATCTTTACCTCTCAAGAAATGAGATCCGTATGCGGGAGGGCGGCGGGCGGTTCTGGCGAATCTACGGTCGAATAGTTGCTGATGCTTGGTGGAACGCCAAGAGGGAGCTGCGGCCGAAGCAAGAGACGCTCGACCACGTGGCGAAGCTTGTTCTCGGAGAAGGAAAGAAGGACGTCGATCCGACGAAGATTGACGAGGAATGGGAGAAGGACAAGGACCGGGTGATCAGGTACTGCAAGAAGGACGCCGAGCTCGCACTTCGCATCTTGGAGGATATCGCCGTCTTGGAGAAATCGATGGACCTTGGGGCGGTCTCCAAGCTCCCGGTCGATTACGTCCTGAACGGGAGGACATCATCGCTGATAGACTCCTTGCTCATCAGGGCCGCCGACCGCGCGGGCGTGGGAGTACCGATGACCCGCCAGGGTCGCAAAGGGGAGTCCATCGAGGGCGGTTACGTTCACACAATCCCGTCCGGGCTGTACCACTGGGTCTGTGTCCTTGACTTCAAGGCGATGTATCCGAATCTGATCATCGCCAACAACATCTGCTTCACGACACTCTCCGAGGAGGGCACGATTTCCAGCCCCACAGGCACGAGGTTCCTGAGCAAGGACCGAAAACCAGGCCTTCTGCCGGAGATCCTCAGCGACCTGATGAAGGAACGTGACGAAGCGAAGGCCCTCATGAAGGAAGCCAAAGGGGAGAAGAGGAAGTACTACAACGGATTGCAGAACGCCATCAAGATCCTGATGAACGCGTTCTACGGCGTCTTCGCATCGAGCTTCTACAGGTTTACCAATCCAAAAATCGGTGCCACCATAACCGCGATTGCCAGAGAGAACACCAAGGCCCTGATCTCCCAGCTCGAGGACGAGGACATCAGGGTGATCTACGGTGATACGGACAGCGTGTTCTTCCAGTCACCCGAGGAGAGTTTGGATGGCGCCGTGAAGATGGGGCAGGAAATCGCCAGGAGGTTCTCAAAAGGCGGGGCGATTCTTGAATTCGAGAAGGTCATGGACCCGTTCTTCTCTCACGGGAGGAAGAAGAGGTACGTCGGCAAGGTCCTGTGGCCAGAGGAGGACCTTCTCGTTCGCGGTTACGAGCTCAGGAGGACGGATGCCTTCGATCTTCAGAGCGAGGGGCAGGCAATGCTCTTCGAGCGGATGATGGAGGATGACATAGACGGCGCGGTCCGCATCGCAAGGGACCTCGTTGCCGACACCAGGGAGGGGAAGGTGCCCCATGAGAAACTGGTCATATCGAGATCCGTGAAGGCCGAGAAGGACTACGTCACTCCAGATGCGCTTCCGAACGTCCAAGCGGCGCGCAAGTTGAAGAAGTGGGGCTACGAGGTCGTTCCCGGAATGAAGGTTTCCTGGATAGTCACAGACGCGAAGAGATCGCCGCAGCGGATCCATCCGTACGTCAGCGGCAGGGAGTTCGATGGAACGCCTGACTGGAACTACTACGCTCGCAGATTGGCGCACACGCTCGCCTACGTCACGGAAGTCTTCGGATGGGACGACAAGAGCCTTTTGGCGGGAAGTCAGCAGGTCACGCTGTTCCGCGACGAATTCGACTCGAAGAGGAGGGACGAGACCAGGGTGAAGAAGACAGAGAAGAAGCTCACCCTGAAGGACTTCATGTGAGCCGGCTCGGCAAAGCCATTTATACGAGGTGAATCCTTACAATGGCCAAGTCGCGAGAGGAAATCTCGCTGGAGATGTGCCGAAAGGTGAATCCACAAACGCCCAGGAGGGCAGTGAATGAACGAGAAAACAGAAGACGGGGAAGCGGAAGAATCCGCTGAGACCCGGAGCATGTATCATTTTGTAAGGGATGCTTGGAAGAATCCTGATGCTAGCTACGTTAAGGAACTGCAGTGGCGCAGGATGATCGAGTGGAGGAAAGGCCCCTCCTTCCAGAGGGTCGAGAGGCCTACGAGGATTGACCGTGCCCGGGCCCTCGGATACAAGGCGAAGCAGGGTTACGTCATTGTACGGGCGAGAGTTAGGAGAGGAGGCTTGCGAAAGCACACCATCAAGGCCGGTCGAAGGCCCAAGAGGAAAGGCATGAAGAAGATCACGATGGCAAAGAGCATCCAGAGGATAGCCGAGGAAAGGACCGCCAAGAGGCACACGAACCTGGAGGTACTCAACTCCTACTGGGTGGGTGACGACGGGAGGAGCAAGTACTATGAAGTCATTCTGGTCGACCCGCATCATCCCGTGATAAAAAGCGACCGAAAAATCTCGTGGATAGGAAATCCCCCTCACAAGCGCAGGGTCTACCGGGGTCTGACATCGGCCGGAAAGAAGGGTCGCGGACTGAGGAAGAAGGGCAAGGGTGCGGAGAAGATCCGCCCGTCCTTGAGAGCTCACGACAACAAGGGGAAGTAGGCTAGCTTCCAATCCTCCGCAGAAGGTCATCCAACTCCTTCTCTGTCAACCCGATCGTCGGGTAGAAGACAGGGATGTTCTCGGACGGCACGGAGCGCCCCCTCTCCCGCCAGACCGTCACGAAACCCTGGGAGCAAGTCTCCTTCACTATGGAATCCAGCTCGGACGCATCATTGAGGCGATGGGTCATCAAACGGATATCCCACTTCTTGAGCGGTTCAACATTATTCTGCTGATCGGAGTGGGCGATGTGAACCTTGCACCCTCTCTTCATCATGAGCCATGCTCCGGCCACGCCTTCGTCGGAGAACACGGCTGCGAGAACGGTGCCCTGGGTGCCCATGGGCATCCCGCCCGGTCCCGGCGTCCTCCCGCCAAAAACGTAGGCTTCCTTCCCTCTGACCTCGATGAAGATTTCAACGTCCGGATTGCTCAAGTCCACCGCCAGATCCTCGAACGCCGATTGTATTGCACCGCCCACATAGCTCGCCAGTTCCGGACTCGTGTACTTATGGTTCCCCGATCTCCTGGCCCTCACTGCGAAACTGGTTCCCCGCTTCAGTTTGGTGCCGAACTGTTCGGCGGCGAGATGCGCCACGTCCTTCATGTCAGAGCTTGTCGTCTCCACGGTGCTGAAGGAAGTGATCCCGAATATTCTGCTCAGTAAATCCGAGGCTCGCTGGATCTCGTCCGTGTCCAGAAAGATCCTTCCGCGCTCCGACCTCATCATGCACTGGATGCGCTCGTGAAGGAAGTAGTCCTGGATGTTGGCGACGAGCTTGTCCTGGAACTTCTTCCTAACCCAATCGCCTTTCAGGGCTATCTCGCCATACCTGATCAGGAACCTGGTCATTCATCCTCCTCATGCACGCCACCGCTAATATCTTTCTCGGTAGTTTAATAGGTGTCACACACATTCCCGCCCGATGGACTTCTGGACCATCGCTCTCCTGATAGTCATGGTCTTTGGCGTCGCCTTCGTCTACTCGAACCTCGGTCTGGGCGGCGGGCTCCTCTACGTCCCCATACTTCTCTCCCTCACACCATACGTGAAGGAGGTCGTTGTCCCGATATCTCTGACGTTCACGATCGCCACATCGCTCTCCGCCACAATCAACCATCGGAGAAAGGGGCTGGTCGATTTCAACCTCGCCCTCATGCTTATCACCGGAGCCCTGATTGGCGCGGTCCTTGGCGTTCTCTTCAATCTCAACGTGCCTAAGGAGATTTTCTACTCCGTCTTCATTGCGGTCATTCTGCTCATGTCCTCGAAAATGCTCAGGGACTGGATCCGGGAGACCAGGGACGAGGACGCCGACGATGACTCGAAGCTCACCCGACCGCGAAAGATTGCCACCTCGACCGGAACGCTCGTGTCAGGGTTCACATCGGGCAGTCTCGGGATCGGCGGGGGATTGATCAACGTCCCGTTGATGGAGTATGTCCTCGGGCGGGGGGCAAGAAGAGCAATCGGAACATCGAGCCTGATGATAATATTCACAGGCGCTTTTGGGTTCATGACGTATCTCTTCCTCGGAACCCCGGAGCCGATAGATTTCAATCTCATATTCGTACTCTGGCCCTTCATCTTCGTCGGCGCCTTCGTGGGGTCAAGGTGGGGGCTGGAGAAGCTCAAGAGCAGGATGGTCGCTCTCATTTTCATCATCGTCATATTCCTCGCGGCCGCCAAGATGAGCATCGATCTCTACTCTCTTCTGACCTGATCCGAGCAGGATGAAACCTTTTCTACGGATCCGGGTATACTGCCAATGAGGTGTTCAGATGGATGTTGCAGATGCCATACGCACAAGGAGAGCCCTGAGGGTTCTCAGCGACCGCCTGATAGGCAAAGAAGCAATCGGCTCCCTGGTCGAGGCCGCGCGACTCGCGCCATCCTGCTTCAACAATCAACCCTGGCGCCTCGTCTTCGTGCAGGGTGAGCCAGCCCTGTCCGCGGTGAAGGATGCCCTTCCGAGCGGGAACAACTGGGCCACGAGGGCACCCTTGATGATCGCTGTTGCCGCCAGGCGGGATGATGACTGCAAGCTCTCCGACGGGCGCGACTACTTCCTCTTCGACTGCGGGCTCTCCGTCAGTCAACTGATTCTGCGAGCCGTGGAACTGGACCTCATCGCCCATCCCATCGCCGGATACGACCCCGAGGCGGTCAAGGAGGCGCTCGGCATTCCTGAAGACCATGTCGTCATCGCCCTGATCGTCTGCGCCCATCAGGGTGACGATGATAGCCTTCTCTCGGAGAAACAGAAGGAGATGGAGCCAGAAAGGCCAGAACGGGATCCCATCGACGAGGACTTCTTCCTGGACTCTTGGGGGAACCCCTTCACGGAGTAGCGTCAGTCTAGGTCGGTCGCCACACCCGTCGTGAGGTACCTGAGGGAGTTGAGCCCCCTCTTGGCAGTCAGGGAGTTCGGCTTGAGCTCCAGCGCCTTCTCCAGCAAGGGCCTTGCCTCGTCATACCTCTCGAGGCAGAGCAGGGCTGTACCCTTCTTTGCCCATGCATCTGCGTTCTCCGGGTCCAGCTCGGTAGTTCTGCCATACGATTCGATGGCCTCCTCTACCTTGTCGAGGTTCATGTAAGCGACCGCCCGCCTGTACCAGGCCTTTCTGTCTTCAGGACTGGACTCGAGCGTCTTCCGGGCTCTCTCCAACTCTCCAGACGCCTTGTCCACCGCCTTGGACGCCTTCTCGGCATCCGGTCCCGCCAACGGATGGTCCGGAGCGAGCTCCAGTGCCCTCGTGTAGTATCCGAGAGCCTTCTTGTTGTTACCGTAGAACCTGGACATCCGTCCAAGGAACTCCAAGTCGTTCGCCTCTATCGTTCTCATCTTGATCTCGTAGTCCTTCGCCATCCCGCTGTCACCAACTGCGACAGCAAGGTCCGTCAGTCTCTTGTAGACCTCGGGAGAATCTAGCGGGCGCCAGAAGTATTCCTCGGCCTCCTTCACCTTCACGTCGATTAACTGTAGCACGTTTCGACTGGTAGCGACATCCTGTACAGTCGGGTTTCCCGAAGGGTCCATACCAAGACCGGTGGATTCTATCGCCGCTTCTATCACTTCCACATTCCTGCTCATATTGAGCGTCACATCGAGTTTCTCCAGTTCCTTCATCCTATCAAGCTCACCAAACGGCTTTCTCGCACTAAAAGGTTCCTGAGGGTAGGCGCGTCATGCGAATATCTCCCTCGGCTTCGATGAGAACGTCCACTCACCCTTGTTCGTGTAGAGGTCTCGAAGGATTTCCACGGCGACCTGTGGGTCGATCGTCCCCAGAAGTCTGGCAACGTGCTTGCACATGAACTTCTTCGACATCCATGCTATCCAGTCTCCGCAGTCGTGGGCGAACACCCTCGATTCGATGTCGACCTTGACCAGGTACTCCTTCACCCTCGCAACGATGTACTCGCCAGTCACCTTCTCGATTTCAATCCTTTCGTGGGGAATGTCCCTTGCACTCTCCATCCTCTTCTCTCCCACGAAATGCCGCAAGAGGTCGTCCAGCGTGAGAGCGTCCGCGTCCACATCATCTGGGAAGACGATGTCAGGGACGCGCTCAGAGCCCTCGACTGTGCCACCGTACTCCTCCGGGTCTATTCCGAATCCCTGTAGAGCCGAGTCGATCCTGCTGTCGATGTAGGCTCGCTCCTCCTCCGGATATCTCCGGCGGCTCCTTTCCATGCTGAAGAATCGGCGGGCGAGCTTTGCCCTTCTGGGCGTGTCGAGCGGATATTTCCAGTTCTCTGGGTCACCGTAGAGTTCAGAATCACTTGGGAAGTTCGGAGGCGGATTTCCCAACGTCCCTCGCTTTCGAGCCGGTCTCTTCCCCCTCATCAGAAATCGAACTGACCACGACTATAGAAAAGTTCCCGCTCGTCGAGTGAAGATGATGGCATTTGCGCATAGGAAATTCTAATAAGCATGGCTGACGGTTTTGTGCTAACCCTTTCAGGTCAGAGCAGGAGTCAGATCCAACGCTTTGGAGGGTCGGATTAGGTGACAAAATGGAAGGAACGCAGATGAGTCCAGAGGAAATGGAGCAGAGAAAGAACATGGTCCTGCAGATGTGCGTATGTCCCAGTTGCCCGTCTTGGGTAGAGTGCGGAGAAAAGGGCGGGTACTGCTTCCCCACGATAGGCAAGAGCGGGTGTATCACTGAAGAGAAGGGCTGCACGTGTCCAGGCTGTCCAGCCACAGCGAAGATGGGACTCAAGCATATCTATTTCTGCACAAAAGGATCGGAAATGGAGCAATCGTCCGCCTAGACATTTCATGCACCGGCGCTGGTTGCCTCACGGTGGTTATCTCTGCTAGTGGATAGAGCACACGCTCGGCGAAATCTGGCATCAGGAGAATGCGGAGGCGAGGATTCGAACCCCGGAACTCCTGCGAGACTAGACCCTGAATCTAGCACCGTTGACCAGACTTGGTTACCTCCGCATAGAGCGTTCACTCTAATACGGCTGCGAATAAAAAGATTGTGCGCTGGGAATAGAAGAGGCTTATCTCTTCTTCTTCATTATTTTCATCCAGCCGCCAGACTCGTAAACCTGGAGCTTCCTTCTCTTCAGCGTCGTCTCGAACTCGTCCCAGGTTATGATCTCTAGGCGGGCGTTCCTACCCTTCGTGAACTGGATGCCATCCGTTCCCTTTACTCTTCCCGGCTTCAGTCCCTTCCTCTTCGCTATGTTCATCGCCTTGTCGGGTGTTATTGCTTCCATCACCATTGTATGCCCTCCGATCTTTCGGTCCTATATCTGGCCTATGGCCAGATGGTAATCATATAATCCATATAAAAGCTTTTTCGAGCCAGACAGTCTCCAGAGCGGTTCTGGAGGGCAAAACGAATAAGAATAACTACGTGAAGGATGATAGGGACCCATGGGGTTGTTCGGTACCTCTGGGATTCGCGGGAGGGTCGGCGAAGCAATCACCATCGAGCTTTTTCGCGATATTGGGCGGGCCGTCGGCGCGGAGTACGAGGACTGTGTCGTGGGCCACGATCCCAGGACCTCGAGCGAGATGCTGGAGTGTGCTCTCGTCTCCGGCCTCCTTTCTGCGGGACGCGACTGCCTCTTGGCGGGAATGGTCTCTACGCCAACGCTCGCTTGGGCGGGCAGGAACCACGCCTGCGGAGCGATGATAACCGCCTCGCACAACCCGCCCGAGTACAACGGGGTCAAGCTTTGGAATCCGAATGGGCTTTCCTTCGTTTCCGTTCAAAGGGTGGGAATCGAGGAACGGATTGAGCGGGGAAGCTTTGTCGAGATGACCTGGGACAGAGCGGGAAGGATTGACGTGCTGGAGAACGCGATTACTGAGCATATCGATTCCATCCTAGGTCATGTTCCTGAGTCGACGGCTCGGGTTGTTATCGACTGCGGCGGGGGCGCGACTTCAGAGATCTCGCCACAGGTGCTCGAGGGAATGGGATGCGAGGTCATTTCTCTGAACTGCAAACCCGACGGGCGATTTCGAAGCAGAGGCTCAGAGCCAGTCGAGAAGAATCTGGCAGCATTGAAAGAGGCAGTTCGCTCAAAGAACGCTGACCTGGGAATCGCACATGACGGGGACGGGGACAGAATGGTCGCCGTCGATGAAAAGGGCAACTACGCCGGCGGAGAAGCCTTACTCCCGGTATTTGCGAAGGAGGAAGTGAGGAACTCGCTCGTTGTCCCCATAAACGGTTCGATGGTACTCGATGACATACTCCCTGGAGCGAAGATATGGCGGACGAGGGTGGGAGACGTCTTTGTGGGAGAGGAGATCGAGAAGCGCGGTGCCGATTTCGGCGGGGAGCCGTCAGGGACCTGGATATTCCCGCGGCACTTCCTCTGTCCAGATGGCGTCTTCGCGGCGGCAAGACTCGTCACGATGGTCGCTCACACACCGCTGTCGGAGCTGGTCGAGAGCATCCCGAGATACCCCCTCATCGAAGAATCGGTTTCCTTCGCACAGTCAAGAAAGCGCGACATCCTCTCCAGGCTGAAGGAGGAAGTCGAGGGCGTTGAATGCGCGTCGCTGGACACCATAGACGGTTGGCGGTTCGAGTTCGAGGACGGATGGGCCCTGGTCAGGCCGAGTGGCACGGAGCCAAAGATAAGGATCACGGCGGAGGCCAGGGAGGAGGAGAGAGCAAAAGAGATATACAGCTCGATGATTTCTCTCGTGAAGGAAGTGATTGCTTGAAGGCGTATATTCTGGCTGCAGGTGAGGGCACGAGAATGAGGCCCCTCACGGCGAACATCCCAAAACCCCTGTTGCCGGTGGCGGGAAAGCCATTCATCGTTCACACAATCAGTGCGCTCAAGAGGGCAGGAATCAAGGAGGCCACGATTCTCATAGGCTGGCGAGGAAGGCGGGTCAGGGAGTTCCTCAAGGACGGAAAGGACCTCGGTATCAAGATAAGGTACGAAGAGCAGGAAAAGAGGCTCGGAACCGCCCACGCCATAGGACTCGCCAAGAAGCACATGAAGAGCAAGTTCCTCTGCCTCAACGGGGACATCATCCTCCCGCCGAAGTCGCTCAAGGCCCTCATAGAGTTCTCCCGCGGGAAAGGAAACGTCGTCGGCCTGACGAGCGTGGAGGATCCCAGCAACTTCGGGGTCGTGGACCTCAAGGGAGACATCATCCAGGGGATAGAGGAGAAGCCCGCGAGGCCGAAGTCCAATCTCATAAACGCCGGGGTCTATGTCTTCCAGCCAGCGATCTTCGATGCTATATCCAAGACGACGAAATCCCCTCGAGGGGAGTATGAGATAACGGATTCTCTGAAGATACTCATGAAGAAGAAGGTGTACGGCTTCACCCTCCCCGGTGACTGGATCGATGTTGGAAGGCCGTGGGACCTTCTCAAGGCGAACAGCATCCTCATGAAGGACATGAGGTCAAAGATCGAGGGAAAGGTGGACAAGAACGTCGTCGTTGAAGGGGAGGTCCTGATCGGCAAGGGAACCAGCGTGAGGAGCGGAACCACGATCCTGGGACCCGTCGTGATAGGAAGGGATTGCAGTATCGGCCCGAACGCCTTCATCCGAGGAAGCAGCTATATCGGGGACGGATGCAAGGTGGGGGCCAGCTCTGAAGTGAAGAACTCGATAGTCATGAACGAGACGCACATCCCCCATCACAACTACGTCGGCGACAGCATCATCGGGGAGAGGTGCAATCTGGGCTCAGGCACGAAGATAGCCAATCTCCGATTGGACGAGGGCACCATCAGGATCTTCGTGAAGGGGAAGAAGGTGGATACCGGCCTGAGAAAGCTCGGCGTGATAATGGGTGACGATGTCAAGACCGGGATAAACGCCTCTATCGACTCTGGAACGATAATCGGTCAAGACTCCTACATCGGTCCTGGAGCCCTCGCCGGAGGCTTCATATCTTCGGATAGCAGGATACACTGAGGGCAATGAAAGTTCTGCAGGTCGCTCCATATTTCCACCCACACATCGGGGGAGTCGAATCACATGTTCTTGACCTCTCCAGAAAGCTCGTTGAGCTCGGTCTCGAGGTCGAGATCGTCACCAGCATGTATGAAAAGATGAAAGACAGAGAGAACGTTTTCGGACTGGACGTTGTGCGGTTGAAGCCCACCGCCTTATGGTGGAAAACGCCAGTCACCTTCAAGCTGCGGGCGTACGTCTCCTCGAGCGACGCGGACATAGTCCATGCCCACAGCCCTCCTCCTCTGGACTCCTACTTCGCCGCGAGGGCGTGTATGTCCTCCGAGAAACCGTTCGTCATCACCTACCATTGTGACCTCGAGATTCCGGGGGTGCTCGGGCCATTCATTGTCTGGATGTATGAAAGGACCTTCGGCTCCTACACGATGAGCTCTGCAGACAAGATTATCGTCACAACGGGCACTTACGCGGCGACATCTAGAAGCGTTTGGAAGTATCTGCCAGTCGTCATCCCGAACGCGGTGGACAAACAGATGTTCAATCCGTCCATTGACGGGTCAGGGATCAGGGGAAGGCACAACATCGGAAGTGATGAGCGGGTGGTTCTGTTCGTAGGGAGGCTCGTGAGCCACAAAGGGATCGAGCATCTTTTGGATGCGGCGAAGCACGTCCCGGGCGCCAAGTTCGTCATCGTCGGAGGAGGCGAGTTCGCAGAGTTTCTCAAAAGGCGACATCCTGCAGTTTCTGGCGGGAACGTGATATTCGCTGGAAGGGTCCCGTACGCGGATCTTCCGAAGTACTACGCGGCCTGCGACATCTCCGTGCTTCCCTCCGTTTCCAGATTGGAGGCGTTCGGCATTGCGGCGCTCGAAGGGATGTCCTCTGGAAAACCCGTGGTTGTCAGTGACATTCCAGGTGTCAGGGAAGTCATAACGGACGGGGAGGAGGGATTGCTCTGCGAGCCGATGAACCCCGAGGATCTGGCCCAGAAGATCACGACCCTCCTTGAGAACGATGCGAGACGCCAGCGGATGGGCTCGAAGGGCAGGGAGAAGATCGAGAAGTACTTCAACATCGAGAGGGTCGCCAAGAATCTGGCAGAGGTCTACGAGTCACTGGTCTAGTCGACTACTTCCAGGTCAACGGGCTCTCCGTACAGGTCGAAGGCCCGCCAGGAGCCCTCGTTGAAAGGGACGCCGGTTATTATGTGGATGTACCCGAACTTCTGGAAGAGAGCTACGTCCGCTCCGGAGGGACTTATGCTTCCCGACGGATGGGAATGAACCGTCCCGACAACCGTGAAATCGATGGGTAGCATGTGCAACTGGAATATCGCCGACCTCGAACCCGACAGGGTGCCCGGGAGCAGCATGATCTCCGTGATCACTCCCTCCTCCGCCCTGAGGATGGCCCCAAACTCGTTTGGATAGACATCCCTCGAAGCTTCAAGAATCATTTCGATGGTCTCTTTCTTGATCGCCCTTGCCCTCTTCCTTTTGAATGGCATCACTGCACCATCAGCTTCTCTCTGATTCTCTCGTAGAAATCCTCGTGGAAGCGTACGAACCTGGCCTTGTTCTCCGATACCCCAAGCCTGACCTCCTCATTGCCGTTCAAATCGAACTCCACCTGGCCATCGAGGACCAGTTTGCACGGTTTAGGGTCGGAGATGCGCAGCGAGACCTCGCTTTGTGCGGGGACTATCAGCGGTCTGACGGAGAGCTTGAATGGGGCGATGGGAACCACCACAATCGCCTCGACCCTCGGGTCGATGATGGGCCCGCCAGCGCTCATCGCGTAGCAGGTGGAACCCGTGGGGGTGGCGATTATGACCGCATCCGCCCTGATGCTCTCGGCTGGCTGCCCGTCAATCTCAATCGAAAAAGCCCTCATCTTCGCTATGTGCGCCGTGTTCAGGACCGCCTCGTTCGTGCAGTCCGGAACCCGTTCTCCGTTGACCTGGGTCTTCAGCTTCAGCCTCTCGTCGATCTCGTAGTCTCCAGTGACTATCTTGTCAAGGCCCTTCTCGATCTCGTCCACACGAATCTCCGTCAGGAATCCTAGAACACCGGCGTTGATGCCGAATATCGGGGAGGGATTCCTCTGAAGCGTGGAAAGAATGGTCCCGTCCCCGCCGATTGCGACCACGACATCCGCATCTATCTCCTCCAAGGGAGAACCTTCCCTGCCGATCTTCTTCGCCAGATTCTCGTCCAGCAATACCTCGTGGTCCGTCTCCAGATAGTCCAGGACGCGTATTGCCAGGGCGATTCTACGCTCGATCTCAGGATTGCAGGAAATACCAAATCTCATCCCAGAACCTCCAATACTCTCTCATCTCCAATGACCATGAAATTCGACCTTGACGAAATGTCGAAGTCCATTTCCAGTCTCCGACCCTCCAGATCAAGAACCTCCCCGCCAGCTTCTCTCACGATGAGCGCGCCCGCCGCGATGTCGATTATCCTCAGCATGGCGTCGCAATCCACATAGTACAGGTCGGCTTGGCCGCTGGCGACGTAGCACATCTCAAGGGAAGCGGCTCCAAATGAGCGTGCACGTCTGGCCTTCGCCGCTATCTCAAACGAGCGGGGATGGGCGAGTTTTCCGATGTAGACTATGAATAGGGACTTCTCTGGGTCGAAACCCGCGGTCCTGATTCTCTCGCCATTCAGGAAGGCACCCTTGCCCTTCTCAGCATAATACGCATCGCCATCCGTGAGATTCCTCACGAGCCCGTACTTAACATCGGAGAGACAGCTCTCGCCAACCGCCATGGAAATCGAATAGAACGGCGTACCTAGCAGGGCGTTGAACGTCCCGTCCACCGGGTCGAGAACCAGGGTCATGTCGGCCCCGTTGTCGATGAATTCCGCCTCCTCGCTCAGAATGTTCAGAGGGACGCTCTCCCGCTTGACCTTCTCTATGACCACCCTCTCCGCGATCTCGTCTATCCTGGAGGTGGGTGTCCCGTTCGCCCCCATGCCAACCTGCTTTGAGAAATCCGTTCCTGAGGATGACCTCAGTGTCTTGTAGACCTCCTCGGCAGTCTCGAAAAGGAACTCCTTCACATTCTCTGTAATCGACTCCATCCTTAAATCATTAGTCCCGCGACCGAGCTGCATGCCGACTTTGGACTCGGGTCATCAGTGGGGCATGTTTCATTAGATTTATATAGAAGAACAAACATAGCAACTTAGAATTCATCTAGAAAGGGGTGAGAAACAATGATGACAGGAACCACACCAGTACTGGTGTTGAAAGAAGGAACAAGAAGAGAAAGGGGAAAGGGAGCTCAGCTCAACAACATCGCCGCCGCCAAGGCTGTGGCCGATGCGGTTCGCTCAAGTCTGGGTCCGCGAGGGATGGACAAGATGCTCGTGGACGGCATGGGCGATGTCGTCATCACCAACGACGGTGTGACGATACTGAAGGAGATCGACATAGAGCACCCGGCGGCCAGGATGCTCGTGGAAGTGGCGAAGACGCAGGACCAAGAAGTCGGAGATGGGACCACGACCGCAGTGATTCTGGCGGGCGAGCTGCTGAAGAAGTCAGAGGACATGATTGACCAGAACGTCCACCCGACCATAATCGCTGGAGGATACAGGATAGCCGCAGACAAGTCGATTGAGGTCCTCTCCAAGATTGCGAAGAAGATCGACATCAAGGACAAGAAGCAACTGAGAGAGATCGCGGCCACGGCGATGATTAGCAAGAGCGTCGGGGCGCACCGAGACATGCTTGCCGACATAGCTGTCAAGGCGGTCACGATGGTCGCGGAGAAGACAGAGGACGGAAGATGGTCGATCGACGATGACAACATCCAGATCACTAAGAAGCAGGGAGCGGGTATCGCCGATACAGAGCTGATTCCTGGAATAATCGTGGACAAGGAGAGGGTTCATCCCGGCATGCCGAGGAGCGTGAAGAAAGCGAAGATTGCGCTGCTCGATTCAGCAATGGAAATCAAGAAGACGGAGATCGACGCGAAGATTGAGATCACCGATCCGTCGCAACTCCAGGCATTCCTGAATGAAGAGGAGAAGATGCTGAAGGGCCTGGTAGCCAGGGTCAAGAAGTCTGGAGCGAACGTCCTCTTCTGTCAGAAGGGCATCGATGACCTTGTGCAGCACTACCTATCCAAGGAAGGAATCTACACCGTTCGCAGGGCCAAGAAGTCGGACATGGAGAAGCTCGCCAAGGCGACCGGTGCGACGATCGTATCGAAGATCGACGAGCTGAGAAAAGGAGACCTTGGATCCGCAGGTGAGGTCTACGAGAAGAAGATAGGCGACGATGAGATGACATTCGTGACTGGATGCAGGAACCCGAAAGCCGTGTCCGTCCTTCTCCGAGGCGGGACCGAACACGTCGTCGATGAGCTTGACAGGTCCTTCGAGGATGCCATTAGCGTCGTCGGAATAGCGATTGAGGACGGGAAAATGGTAACGGGCGGAGGTTCTACGGCGACTGAGATCGCGCTTGCACTGAGGGAATACGCGGCCTCCGTTGGCGGAAGGGAGCAGATTGCAATCGACGCCTTTGCCGATGCGATCGAGGTAATCCCGAGGACACTCGCTGAGAATGCAGGTATGGACCCGATAGACACTCTGATTGACATGAGGAAGGAGCACAAGAAAGGAAAGAAGACAGTCGGAGTGAACGTCCTGAAAGGGAAGCTCTCCGACATGATGAAGGGAAACGTCATTGAGCCGATTCGCGTCGGAACTCAGGCGATCCAGTCAGCGACAGACGCTGCAGTGATGATCCTGAGAATCGATGACGTCATCGCATCGAAGGGAACCGGGGCATCCATGCCAGGAGGACCGGGTGGAGAGGACGACGAGTACTAGTCCTACCCCATGCATCCCTTTCACTGGCTCGAACACTAGAAGGAGCAGCCTAGATGCCAAGCCCGGCCAAGAAGCCCACGCAGCAGACTACGAGAGTGCTGCAATCGAAGATCAGAAAGCTCAAGAGGGACCTCAGGAAGCAGACGGAAGAGGCCGAGGAATGGCAATCGAAGCTCGTCTATATCCAAGCCGAGTTCGAGAACCTCAAGAAGCGAAGCGACAGGGAAAAAGAGGAGTTCACGAGATATGCAAACAGGCAGCTCTTCGAGAAGCTCCTGCCAGTACTGGATGACCTGGACTCCGCCATCAGCTCTATGGATGAGTGCGACAGTGAGTCGGCTCAGGGAATCGGAATGATCAGGAACAACCTCCTCGAGTTGCTCAAGAGCGAAGGACTGGAAGAGATGGAGTGCCTGGGGGAGGTCATCGACCCGTACAAGCATGAGGTCGTTCACACGGTATCGGATGATTCGGCGGAGGACAATACCGTGGCAGAGGTTGTCCAGAAAGGGTATGTTTACAGTCATAGGGTGATTAGACCGTCAAAGGTCATTGCCGTTAAGAACACGGAGGAATGAGATGGCGAAGATAATTGGTGTCGATTTGGGAACGACGAATTCTGAAGCAGCATACCTGGAAGCGGGAAGACCGAAGATAATCCCCAGTGCCGAGGGGAGCACTTTCGGAGGGAAGATGTTCCCTTCCGTCGTGGCCTTCACTGAGGATGGCGAGAGAGTAATCGGGGAACCTGCGAAGAGACAAGCGGTTCTCAATCCAGAACGCACCGTGACGAGAATAAAGAGGAAGATGGGAACCGACCATAAGGTCAAGATCGACGATAAGGAATTCACGCCGCAACAGATTTCGGCGATGATACTCCAGAAGATCAAGACGGACGCTGAGGAATTCCTCGGGGAGGAGGTGAAGCAGGCGGTCATAACGGTCCCCGCGTACTTCAATGATAACCAGAGGACCGCCACTAAGGATGCTGGCGAGATCGCGGGTCTGGAAGTTCTGCGACTGATTAACGAACCCACCGCCGCCTCTCTTGCCTATGGCCTCGACAAGGCCGAAGAACAGAGGCTCCTCGTTCTCGACCTGGGAGGAGGAACATTCGACGTGACAGTAATGGAGATTGGGGATGGAGTCTTCGAGGTCGTGTCCACGAGCGGAGACACCCAACTCGGTGGCACAGACATGGACGATGAGATTATCGATTGGGTTCTTGATGGGTTCAAGAAACAGGAAGGTATCGATCTCTCAGAGGACAAGAACGCATTGCAGAGAGTCCGTGACGCGTGTGAGAGGGCCAAGATCGAGCTGAGCAGCACTCTCACGACGACGATCAATCTTCCTTTCATCGCTCAGAAGGACGACAAACCCAGGCATCTGGAGATCAAGCTTACAAGGGCGAAGCTGGAAGAGCTCGTGGAACCTGTTCTGAAGAGGTGCGAAGCTCCCATTCGACAGGCCCTGAAGGATTCGAAACTCAGTCCGGAGGAAATAGGAAAGATCATCCTCGTCGGCGGTCCGACGAGAATGCCGATTGTCCGCGAGTGGTTCGAGAAGATCCTGGGCAAGAAGGCGGAAAGGGGTGTGGACCCCATGCAGTGCGTCGCGATGGGGGCGGCCATTCAGGCCGGAGTCCTCGCGGGCGAGGTCAAGGACCTGGTTCTGCTCGATGTCACTCCTCTCTCACTCGGACTTGAGACCCTCGGAGCGGTCACGACTCGCCTGGTGGAGAGGAACACGACGATTCCAACCAAGAAGACGCAGGTCTTCACGACGGCTGCTGACGGACAGACGAGTGTCGAGATCCACGTTCTCCAAGGTGAGAGGGAAATGGCCGCCGACAACACAACGCTCGGAAGGTTTCATCTCATCGGCATCCCGCCCGCTCCGAGAGGCATCCCTCAGGTCGAGGTCTCATTCGACATCGACGCAAACGGCATACTCAACGTCTCGGCGAAGGATCTCGGAACCGGGAAGGAACAGAAGATAACCATAACCGCATCTACGAAGCTCTCGCATGAAAAGATAGACGAGGCGACGAAGGAGGCCGAGAAGTACGCCGAGGAGGATGCGAAGAAGAGGGTGGCCGTAGAGGCCAGGAACCAAGCCGATTCCCTCGTGTATTCCACCGAAAAGACCCTCAAGGAGATGGGCGACAAGCTGAGCGATGACACCAAGAACGCGGTCCAAGCCGCCGTGGACGACCTCAAGAAGGCCCTCGAAGGCGACGACGTCTCGGAGATAAAGGCCAAGACAGAGAAGCTCATCGAAGAGTCGCAGAAGATCGGGTCGGAGATCTACCAGCAGGCGCAGGCACAGCAAGCCGCCGCTCAAGCCCCACCCGCAGAGGAAGAGAAGAAGGAAGACAAGGACAACGTCGTGGACGCTGACTACAAGGTCGTCGACGAAGAATAAGGTTTAATATTCGGCCCTTTTCTTATGCCTACTGTGGCCAAGCGGGACTATTACGAAGTGCTTGGAGTTGACAAGACGTCCTCTGAGCGTGAGATCAAGAAGGCCTACAGGAGACTCGCGAAGAAGCACCATCCGGACCTCAACAAGGATGACCCGAAGGTTGCGGAAGAGAAGTTCAAGGAGATATCCGAAGCCTATGAGGTCCTCGCGGACGAGGAGAAGAGACGAGGGTACGATCAGTTCGGGTTCTCTGGGGTTGAGTCCCAATTCGGAAGAGGCGGGTTCACCTGGTCCGACTTCACTCACCACCGTGACATAGAGGACATATTCGGGAGGGACCTCTTCAGGGACCTCTTTGGGGAGGGCATTTTCGACGGCCTCTTTGGCGGGCGGAGAGCGAGGAGAGGCCCGCGAAGGGGTCACGATCTCAGGATGGATGTGGAGGTCGACCTGAAGGACGTGGTGAGCGGGGTGAGAATGAACCTGAAAGTACCCCACTCAACGAGGTGCAAAGAGTGCAGCGGTACCGGCGCGGAAGGTGGGAAGACAGCCACCTGCCCCCAATGCAGCGGGGCGGGCCAGATACGCAATGTCTCCCGGCAGGGATTCAGCCAGTTCATACGGATCGCAACTTGCCCCGTGTGCAGGGGATCAGGTTCCACATTCGACAAGCCGTGCGAGAAGTGTGGCGGAAGAGGATCGGTTCGGAAGACGAGCTCGATAGACGTCAGTATCCCGAAGGGGGCGTACACGGGCCTCAGGCTCAAGATCTCTAGTGAAGGCGAGGCCGGAGATCCCGGGGCACCTCCGGGGGACCTCTACGTGATCGTGCACGTGAGACCGCATGGAATATTCGAGCGGGACGGCGACAATCTCTGGATGCAGGTTCCGATTACAATCTCGCAGGCGGCGCTGGGCGCGAGAATCCAGGTTCCGACGATCAATGGAAAGGCCGAGCTGAAGATTCCGAGCGGCACACAGACCCATACCACCTTTCGTCTGAAGGGGAAGGGCCTGCCCCGAATCAACGGGTTCGGGCGAGGAGACGAGATGATACAAGTGGTCGTTGCAGTCCCTGGGAAGCTCACATCAGAGCAGAGAAAGCTCCTAGAGGACTTCCAGGGGCTGGCGGGAGACTACACACTGTCGAGCCCTCGGAAGAAATGAACGCAGCCTCTACCAAAGGAGATGGATATTTCCGATTCTGACGTTGGAAAGCCCACACTCCTTCGCAGCCGAGTAGCACTCGTCGGTGATCCTTCGGGAGGTCGTGGGGATGTCCAGCATCTCATATGCGCCGTAGAATGCGAGAAGCGAGTACGGGATGTCGGGGTTCAGCCCCGCCACGAAGGATGCGATTTTCTCGACCTCGTCCGACTCGACGTAGCCTGGGATCATCAACGTGCTAGCGATGGCGAAGGGAAAGCCCCGGTCTCCTCTCTCCTTTTCATAATCCGCGAGCCACTCGAAATTCCTGAGCGTGTTCTCGTTGCTGGTCCCGCACAGCGCGATATTGAGGTCCTCGTTCCATGTCTTCAGGTCGAACTTGATGCAACCACCGCTGTTGTAGGAGAGCGCCGCGATTCTTTTCAGGAAGCCCTTCGACATTGACCCGTTCGTCTCAAAGCAGATCCTCGTTATCTCGTCCCTATCGGCCGCGATCTCGGAAGTGCGTATCGCATGCTGAATCTGCGGGGTCGGATCGCCTCCGAAGTAGCATATGCACGACGTCCTCTCGTCAACCTTCGAGGCGAGTTCCCGGGCCGACATGACCGGCCTCATCTCGCGGGTCAAGGATCTGTACGTCCAGTTCTGGCAGGAGAGACAGTCGTATGAGCAGGCTCCGTAGAAGACCGCGAGGTTGTTGTGGCCGCGTTCGGGTCCCTTTGCATGAGCATACTCAGGATAGCCAGCACCCGTCCCACCCGGGCAGACGAAGCTCGCCACGCAGTTCGTCGGAAGCGGGTCGTAGTACCATTCCACGACGGCACCCTCAACAACGGGCTTGACCTCACCGCCGGAGTTCTCCCTGATCCCGCAGTAGCCCCGCTCCCCAAGGGGTATTCTGCACACGTTGACGCACTGACCACAGGGCTCCCCCTCGATCGGGACCTCGGGCGGGAGATCGAACCTGCCTTTGCTCTTTCTATGGGCCTCAGCAATCCTCTCCTTCCCTTTTCCTGCAACTATGCAATCCCTGCACACACCAAGGAAGGAGGACACGGTATCCGAACGACTCCCACACGACTCACAGACCGCCTTCATTCTCAGACCAGCGTTCGAGATGGAATCGACGTATCCGCTTGAAAAGCTTTGGGGAATTTCAATCCCTGAAAAACATTCTAATAAGCGAACTCTATTACGAATGGAGGGCTCAAATGTCATATCAGCAACCACCAGAGGCGGCACCGCCGCCAGCCCCGGAAGGATATCCACAACCGGTACCACCACCAGCCTACGCCCCTCTAGTCAAGACAAAGAAGAAACCCGAGGAAATCATCAGCAACGGTGTCGTCATCGCAATTGTGATGCTTGCCGGCATCCTGATTCTGGTCAGTGCAATATTGGCACACTCAACGAGATTCCTCGACGCCCATGCTGACGCCGACCTCATAAAGAATATGGGGACGATATCTCTGATATTGCTAGACGTGGCCTTGTTTCTGCTGGTCGTGTTCTTAGTACTTGTAGCCGTCATGAGGAGCGACATTCATCACTGGGTACGAGTGGCCATAGTCGTCTTGGCAGCATTCATACTATCGTTCTATCTCGGCATCGTGTACACAGAATCCATGATTTCCGGTCTCTTTCCGTAGGGGATTGCGTACTTTCCGAGCGACAAGCGCTGGCCGTCACCCTCAAAATCGTTATCTATAGCCACAGCCATGAACCCAGATGTGCGGAAGCTCATAGGCGTCTACACAGGGGACTTCGGTTTCTTCCATAGTGTTAGAGAGATCCTCAAGGCCAAAGGAATCCCCTTCGTCGGCATCTCCGTTGGCGAGGAGGTCCCGGACACCGTCGGAGTCATACTCACATCCGCAGAGGAGATGGATGACATAGACTTCGAACCCAAGGTCGCCCTCGAATCGATTGATGAAGCGATCGGGCGGGCGCTCTGCCTGCTCGCTGGAAAGACGCAGTTTGAGTGGTTGACCATAGGCATCGATCCGGGACCCGAGCCAGGTCTTGCAGCCATTGGGGACGGGGAGGTCCTCGAGGCTCGCACAGCCGGGTCGCCGGAGCACGTCGCCGCACTCGTAGGGGAATTCGCACGGATATACGCGCCGAGGAACATGAGAGTCCGCATCGGGCACGGAGACCCGCTGAACAGGAACAGGATAATAAACTCCCTTCTTGAAGAGGACCGCCTGGTGGAAATCGTGGACGAGAAAGGGACCACGAGGAAGACAGAGAATCCTGATCTGGAAGCTGCGAAGCAGATCGCCGCTTCGAGAGGTGATCGCGTCAGAGAGAGCCTTCCTCTCACTCCAACGGCTAGACAGCTCAAGGACATTCAGAGGCATAGCAGGATAGCTAGCGACAACAGAATAACGATCTCGACGGATTTGGCGAGGGAAGTAGCGGTCGGGAGTATCACGCTAGCCGAGGCTCTGAAGAGGCAAGATAGGTCGAAGAAGACATAGTGCCCATCGGGATATCCACACCTCTTCTGATATTGTCAAGATAAGCTTTATAACCAAGCTCTGTCTATCAAGAAAAGTATGCCAGAAAAGGTAATGTTGAAGGTTGCTGAGGCCCCCCAATCGGATGTTGGATTGGGAAGGGCGAGGGTCGATACTCAAATAAGAGCAGCCCTCGGCATAGATGTGGGAGAGATTGTGGAGATCGTTGGAAAGAAGAAGACAGCGGCAAAGCTCTTCCGCGTGATGCAGGAGGACGAAGGCAAGGGCATAGTCCGCATTGACGGACTGGTGCGGAAGAACGCCGGTGTATCGATTGGCGACAGGGTGGAGGTTACCAAGGCGGAGGTCAAGCCCGCTGAGCGGGTGATAATCGCGCCCATTATATCCGAAGGTCACAGAATCAGCTTTGGCGAGGGAATAGAGAGCTTCGTCAAGAGGGGGCTCATCAAGCGGCCCATTACGAAGGGCGATGTCGTCATCGTCCCTGGCATTGCTCTGATGGGCGGTGCCCTTCCCTTCATGGTCGTCAAGGGCGTCCCCCGCGGTATCGTCCAGATTACGGATGACACGTCCGTCGAAATCAAGGAGGAGCCCGTAAGCGAAGCGGATATGGTCGCACCCACCGTCAATTATGATGACATCGGCGGGCTCGGGGAGGAGCTCCTGAGGGTCAGGGAGATGATCGAGCTCCCGCTGAAGCATGCCGAGCTCTTCGAGAGGCTTGGGATTGACCCGCCAAAAGGGGTCCTTCTCTACGGGCCGCCAGGAACAGGCAAGACGATGATTGCGAAAGCCGTAGCCAACGAGGCCGGCGCCTATTTCTCTTCGATACAGGGCCCGGAAATCATGTCGAAGTACTACGGGCAGAGCGAGGAGAGGCTGAGAGAGAAGTTCGAGGAAGCGGAGAAGAACGCGCCCTCGGTCCTCTTCATCGACGAGCTTGACTCGATCGCACCGAAGCGGGAAGAGGTCACGGGCGAGGTCGAGAGGAGGGTCGTCGCTCAGTTGCTCACGCTGATGGACGGTCTGAGCGGTAGAGGGAACGTCATAGTCATTGGAGCCACAAACAGAGAGGAAGCAATCGACCCAGCGCTGAGGAGACCCGGCAGGTTCGACAGAGAGATTGAGATCGGTGTCCCGGACAGAGAGGGCAGGAAAGAGATTCTGCTAATCCACACTCGCGGCATGCCAATAGAGGGCTCGGACGAGGAAAGGGATGAGATCCTTTCGGGGCTGGCGGACATCACTTACGGATTCGTCGGGGCCGACCTTGCAGCCCTCGCGAGGGAGGCGGCGATGAAGACCCTTCGCAGGTATCTCCCCGAGATCGACCTGGACAAGCCCATCCCTCCCGAGATTCTGGAGAAGATGAGGGTCATGAAGGAGGACTTCAAGGAAGCGCTGAAGGAAGTGGAGCCCAGCGCCATGAGAGAAGTGCTCGTTGAGATCCCCAGGGTTTCATGGGACGACGTCGGTGGTTTAGACGACGTGAAGAAGGTCCTCAAGGAGACGATCGAGCTCCCGCTCAAGGACCCTGAGGCGTTCAAGCGGATGGGGATAACCCCGCCTCGCGGCATCCTTCTCTACGGACCGCCTGGCTGTGGCAAGACCCTGCTAGCGAAGGCCGTCGCGAACGAATCCAAGGCCAACTTCATATCGATCAAGGGTCCCGAGGTCATGTCGAAATGGGTGGGAGAGAGCGAGAAAGCGGTCAGGCAGATATTCAAGAAGGCGAAGCAGGTCGCCCCCGCGATTGTCTTCCTCGACGAGATCGATGCGATTGCCCCGCGGAGAGGAGCCTCTATGGGGGATTCGGGCGTGACGGAGAGGCTCGTCAATCAGCTGCTCACATCGATAGACGGTCTGGAGTCTCTTGAGGGCGTCGTCATCGTCGGGGCAACGAACAGACCCGACATAGTGGATCCGGCACTGCTTCGAGCGGGAAGATTCGGAAAGCTTGTTCTCATCCCTGTCCCTGACAGAGACGCGCGGCTCGAGATATTCAAGGTCCACACGCGGGAAATGCCGTTGAAGGACGTGAATCTGGAGGAACTGGCCGATCGAACGGAGAGCTTCTCCGGAGCAGACATCGAGTCCCTGTGCCAGGAGGCGGGACTGAGCGCCTTGAGGAAAGACCCGGACGCTTCGGAAGTGACGATGGAGGAGTTCGAGGAGGCCCTGATGCACGTGCGTCCTTCGGTCGACAAGGAGACCATGGAATTCTACAAGATGATAGGAGAGGTTCTCGAAAAGGGGACCATGACGAAGAAGGAACGGCAGGACGTTCAGTCGATGTACCGCTAGCTGTTTTCCGACGTTGGCCATCCTCTAATGCTAAATAGGAGAATGTCGATATAGGAGAGGCTTAGGCCCAAGGAGGTGTGGGATGAAGAGATTTGCAACAGAGCTGAGAGGAAAGACCGTTATGACGAACGATGGCCAGATCCTCGGCATGATAGAGAATTTCATTATCGATACCAGAACCGGGAAGTTGCACGATGTTCTCGTGATTCCAGCCGAGGAGGTTGAGACCCGCCTCTTCAAGACGGATCCCCAGGGGAGAATCATACTGCCCTTTACTGGCATGAAGGCTATCAAAGATGTCGTCGTGATGGACGTCGAGTAGTTATCCTGTCCGTCCGAGAAACGCTTCCACGACTTCTTTTCTGTCCCTAACCTGAACTCTCAGTATCGCCTCTATCGTAGCGGCGACTGACCAGCTCTCGATGATTAGTTCCGGTGATTTCTGGAAGGTCCATTCCACCGAGCCCACTCTCATCCTATTTCAGCGTCTCCTTGACTTTCGTGGTAAGGTCAGAGATTTCCATTCCGGTCAGTGCCTTTATGAGCGCAGGCGCCTGAGCGGCTATGTCGACGACGCTGCCAACGAGATCCGAAGGGCCTCTGCTGCCCATGATTATGATCTTCTCAGTGTTCTCCAGAGGTCTGGCCGCCTCAGCGACGATTTCAGGCAGCTTCTCCACTATCAGCTCCGTGACGGCAGCTCGCCCGTACTGCTCCCAAGCCTGAGCCTTCTTGGCCATTGCCTCCGCCTCGGCGAGTCCCTTTGCGCGTATGGCATATGCTTCGGCCTCACCTTTTAGCCTGATTATGTCTGCCTCGGCTGTTCCCTCTTGGCGGATCTTCTCTGCCTGTCCGAGCGCGACATTGGAGAGCCTCTCCTTCTCGCCCTCCGCGATGAGTATGAGCTTCTGCTTCTCACCCTCGGACGTGATTATGGCCCTCCTCTTCTCGCCGTCTGCCTCTGCTGCCATTGCGTCAGCATGAGCCCTTGCGGGAACCACTTGCTCGGCAGTCTGCTCTTGCTCCCTTCTCCGGACCTCCTGCTTCATGACCTCGACCTGCTTCTCCTTGTCCTTGATGTCGATTATCCTCTCCTCCACGACGAGCTCCTGTCTTCTCGTGGCGTCCTGTATCGAGAACGATATCTCTCTGTTGGCTCTCTCCCTTTCAACCTCCGCCTCCGCCTTCTGGCGGGTGAT
>JAGLRN010000016.1 GCA_023136265.1 Thermoplasmata archaeon
GGATGGTCGCCTCCCTGTTCGCGTTGGCCTTGCCTATCCGCGCATCTCTCTTGACCTCTTCCGTCTTCCTCACACCGAGCGCGTCAAGGTAGCCGTGCTCATCCTCGAGATCCCTGATGACGAAGGAGCGGATGTCGATTCCCATGTTCTTCAGATCCGCGGCAGCCATGGTCTGAATCTGGCTTGATATCGCGTCTCTGTCACTGTTGATCAGTTCCACAGTGAGAGTCGCACAGACACCTCTGACGTGTCCCTCGAGAGTCTTCATGGCTATCTCGTTGATCTCCGAGTCTGACTTGTGCAGAAGATGCTCAGCGGCTGTGTCCATGGTTGCTGGATCGCTCGAAACCTTGACCTGAGCAACCGTCTTGATGTTGACCTTTGCACCGCTCCGCGCAACGTCTGTCACAATGTCGTTCACGTTGACATCGAGGGTTCGGACATCGAGCGGAAGGAACTCATAGGACTCAACGATGGGCACTATGAATTTCGCCCCGCCTGAAATCACCTGGTATCCCTTCTTGCCAACCTGCTTCCTCCCATACACGACCATGGCCCTGTCTGGCGGGACCTTCTTGTATCTCCAAGAATACAGAAGGATGGCTGCGAGGGGTCCCGCTACTGCGGCCAGTACCGCTATCAACAATACTACGTCTCCGTTCATCTACACTCCTCCCCATCTCATTGTCTCTTGACTCTTACGCTGTGACCAACTACCGCCTCGATTGTCACAGGGGCGTCCGTGGGAATGGCCTCTTCGGCAATGGCGGGCAATAGTGTCCGGCCTCTCTCGGTTGTCACCACAACGACCTGACCAGTTCTTCCAGGTTTGATCGCCACCGAGACAATCCCCTTCTCTCCCACAAGGTCCCTTGGATGCACGACGGTCGTTGTCTGAGTTCTCACGAATATCTTCACGACGAGTACGTACATGAGGCCCGCTGTCAGAAGGCTAACCACCATCGCTATGAATGGGATGGCATACATATTGATGGACATCAGCTCGAGCACCGCGCCGACACCGCCGAACGTTGTACCGAATGAGAGCACGATCGGAAGGCTCAACGGACTTATCCCAGCGCCAGTGAAGTCACCGTACCCCACATCGGCCTCGGGCCCTCCAAGGTCAACGTCAGGGCCTTCGACATCGAAGTCCCCGCCAGCATCGAAGTCTCCATCAGCAAGGCCACCCATAGCCACAGTCACGATCAGCAGGATCGCGCATATTATCGCAATCAACAGATAGATGCTTATCACGAAATCACCTCATCACTCCAGAAAGTCCTCCAGTCTCTTACCCGTCTCCTTCCAATCGGTCGTAATTTTCTTCTGCGCCTCTTTCTTTGGAAGCTTCAAAGCCTCATACTCGTGATCCTCTGACGCTCCTTGCTCCTCGGTGCGGTCCATTCCCCCCGAGCCGTCGGGGAGTCTCAACCCACAATGGCTGCAGTAGGTGTCGGAACCCGTAATTGGATATCCACAGTAGTGACAGAACCTCCGCCTGACCTTCGCCTTCTTCTTGGGCTTCTTGGTCGCCTTCTTCTTCGGTTCCGTCTCAAAGACGGCGTCACATTCATCACACTCCGTGGCCATGGGATTGACCAACGCTCCGCAGGATGAGCAGACATAGCCGCGGAAAATGATGCCTCTCTTCCCGAAACCGAGATCTCTGTTGAGGTCGAAGTCCAGATTCCTGTCAAGATTGAAATGCAGATCCCTGTCATAATCGAAATGAAGATCTCTATCGTAGTCGAATTGTAGATTGCGGTCCAGATCGAAGTTGAGTAGCTTCGTGTCATCCCCCCCTAACTGGATGCGATTTTTCCAATGAGCTACAGGAATATAAGCGTTGCGGGGAGTTCAGATGACATTCTCTGACATTTTATATATCCCTCCCCGCATACAGTTTCTCATCCTTATCGACTCGAGGAGGGTGGGTTTTGTCTGATGAGCAAAAAGATGCGATATTGAAGACAGTGGAAGACGAGGGCGTCAAGTTCGTCTTGATTCAGTTCATGGACATTCTGGGAATCGTCAAGAGCATCACACTCCCAGGGAACCAGCTGGAGAAAGCCCTGGACAATGGTGTCGTCTTCGATGGGTCCTCCATTGTTGGGTATGCCACAATCGAGGAATCGGACATGAGAGCCCTTCCCGATCCCTCCACATTCCGCATACTGCCTTGGACGTCAGGAGACACGAAGTGCGCGGGCATCGTGTGCAACATACACGAGGCGAGTGGCGACAGGTTCAGCGGGGATCCGCGATACGTGCTCGAGATGATGATGGAAAAGGCGGCCGAAGGCGGACACATCTTCAACACGGGTCCAGAGTACGAGTTCTTCCTCTTCAAGATAGATGAGAATGGTAACCCCACAACAACCCCCGGTGATGCTGGCGGATACTTTGACCTGCTTCCTCTCGATGAGGGCGACATGGTTCGGAAGAAGACCACTCACCTTCTGAATGCGCTCGGCCACGAAGTCGAAGCCTCGCATCACGAGGCCGCTCCTGGTCAGCACGAGATAGATCTCAGGTACACCGACGCGATGACCTCAGCTGACAGGGTCCTGACACTCAAGAACGCGATCAGGACGGTGGCTCTCGGGCACAGCCTTCACGCCACCTTCATGCCCAAGCCGATATTCGGCATCAACGGGAGCGGGATGCACACCCATCAGTCCCTGATAACGAAGGACGGGAAGAACGCGTTTTACGACCCTGATGGCGAGCATCAGCTCAGTGACACTGCTCGCTGGTTCCTCGGCGGGGCTCTTGCTCATGCACGGGAGACGTGCGCGATTCTTGCCTCCTGGACGAATTCCTATAAGAGACTAGTTCCAGGTTACGAGGCTCCCGTTCACGTATCGTGGGCGAACAGGAACCGGAGCGCACTCATTCGCGTCCCACCAGACAGGGAGATGAAAACGAGGATAGAAGTGAGGAATCCCGACCCTGCGGGCAATCCCTATCTGCAGTACGCAGTCATGCTCGCAGCGGGCCTCCACGGCGTCGAGAACAAGATAGAGCCTCCCGGTCCAGTTGAGGTGGACATATACAAGCTGCCCTCCAAGGAGAGGCAGAGGCTCGGCATCGGTTCGTTGCCCACCAACCTGGAGGAAGCGCTCGATGAACTCGAGGGCAGCAATCTGATGAGGGAGACACTCGGCGCGCACATAATGACTCATTTCCTCTACATAAAGAGGGGCGAATGGGACAAGTACCGGATTCAGGTCACCGAATGGGAGACGGAGAACTTCCTCAGGATTCTTTGATCTCACGTGCCAGCTGCTCCAGTTTCCTAATCCTCTTCTTCATGGGAGGGTGCGTGGAGAAGATCGCCGCGAATCCGCTTCCCCTGAACGGATTGACGATGAAAAGCGATGAGGACGCAGGATTCCCTCTCTCTATCGGCCTTTTCTTGTTAGACCTCTCAAGCTTGTCAAGCGCACTCGCGAGCGCAAGCGGCTTCTTGATCGTCAAAGCTCCCACTCTGTCGGCCTTGTACTCCCTGCTTCTCGAAATGGCAAGCTGAACTAGCAACGCCGCGATCGGAGCTGTTATGGCAACTATGAGAAGGATGATCCAGCTTCCTTCGCCGCCGCGCCCACCTCTCCCGCCAAAAATGGCATTGAACCAGAATATCCTGGCCATGAACGCGATCGCACCCGCCATCGTAGCGGCGATGGTCATGACGAGGATGTCCCTATCCTTCACGTGAGCCATCTCGTGCGCCAGGACGCCTTCCAGCTCCGTGCGGGAGAGAACATCCATTATGCCCTCTGTAACTGCGACCACTGCATTCTTTGGATTTCTACCCGTTGCGAAGGCATTGGGGGCCTTCGTGGGGATAATCGCAACCTTCGGTTTCGGAACACCAGCCTTCCCGGCAATCTTGGCCACCATGTCGTGCAGCCACGGATACTCGTTTTCCTCAAGGATTTTGGCGCGGTACGACCGCAGGATTATCTTGGAACTGAAGAAGTAGCAGATAACGTTGAATATCGCCGCAAGGATTAGAAAGAGGACCGCGCCAAGTATCCAGTTCCCCCCAACCAGATATCCACCGATGGCCCAGCCGATCAGCGCGAATATGCCCGCGAGCAGGATGAAGAGGCCCACCACTCTCAACGTTGGATGCATCTGTCCGAATAAGTGCGGGAGGAATTATTAAGCTTTACGCAGGTGAGGTACGTTCCAGCCCGCCTGGCGGGAGTATCCTGAGGACCTCTTCAATCGGAACGTTGTAGTGCTCACTCAGGTCCTTGGCGACCTTGTTGGGGTTCTCCCTTCCAGGTGCGAAAATGAAGACGGACTCCGAGTGTCGCTTGACAGCTTCCGGCGGTCCGCACACGATCTTCCTAGCTCCTTCGTAGCTGATCTCTCCCACAGCGACCTCGAGCGGAAGCTTGTGAACGTAGTTCCTCCTGCCCCTGATCATGAACCCTCCTCTTGGCAGATACTCCCCGCTCTCGGCCCGCTTGCTCACCTGCTCAGGATTCACCCAGTAAGCAGACCCCGATGCCAGGCCCTTTGACCACGCCTTCGAGAAGCTGAGGGCGAACTGACATGCCTCCCTGAGCGTGTCCTCGCCTGCTTCGGAACCCTTTTTCACGACAATGCTCGGCGCGCCCGACATATCGGCGTGTATGTACCTGTCTCCAGGCTCGAGATGCTTCTTGACGACCTTCTCATTGCTTTTCGCGTCTCTCCCGCCAAGGACAAGGAACTCCTCACTGGACAGGAACCATCGGAACCTGTCGACCCACAACCCTTTTGTCGGCTCTCGCTTCTCGACCTCCTTCTCCTTCCTCTTGTCGGCGAGCTCCAGCTCTCTCTCCGTCTCCTCAATCCTCGATCCGAGACTCCGAATCTTCGACTTCGCGGTCTTCTCCCTCACATAGTATCTCTGGGCGTTGGCGTTCAGATCCTCTTCGAAGTGAACCTCGATTTCCCTGCCCTCCAGTCTGATTACCGCTGCCTTTCTTTTCGGATCTCTCGACAAGAGCTCCACCCCGCTCGGGGACTCCTCTGAGCGCAGGGTCTGGATGGCCCCATCCATCAGCTCATAGTGGGTGTACATGAAGTTCGCAATCTCATGGGATTCCACGGCCTTCTCCTTGTGCTTCTGCAGGGCCTCTTCCTGCTGTTTTCTCCTTCTCTCCAGTTTCGCGACCCGCTCATCCTTGATTTCCTTGGGCTGGCCTTCGAGATACTCCGAAATGGCCTCGCTGAAGGTCTCCCGCTCTTCCTGTCGAAGACCCTCGTACTTTCTGAGCCCGATCGGAAGCACGTCCGCGGGAACGTTCTCGTCGAAGACGACCGTCGGGGTGGGGTGCGAGATCTCATCCAGGAGTGCAGCGAAGGCGGCAAGCAGCGAGTCCGCAACCTCCTTCTCGAGATCCTTGGCGGGAACATTCTTATCCATGCCCGTGCGATAGCACAGCTCCTCCGCATACACACCTCCGAGATTCACGTCGACCGCCAAGGCTCTGACCAAGTCCTTTTCGGAGGATGTGATGATCGAGAGGACCTCCTCCTGGCTTAACCTCGGTGCGTCTGTCCTCTCAGGCGGGAAGCCGTACTCCTTGTGCGCTCGCAGTTCTCTCCCGCTCCAGGACTTCGAGTGGAGTGGTTGAAGAATCATCCCGTCCTTGATGAGAATGACGTTGCCCTTGCCGAACATCTCCAGGACCAGTTGGAACTCGCTCCTTCTATCGATCGTGAACTCGACTATCCTGTCGAACTTGCGCTGTTGGATTCGGATGACCTTCCCGTTGATGAGGTATTTCCTCAGGAACATGCCGTATGACAGAGTCTTTCCAGGAGGCTCGGCAGCAGGGTCCAAGTGGATCCACTTTCCCAGATTGACAATCAAGTTCTCCTTGCCGCTACCTGGGATGTTGAACCTGAAATGGAGACGATTTGTCTGAGGCTGGTAGATTTTTTCGACATAGCTGCCAATGAGCTTCTGGAGCTCAGCAGACATGACCATGATGTCGAAGCTGGTCATCTCCTTCTTCATTCTCGTTCAAAACGTTGAACCACTACTTAAACATCGCAATCGTTAATAACTCAAACAAGATAGTGGAACTCGCGCCGTTGTGGCTTAGTGGTATAGCGACACCTTGGTAAGGTGTAGGTCGGGGGTTCGACCCCCCCCAACGGCTCTTCGCTAGCCAAGAGAGAATTCCTCGAACCTCTCGCGGGGTGCCTTGCAGATCGGGCACACGTTGGGCGGGTACTTCCTTGCACACAGATAACCACAGACGGAGCATCTCCACACCGTAACGTCCTGTGTGGATGTCGTCTTGGGCTCGATCATCGACATCTCCCCCTTGTCCAGCAGCTCGGTAGCCTTCTCCGCCTCCTCAATCGCCTCGATCGGCCGCCTCTCCAGGACAGGGTCTATCTCCTTCCCCTCATAGACCTCCCTCGATACGAAGAGGGCACAGAAGCAGGCCCCGAACTCGGCGACATCAGCGTCCCTGTACTCACAAGGGCATATTATGTCGGCATCGTAGGACTCTATCCCGCTGGCGACTCGGCAGGGGCAGGAGCCGTATCCGAACCTCTCCTCGTTCGTGACCAAACCGCTCATGAGATCGTCCAAGAACCCCTTGTCCGGGTTCAGGAAGCATGAGGTCTCTTCGGCGTCTCTCTGCATCCTTGCTAGCATTTCCTCCCTCAAACGCCAAGCACCTCCTCTATCCTCTCTTCCCGATGGCCGATGACGACCGTATCGCCATCTACTACGAGAGTTGGATACGAGCATCGAGGATTGTACTTGATTAGCTCCATCCTCAGTCTCTTCCTCTCCTCTCTGGACTGCAGATCCACATCCACGTAATCGTAGGCCACATCGTGCTTCTTGAGCAGCGCCTTGACCCTCCCGCAGAAAGGGCATGTACTGAGCGCGTAGAGCTTCACATCGCGACTCTCGTTGGCTCCATCAACATGTTCCATGCAATCACTCCAGAAACCATGTCGATATAAATGGCTTTAGTCTGCGTTGTGCGCCCCTGGACGTGACGCTGACACTTTCACCCGTCTCCCAAACCAAGCTTTTTATGACGGGAGGACGTACATAAATCGTGGAGCTCAGGACGATGGCAAGGTTTCCTTTTCT
Organism: Thermoplasmata archaeon; assembly: GCA_023136265.1. Taxonomy (GTDB): domain Archaea; phylum Thermoplasmatota; class Thermoplasmata; order RBG-16-68-12; family JAGMCJ01; genus JAGMCJ01. The sequence continues at coordinate 7,130 of JAGLRN010000016.1, forward strand.
CGAGGATGCGTCAGAGTTCATCAGGGGTGAGAGGCCGACCCTGGAGGAGCTTCTTCTGCATCCGGCATACGAGGAGGTCAGGCGGGACGGAATGAGCAGGGTGAGAACGGCGCTCGAAGAAGGCCGGATCCCTGATGGTGAGACACGCACCGAGGCGGACTTCCTTCGAGAGCTTCTATCCTATCCCATCGCCAGAATGATTGTCTCTGGCGTCGGCGATGCCTATCTCATACGAAGGTACTCGCTCGCCGAGGCTGAGAAGGCCAGAAGGAACATGACCTCCGAAGACAACGACTTCATCTCACATGTGGCGAAGGACCTGGGAATGGATTTCAGAATGGATGGTCTTGTCCTCCTTCACTTCTCCGACTATCTGAGGTACTCCGTGCAGATGAAGAGCAAGGACTGGAAGCTTGTCAATCAGCGCCTTGCTGACGGATACGTCAGGCTGGGCCGCGACAGATTCGTCAGGGTCCTCCAGGAGGCCATCCAGAGGAGGATGGAGTCCGAGCTCCCCCTCGCCGTCAATGACCAGATACTCGGTGCCCTTGAGGACAAGATAGCGGAGATAGACAAACTCACGGAGGAGAAGAAAGAGCAGTACAAGGTCGAGGACATGGGGAGGATCAGGATCACCCGGATACCCCCGTGCATGCGCGACCTCATACGGGCCATCCAGCTGGGAAAGCACATCCCCCACACGGGAAGGTTCGCCTTGACCGCCTTCCTACACAACATCGGTCTCTCATCCGATGACATATTCAGACTCTACTCGCTCTCTCCTGATTTCCAGGAAGGCAAGACCAAGTACCAGATCGGACACATAAGCGGCGAGATCTCGGGAACAGAGTACACGCCGCCGGAATGCAGCACGATGCAGTCGTACGGTCTCTGTCCTGGTCCGGACGACCTCTGCAAGAGGATAAAGCATCCCTTGAACTACTACCGCATCAAGGGCAAGAAGAGGGGCTAGATCTTCCTCCAGGCCAGGACGGCCCGCTGGATTGCCGTGGCATGGCCAAGCACCCCGATGATGATCATCGTGTATTCCAGTACCGTGAAGTCGAAGTAGCCCTCGATCCCTATTCTGAGGATTCCCATCGCCATGAAGACCATCTGGAGAATGACGGCGACCATGAGCACGACAAGCCTGTCAGCCCTTCCCATCATTCCCGCGTATATCCTTCCCGCGCCGGTCGCCTCCGCCTGCGTGCCCACGTAGCTCGTCATTAGCACGCCGACAAGGGCGAAGAATCCCAGGAACACGTTGCAGTACGGTGAAAGCGCGATCCCGCCAATGATGAAGATGTCCGCATATCTGTCCAGCAGGTGGTCGAGGAAGTCCCCCCGCTTGGATTCCTTTCTCCAGAGCTTGGCGACCCGTCCATCTAGCGCATCAAGGAGAGCATTCAGGGAAAGGAACACGAGGGCCACGAAGAGATAGACGAGGCGCATGCTCTCCGGCTCGTGCATGAAGAAGAACGCTCCCGCGAAGACGGCGCAGAGGAAGGCGTATACCGTGATCGTGTTGGGGCTGACGTTCCTCATCCTTTTGGCCAGCGGAAGGAGAAGGAAATCCGCCTTGTCCCTCTTGGCGTCTAGTACCAACTCAGAATCACCTCGCTCCAGTCAACGCTTCCCGCCCGCATGTCCGAGGCCTTCCCGTCGACCACGCTGAGGATGTCTTCTGTGACACTCTCCGGCTCCCTCTCCGTCGTGTCGACCTCGAACGTGTCCTCCGGATGGCTCTCGAGCGATTCGACGAGTATGACGTCGATGGCCTCCGCCTCCACGTTCTCGCCGATCTTCCGTTCGTTCCAACCCAATGAGGCGAGCCTCTGCCTGAGCACGTTTGGATTGCATCTTAGGACGATCGAGACGTCAACGTCGAGGAGGTGAGATAGATGTCCGTCGAGGAACACCAGCTCGTCTTGAAGGGACTTGACGAACTCGTTCAGCTTGTCAGTGTCGATTATGATGGCTTCCCTGGCGTCATCCCTTCCCAGAACGAGGCCTCTCTCTTCCGCCTCCCTGTTGAGGTCGAGCACTCTGTGCCCTCTCTCAGCGAGCGTTCTGCACGCCGAACTCTTGCCAACACCTGGGGTTCCCGTGATTGCCACTAGCACGTGGGACGGATTGGCTCCTCCGATATATTTATTGTGCAATAAAAGAAAAGGAAGGGTGGGAGCCTAGTGCTCCCTTCTTCTGTACGCTATGACCAGCAGAGCCACGAGGGTCACCGAGATCATCGCCAGTATGCCGACGTCGGGGATGGACTCGATCTTCTCGATCTGTGGGGGTTCCACGCCGCCCCAGCTCCTCACGAGGACGTTGGTGAACCCGGTGCCCGTCTCGGATCCGTCCTTCACCGCTGTCACCGTGACCTTGAAGCTGGTATCAGTTGTCACGTTCCCTGTGAATGAAGCAGTGAACTGTCCTGGGCTACCGGCGACTGGCGTCGGACTTCCGAGCGTTGCACCTGCATGATCTACGACCATGTACACAGCGCAGCCGTCAACAGGGATCAGGTCCTGGTCTGTGATGACCACCGTTACCGTGGTCGAAGCACCGGACTCGAGTACCGATGTCTGCCTGCCCACAGTGACCATGAGCGTGGAGACGACCGGATGCACGGTTATCTTCGTGCTTACCGTCGCTCCCTCGTACGTTGCCAGAAACGTCGTCGCCATTATCTCTATGTCTGCCACGTCGGACGCTGCCGGAGCAGTGAATGTGGTCTGGAACTCACCCAGCGAATCCGTTGTGCCAGTTCCCAACAAAAAGGCGCCGACGTCAGCGGAGAGCTCGACATTCGCACCCTCCACGCTGCCACCTGTGCTGTCAAGCACGCGCACTGTCACCGTAGCGTTTCCTCCAGAGTCCACCGCGGCCACTGAAGTCTCCACTGAAATCGTGAGCGAACCGGACCGAATCATGTGGAGGTCGGTGAAGGACCAGAAGTTGTTGATTCCTCCGGTCATGTCCACCCAGCCCGTGAAGGTGACCCTGTTGTATGCCTCGATCGCGTCGTACATCAGTATCGGAACGAAGGGGACGTGCGTGGAGATCAGGTTCTGGGCCTCATGGACGTACATCTGCCTCGTTTCCCTGTCAAGGGCATCGTCCGCCGCATCCAACGCAGCATCCAAGTCCCCGAACGTGTAGTCAGCCAGCATCGGTAAGTCCCTTATTGCCGACGGCTCAAGTCCGAGCTCGCCCATGCCGAGAACGATGTCGAAGGTGGCTGGATCGCCCGTAGTGCTCATCGTGATGTCCAGATCCATGTTGCTGAGCAGAACCCTGTAGTCCATGGCCATTGTGTTCTTCCTTAAGTCATCGTTTATTGAAGGCCCGAGCATGGTCATGGAGACGGAGCTCCCATCAGGCGCCTCTCTCCATCCGTCGCAATCCCTGTCGAAGTAGCCCAACCTCTCAAGTTCGTGAAGGCCAGCGTAGTAGTTCGTGGACTGTCTTCCAGTGGCGTCGAAGAAGTACCCGGCATTGTACTTGACCAGGGAAGTGCTGTACCAGTATCCGTTGTACTTGGTCATCGGTGAGTGTGTCACGAAAGTGTTCGGTTCCACGGAGGCATAGAGGTCCTTGTTGACCAACATCGCAAGGGCAACCCTCAGCTCCTCAGAGGTCAGCTCATCGATCGGATTGAACCCGAAGTACAGGAACTCGAATCCGGGGTTGTTGACAACGGCCAGGTGCGGCTGGTCGAGTATCGTCTTGTTATTGCTCCTGATGTCTGTCGGGTCGGTCGAGGACAATGTCCAGCCAATCATGTCGATCGTCTGATCCATCAGGTCGACTGCTGCCGTGTCCATGTCAGGGTAGACGATGAACTCGATTGTGTCCAGATAGGGTCTGCCCTCGAAGTAGCCGTCATAGGCACCTATCGTCACGTGGTCGCCAGCGACCCTGTCCAAGAGTTCGAACGCTCCGCAACCCTGCGAGGGGCTCGAGTCCTGTGACTTGACAAGCGGCTTCTGAAGGCCTTCCGTCATGAACATGCCGCCACCGCTCGCGAAGGTGAACACAGCCTCGGTCGGGGAGACGACGTTGACGGAGTAACCCGTGTAGAACATTTCGTATGTGTATTCCACATCGGAGGCGGTGACCGCTGACCCGTCGTGCCACACCGCACTCGGTTTGAGCACAACGGTGACATCGTCGCCCTCGACGGTCCAGCTCTCCGCCACCCATGGAACGACTTCCAGCGTGACAGGATCCATCCGGCCGAGAGAGTCGTACAGCAGGTCGATGATATTCCAGCTTGCATCATCGGTCGCCAGCTTGGGATTGAGTTCGAGAGCCGGGTCCTTCACTGCAATCGTGAAGTCCCCACCATACATTCCGGACATCTCCTCTGGAGTTGCCCCGAGCACGGAGGCGGCAAAGCTCAGTGAAAGCAGTGCGGCAAACGCCATTGCCAGAAGTTTCGCCTTCATGGTTCACCCCCCTCTGGAGGTTTGATCTCCTCAAGCGGCTCCTCGCCAGGCTCCTCTGTCATCGGCTCCTCCGGCATCTCGATCTCCTCGAGGGCCTCCTCTTCTTCCGGAGCCTCCTCCTCAACTACTTCCTCTGGCATTTCCTCTTCGAAGACCTCTTCAGGAGCTTCCTCCTCTGGGATTTCCTCTTCATAAGCTTCCTCCGGGACGGCTGCTCCCCTTCCAACGAAGAACCCTGCCATGAGGCCTACTATCAGGAGGACTACGGCCAGGGCCATCAGTATCAAAGTGGTGTACGTCTGCTTCTTAAGCACGTTCTCGGGTGACCACAGGACCGAGAAGCCCTGCACGACCGAGTTTCCGGCCTCATCGACAGCTGTCACGATGATCTCATTCGTTCCAAAGCTCAGAGCAATGTCCTTGCTGAACTGACCGTTGGCATCTGGAACCGTTGGGAGCCCATTGACAGACACGATCTTGACATCGTCGTTGTCGGTGACAGTGCCCGATATTGTGATCTCCGCGTCAGTGGCTTCCCCAGTCTCACCGTCCACACCCTGCAACTGAACAATGAGGGTCGGTGCAATGGTGTCTCTGGTCACAACGATGTCGTCCTTTGTGAACACGTTCCCTGCAGCATCGTAGGCATTCATGACGATGGTGTTGGCGCCTTCCTCGAGCAGGACATTGATCATGAAGGTCCCGTCGTGATTGAGCGGAACGACCATTCCAGAGACTGTCAGTGTGACCATCTCATCGAACGTTCCGGTGATTGTGGCCGACTCGAGGTTCGTGACACCAGACGGTGAAACGACCAGACCGCTCAGTGCCGGGATGGCCGAATCGTAGGTTACGGTTCTCACCGCTATCGCGCTGTTGTCGTTCGCATCCGTCGCAATGACCGTTATGGCGTTTGCCCCATCCTCCAGCGGTAGGCCGCTGTAGTGGAACGAGCCATCCTCCAAGACGGTCGCCTGTAGGCCCGAGACTGTGACCGCGGCCCCGGGCTCAGCGGTCCCTGAGACGTCGATCGTCGTCAAGCTCGTCGTCATGTCCGTTGCTGGCGAAGTGATTGACAGCGCGGGGGCTGTGGTGTCGACGATGAATGACCAGCTGAACGAGCCAACGTTGCCCGCCGAATCCGTAGCCGTCACCATCACAGAATGCCAGCCGTCCTCCATCGGTGCAACCGGTTCGTATGCCACGCTCTGGAGCCAGTACTTGGCCTGTGGAGTGTCACCATCCGAATCGAAGGCCGTCGTCTCCATCGAGAGATGAGTAATCTCAGTTCCATCGAGCCATATCCTGCCCGTTCCCGGCACTATGTCTCCATCAAGGGCTGGAACGGACTGCATGGCCGAGGTTATGGGATAGAACGGATCTGTGACCGTAGCGCCCTCCGACGGGGAGTACCCGAGGATGGACGGTGGGGTCACGTCGTATCTGTAGTCAATCACGATCGGCTGTGTCAATGCGTATGGAGCGTGTCCCGGACTGACGATGATGAGCGATGAGATGGCACCCTCCGGTGTGCTTCCCGGCAGATCCCAGGTGATGTCGAAGTTCGAGGGCGTGTTCGGTGGCACCGTTGTGGTATCGTAATTCTCGGCGCTGAACAGACCCTTTCCGATCAGGCTCAGCTCGAATGTCAGGTCACCGAGCGATCCTGGGGCAACATCGTATCCGGCTAGGTGTATCATGTAACATCCAGGATCTGGGAATTGCTTGGAGTACACCTCCGGGTTGTTGGCCGAGGATGCGACGTGACTAGTATCCTGCTCGTCCGACACACTGTAGACGCCATCGCAGTCCGCATCGTAGAATACTCCCATGTCAACGTCTGCGGCGCCGTTATAGAAGAAGAGCGACCACTTCGCCTGAATGGTCTGAGCCGGAACGACTGTCGTGTGAATATTGGGAGCATTGTACAGATACACGGAGAAGCTCCCTCCTGGGTCTGGGTACGGGTCTACCGGGAGAGCCGCGTATAGAGTCGATGAGGCCTCCGTCACAGCCGCACCAATGCCGTCGGTCAGGGGAACGTTCGCCGTCACGGTGGCCCCTCTCGAACCGGCCAACTGGTTCGTTGATATGCGTAGGTCGATCGGGTCCACCTGCATGTAGCCAACATCAGATGTGAACGTCTCCACGAGGCCGGTGGCCATGATTGCGGAATACCTCATTGCGATGAGTCCCTGTACTATGTCAGAGCCCATATACTCAGCATCACCTCTGATGGTGTCAGTGACGCCGCCCAGCTCCTTTGTGTATTGCTCCAATGTCATCGTTGACGGGCCCCACATGGCATCATCGGTCCATGTCGGGTCGTCGACCTGGATGAAGAGAAACTCCTCTATGTCCGAAGCCTCGTTCTGCCAGTATAGGTTGAATATCATCTTCTTGTTGTCCAGGATGTGCGTCCCTTCTTCCAAGGGTGGAAGGTCGATCCAGAAGTATCTTGTATCGCCGGTTCCTCGAGGGCCTATCTGGCCTTGGATGAATCCATCGTTGGTATGGAGGGAATCAACCGGTGTGCCACCTCCGAAGAATGCCGGGAAGGCACTCACCGCGATGTTCACGAGCACAGGAATCGTGCTCACATTTCCAGTGGAATCCTCGTAGTAGATGGCACCCTGATAGGATCCTGGGCCCACTCCAGCGGGTACAGTCATCGTAGCCGTGAAGCTCGCGGTGCCGCCTGCTGGAACTAAGACTGAGCCACCACTGTCATCGGTCATCCACGCCCAGTTCGTTCTCTCGAAGAATTCCACAATGAATGGCGTTGGTCCCCCTGTCCCCATGACATCCCTCAGGCTTATGACAAGTCCCTGATGGATTCTGGTCGCCGGTTGGTGGAGATATCCTGAGACGCTGTTTGCTCCTCCTCCTGGCAGAAGCCCCATCATTCGTGTGTGCTCGAGGGCGCCATCCCAGACGCCGGGGTGATCCCACTGATAGTCGATTTCAACGACATCTCCCGGCTGGAGGTCAATCCATATCCACATTACTCCATTGCCAAAGTCCATTGTCCAATTGGCCCCGAAGTCGTCGCTCCAAGGTGCGCCATTCAAGTAAGCTGTGACTGAGCCTGGGACGACACTGTCCATCGCCAGCGGGAAGTTGTCTCCATTGCTGATGGGTTCATACCAGTCGTAGGTCGCGGTGAGAACCTCTCCGTCCGCCAGCGGATTCATAAGCAATACCCATCCGGTGGCAGGATCATATGTGTAGTCGACACCGTCGGTCATGAACGCTCCGTCCAGGTAGAACCAGTAGCTTCCGAAGGAGGGATTGGACGTCAGAGCCTTCGTTTCGCCATACGTTCCGATTATTATCGTCTCGTTCACCTCATTGTGAACGAGCGCCTCCGCGATGAACTCGCCCAGCTCCCAGTGCGGTGTGTCATACCAGTCGTACAACTCCATGTACGAGTAGGGGTCACCAGTGAGATCGTCCGGTGTTCGAATCACGGTCACTTTCATGAAGTCAGCATTGTTCCACAAAGCAGAGATGTCCTGCTGAAGGATGGGAGTTCCATCAGTGGCCCAAAGACCTGTTGTGTTTAGGATACCCAGGTAATCCTTGGCGGGCCAAGGGGTTCCGGGATGGTCCCAATCATAGATGAACTCGCCAGATTTCGTGTATACGCCGTCCCACACGTTTACGGTCTCAGCAGCAGAGCCCAGGTTGGTGAGCGTTATCGTTGTGCTATCGGAGGGTCCTCCCGGTTCCATGAAGTTGACGAAACCCTCTCGGTGTGTTCCCTCGTATCCACCTGGCACCCACTTCTCCGTATCAGAGATTACACCTTGACTGTCCATCATGGCCGCAACGGCTCCGTAGGCGTCCGCCCATCCGGAACCCTGGGACAGAACGTCAGTGTGCATATCCGTCGCTGTTGAGAGGAGCACCTGTCGAACGTATTCAGACGTAGGCCACACTCCGTGAACATCCTTGTAAGCCTCGTACGCCAGAGCAGCCACTCCGGCAGTGACGGGAGCACTCAGGGATGTTCCACTCCAGAGGTCCCATGAATTCAGACCATCCATACCCCATCCCTGGAGATAACCGTAGTTGATTGGATATCCACCAAGTGCGAAAGCACCCACAGAGAAGAGATCTGGCTCGGGCGTTCCAAGCAGGGTTGGTCCCTTGCTGGAGAAGTCAGCGATGTCTCCGTACGGTCCGCAACCCTTGTCACCAGAGCCGAAAGGCCAGCAATAGTAGCCCTCGCTACCATCATATCCAAAGAGGTATCTGTAGTTCATGTTAGTGCCGGCGCCAACCGTTATGACACCAGGCCCTGCGCCAGGAGTCCCGATTGTACCATATCCGGGGCCTTCGTTCCCAGCACTGAAGAATATGGTCATCTCTGGGTTGTAGTTGGTCGTAAGATCCCACAGGAACCTCTCATCGTCCGAGAAGCCGGAGGTGATCAGAGTCGTGTATCCCCAACTGTTTGTGAAGATCTGCGCATCATCAAGCGTTCCTGGTATGCCGTCGTATCCATGTGCAGCGAACTCGTAGAGAGGGATGCTTGGAGAATAGTCAAACAGATCCATACCGATTATCGTCGCTCCGGGAGCCACACCCCAAATATCGAAAATACCACCAGTATTCCCCACTGGAACGCCGGCTAGCGAAGTCGACACCAGTGTTCCATGGTAGTCTCCCGAACCCGAGCCGGTTCTGAAGTTGCCGAAGAAGGCAACGAAGTCCCCGCTCGCAGGAATGAAGTTGTCATATCCGTTGTCTGTAGTGAACTGAACGCTGTACGGGAACGGGAGTCCAGTGTCGTAGTCTGCTGTCACCAGAGCACCAGCGATGGGGGGCGCTATGAAGGTGAGGTCGCCAGTGTTGAAATCGATTGTCCAAGTATCGAACTGATAGAAGATGTACACGTAATCTCCCACTGGGAAGTCCCTGAGCCATGTGATCTCACCCGAGCTGTAATTCAGGTCGAAATCGACACCCTCAGTGAGGGTATCAGTGGAGTTCTCGAGAGCGTAGATGAACGAGACATCGTAGTTCTGAAGGACCCAAGTCGCATCCACAGCAGCTCCTGTGTTGAAGTTCCAGCTCGTGTCATCGAGGAAGACAGATGTCCCGGTCTCGCCTCCCGTGGCACTCAGAATGAGATCCTGGTATATCGTCTCCGTCGCACTGGGCCAGTAGTTCCCATCCTGGTAGAGGAGGTCTGATATGTAAGGATCCCACCCGAATATGTCCGAAACGATGTACCCGTCTGCCAGCGAGGCTGATGTCTCATCGCCGACCGCGGAGGCGATCACGGTCTCACCTGTTATCGAGGTCATCGTGTCCGATATATAGTACAGCAAGCCTCCAGAAATATCAGGGAATGTGTCCATGTTCACATCCTTGTAGCAGAGAGGCTGCGCCTTGCTGCAGCCGATCTCATCTGTGAAGTCCAAGTCGTTATCCAAATCGACGTATACGGTATCATACTCGAACGGTATGGTCGAGTCCACGACCAGGATGCCGGCCCTCTCTGTGTGGATGGCCGTCAGCTGGTCATCCTTGTTAATGCCAAGGTGGAACCACCCGCTCGCGCTCTCGATGGACCCAGGGTTACCGGGAATGCCCACGAAGTAGTTTCTGTCAATGAAGTCCATCTTCACCACGCCACCGAATCCGTTCGGGTTGTACCTCTTCGTGTACTGTCCATTGTGGCCGTCCTGGTATAGCACATTTCCTGCGGGGTCCACTTGAACCTGGTAACTCGTATCAGAGTACCAGGAGGATTCACCGTAAGTCGCAAACACAGGATACGGATAACGGTCCCAATCGCTTCCTGCCGTCCACATACCGGTCATGAGATCTAGTGAACCTGCGTGGAGCATTATCGGCCATCCATAGTACATTGAGCCAGGATTATCGTCGACTGCCCATCGTCCTGCTAGATTCGGATGTGCGAAATCTATTCCTGTATCAAGCACGGCAACCTTCACTCCGGTGCCGTTGTAGCCGAAGTCATTCCAGACCTGCATGGCACCGACTTCGTTCACGGTTCCATACGATGCTGGGATGGTGGTTTCTGGTTTCTCTTTCAGTCCAGTCCGCCACTCATCAAGCAGCCTCTTTTCCTCCTCTACTGCCAGACTGTCGTATTCCATCGTCTCTGCAGAGGGTGGAACCTCGATTGCCAGTACGCCCTCCAGGCCCGCTATCTCATCGAGAGCCATGTTGGGAATGACAACTCGCTGAGCAACGACCTTGCCGGGGGCACTCGTTGGCTTGAGCATGAATCTGCCATTGCCCTTCTCATCGTCCTCGACAGGCTTTCGCGTGTCGATTCGATTCAGAACGGTGGCGAGCTCTGGCAGGTCATTCGTCGTGATGACAACCTCGCTCGAACCCTTGGTGTTCACCAAGTCCCTCAATGGGGACACGATTTTGTTCATATTGGCCTCTGGTGACCTCGCCTCTCCCGCGCTCTCGATGACCTGTTCGGTCAGCGGCAGCTGGAAGTCGTTGAGGGTCTCAGGGACGCTGGTCACCCTGGCCTCAGTCATGGGGACGAGAATCGTAAACGCCGACAGCATCATCGCCCCGATCACAACTGCACACAACAATTTTGTCTTTCCAGTATCCGACATTTCTTGTCCTCCTCTACCGGTTTGAATAGAAGTACATCCCGTGAATGTCGCAATACGCACGGTCATATAAAAGTTTGTTGGAACACGATTTCTGGCACCCCTTCCGACCAGGTGCAATCGCCTAGGAATCGCAGATGTGAGCCATCCGGGAGAAGAGCATCTTCCGCAGATCGACCGAGTACAGAGAGTCCCTCATAGTCGCCCTCAGGTCTTCGAGATATCTCCCTTCCGTCTGGAATTCGAAGCCATACTCCACATCCATGAGAAAGAGCGGCTCCGGAGGAGCGACGCCCAGGTCCAATCTCTCGCCCCCGAGGGCAGCCCTGAGCGTCCCCAGTTCCGCATCACCCCGTTCACAGCACTCCACGGCCCTGACTATCCTCCGGACCATCTGCCAGAGGAAGCCCCTTCCTCTCACGTCGATGACCGTGAAATCACCCTCTTGCCCGATCTCGATGGAGTCTATTCTCCTCACAGTGTCCCTGCTATCCTTCGTATAGGACGCGAAGTCATGCTCACCCACGAATACGCTGGCAACCTCTTTCAGCGTCTTGACGTTCTCCCTCTTTCTCAGATGATAGCGATACCATCTGCTTCTCGCGAATCTCGGGTTGAAGTCATCATCCACCTCGGCGAACGAGTGAAACCAGACATCCCTTGCGTATGCGTTGTGAGCGGGGATTATCTCGTCCAAATCGAAATCCGTGTCGAAGGCCAGAACATTCCCGAGAGCGCTCACTCCTCTGTCTGTCCTGGAGCCGCTCTGGAGCTTCGATCCCTTCACATCGGTGGCAATGGTCGCCTTCCTGAGACTCCTGATGATATCATCCTCCACCGTCCTGACATCTGGCTGTCTCTGGTATCCGTGAAAGCGCGTTCCATCGTAGGCGAACTTGATGGCCACTCGCATCACAACAATATTAGTCGGTTAGTATATACCGATAATCATGCCGGATTTTGAGGTAGTTCTCGTTGAGCCGAAGATCCCGGGTAACATCGGAGCCGTGGCCCGAGCGATGAAGAACTTCGGGATGGAGAAACTAGTCCTCGTCAATCCCTGCGAGATCGCAGAGGAAGCAGTCAAGCGGGCGAAGTGGGGGAAGGACGTGCTCTACTCCGCAAGAACGGTCGACACGTTGGAGGAAGCACTGTCCTCAGTGGACTTCGTCATCGGATCATCATCCGTCGACACCGAGAGCGAGAGGAAGTTCGCCAGGATCTCTGCAGACCCGAGGGAATCAGTCGAGAAGATCGCCGACCTCGATGGTGCCGTTGCCCTCCTCTTCGGAAGAGAAGACTACGGGCTTCTGAAGGATGAAATCGCGAAATGCGACGTTCTTGTGAAGATACCCGCGAACGAGGAATACCCGGTTCTGAACATCTCACACGCGGTCACTGTGATCCTGTACGAAATCTACATGTCGAAGGCATCGAAAAAGGGAACCACGGAAGCCTCCGGCAAGGAGAAGGAGCTGCTGTATGACTATTTCGGACAGCTGCTGGACGCCATCAACTATCCAGAGCACAAGAAGAAGAGGACTTCGGTCATGTTCAGAAGAATGATGGGCAGGGCGGTGCCTTCGAAATGGGAATACCATGCCCTCATGGGCGTCCTCTCTCGGGCGGTCAAGCGTCTGGAATGATCAGCACTCTATGCCCAACGCGAGGTCCGTCTTCTTGATGCTCTTCATATTTTCCTTCTCAATCTCCGTCATGGCCCTGATTGCGTCCACGTTCTCGGGCACGACGTCGGACTCCTGATGAATCGCCTGGTAGTAGTAGAGCGTATCACCCACGACGTGGGTGCCATCCCGCCACACGGCTATCTCGTACAGGTCCGTCCTGGTCCTGCCCATGTCTCTGGACATCTCCATGATCTGAGCGGTGGACTTGATCCCTTCCTCGCCCTCGACAAGGAGTATCCTCGGGGAATCCTCCCAGAGGCTGAGGACATCCTCCGTGCTTACGTCCTGCTTCAGCTTGACCATCATTGAATGGAGGTGCATTATCGTCGTCGGGACCTTGACGGCCGTTGTCTGGATGTTCAGGTAGGGCATGACCGTCTGCACATCCGGGCCGTGGTGTGACGGCACCTTGAGCACCGGTTCTATGGCGTTGATCGGCCCCCTCTTCGTGTCCCAAGGGTCCGCTCCCCGCCTAATCATCACGGCCATGACGAACTCCACCCCGAACTCCTTGTGGAGGGGGTACAGCGTCCTTATGAGCCCGGTCGTGTTGCACGACACGACCCTCAGGCAGTCGGCGCCAAAGGCATCATCGTAGTTCGCGAGGGCGTTGAACGAGAGACCTGTCAGCTCGTGCTTCTCGCCTCCCTGCCATATGGCCTTCACGCCCGCCTTCTCGTAGACCTCCTTGTAGCCGCTGTTCTTCGGGGTCCCATCGATGACCACGTCCGCCTCCTGCAGAAGGTCGTCGAGGCTTCCTTGAACCTCGATGCCCTTGGCCTCGAATCTCTCCATGAACTCCTTGGATGCCGCGTAGAAGGGGAAGCCCCTAAGCACCGCCATCTTCGCTTCGTAGGTCGGTCTGGTCTTCGTTACACCGATCACTTCCATGTCATTTTGGGAAGCTACCGCATCCGCAATTCTCTTGCCGATAGTCCCATAACCATTGATTGCTACCTTGACAGCCATGCAACCCCCGCTTCGTCATTGATGGAAAGAGTATAAAGGTTTGCGAAGGACCACCCTGAACGGTCAAGGCCTTCCTCTCCACTTCCATATTCTCCCCATACTCTTTCCATAGTCGTTCCATACTCATCCCATGAGATGCTCAGGGGATGCTCAGGAGATGACCATGAGATACTCATACGGATCGCATACAATTCCCATACAAATCCCATAGGAATCCTATACTGTTTCCATAGGGATTCTATACGAATCCTGTACGCGAGCTATAGGAATCCTATACTCTGCTACGTCGATTCCTTCAATAGTCCGTCGGAATGCTCGAGCAGGGCAGGAACTCCCGCCCGCCTGTTTGCCTCGGAAGGAGAACGCTCCCTCCCGAAGGGCAGAGAGAATAGAAGTCGGAGATTCCAAGGATTGCTCAGACTGGGAAGTAGAGGTCTCTGCGGATTCGCGGGATCAGCGCCATCAGAACCGCGGACTTACAGAGACTTGAGCGGGAAATCAGACCGCCGGAAAGGAGTCCGACAGCACCCTTGCCCTCCTCCGTTGGGGTACCCTCGACATCCGCCAAAGCCTCCGCGAGACCGCTTCCCGCCAGAATCCTCCCCGCGACCTTGGCGGGCAACATGAATCCCGCGCTGTGTCCTGTTGTGACCTCCCCGAGCTTGTCCATCACCGCGCAGAACTGAACGCAGAGATGCGAACCCGCCTCCTCGTTCCAGACGACTCCCGACTCTATCCCGATCCCGAAGTCCGCCTCCCCGAGGCTTGCCTCGGCGCGGTTCATGGCGCCCCGAACGGCCTCCTCGTCAATGGGTTGCTTGGGCACGCTGGAGGGCACCGGAACACCATGAACCTCCACCTTGCCGAACAGTTTCAGGAACACGTCCCGGACCGCCCATATCTTCGTCCTGTTCTTCGACCCGACATTGACGACCAGCGGGCGAACCATCTTGCCCTTCTCGTTAATCTCTTCGAGCCTTATCCTGCTTGAGGACACAGGAGCGCAGTCCTCGGCAAGGACCATGTCTATCTCGACGATCCTCAAGGGGCCGAGTCCCGATTTCATCCTCTCCGCATTGAGCTCCTCCGCTGCTCTCTTCGTCTGCCTCGAGACGACTATCGCGTCAATCGGTTCGGTCCTCGCCGGTCCGAACCTGTCATCGATGCTTACGACCTCGAAGTTGGAGTGTCCGCTGGCCGCGAGGTAGTTGCTGAGCGCTGCCTTTCTTGCATCGTACGAGGACACCGAGTAGCTCTTCTCTGACCGCGCCATCTCATCCGAGGTGAGGCCTATGACAATCTCGTCGCCTATCTCGAACGCCTTCGCGAGCAGAGCTTTGTGTCCCTTGTGGATCTTGTCGAAGGTCCCGCCTAAGCAGACCTTCAGAGGGGAAACCCCCAGCTCAGGAGGAGAATGAGAATGAGTATCACGAAGCTGCTCACATACAGCAGGAGAAGCTGATTCTTCTTTTTCCTCAACATTCTCTTGTGATTGTTCTCGCAGTCCTTCGAACAGAAGACGTCCTTCCCGGGAACCGCCCGCCCGCACTGCCTGCAGTGTTTGTGCTGAACCAGTCTTTCGACCATCGCTCGCTCAATCATCAAACCATATTAAAAGGATTGTCTTTGTCCGAGAGAGCTCACAGGCCCGCAGCCCGTCTTCTATCAATAAAGATTTGCGAAAGCCTTAAATACAGTACTAGGTATGGCAACGAAACCAGTCAGGTTTCCCATGTCGGAGAGCAGATGAAACGTTTGGGAATTGTGTCGGACGTCTCTTATCGAGGAAAGCTGGTAACACGTGCCGAAGCCACTCCGAGCTTGGGAGAGAAGGTTTTCACCAGTGACGGAAAGCAGATCGGTCTGGTCGAAAGGGTGTTCGGCCTAGTCTCCCGCCCCTACGTTACTGTGAAACCGACATCGAGAAAGCAGAAACTGATGGGAGTGATTGGTAAGGAGCTCTACCTAGAATAATGGGGGCCAGACATGCCAAAGAAGAAAAGGAAAGTCGAAACCGCGGCCGAGGCTACAAGGTGTCCAGAGTGTGGGAGCTCTCACCTCACCAGAGATTACGAGAGGGGAGAACTCGTTTGTGAGGAATGCGGTCTTGTTCTACACGATCAGATGATAGACCAAGGACCCGAGTGGCGGGCGTTTGATGTCGAACAAGGCGAGAAGCGCGCCCGGACGGGCGCTCCCATGACATACACGATGCACGACAAGGGACTCTCAACCACCATCGGGTGGAAGAACAAGGATTCGTACGGCAAGAGCATACCAACGAGGAACAGAGCTCAGCTGTACAGGCTGAGGAAGTGGCAGAGGAGGATACGGGTCTCAAACGCCACGGAGAGGAACCTCGCGTTCGCCCTTAGCGAGCTCGACCGCATGGCAAGCGGGATGGGACTCCCCAGAAACGTCCGGGAGACGGCCGCGATGATCTACAGGAAGGCGGTGTCCAAGAACCTGATTCGCGGGAGGAGCATTGAGGGCGTCGTGGCGGCCTCGCTCTACGCGGCGTGCAGACAGTGCAACGTCCCTAGGACACTCGACGAGATCGCTGGGTCATCGAGAGTGGGAAGGAAGGAGATCGGGAGGACATACCGCTTCATGACGCGCCAGCTCAAGCTGAAGCTCTTGCCGACCAAGCCTCAGGACTACGTCTCGAGGTTCTGCAGCATGTTAAGACTGAGCGGTGAGGTCCAGTCGAAGGCAATCGAGATTCTGAAGGACGCATCGGACAAGGAACTCACGTCCGGCCGAGGACCCACCGGGGTCGCGGCGGCTGCCATCTACATATCGTCCATACTCGCCAACGAGAGAAGGACGCAGAGAGAGGTCGCGGATGTCGCAGGTGTGACAGAAGTCACCATCAGGAACCGATACAAGGAGCTGACGCTCGAGCTGGGCATCGAGATCGAGCTCTAGGGTCTGATTCTGTACAACCTAACGTAGTCGATTTCCCTTCCGACTCGACCGAACAGGATGTCCTTCTTCACCCCGTGAGCCAATCTCACGGCCCTGCTCACCTCTGGCCACATGCCCTTGTAGTTCGCCGGGAACGAATGGACCAAGTACTTCGCGTGGTGGCTTCCCGGGTCCCCCTTGTAGGCGCGGAAGTGCGAGCCATACTTGAACCCCGTCTTGACGACGATTCCCCTCCGCTTCAAGTCCTCATAGACCTTGAACCTCATCCTGAAATCCGCCTGTGCCTTTATAGCTTCCTTGAGGAACGTGGTCTGGGAGATCATTCTCCCCGTTCTTCCGTTCACAACCCTGAGGTCACCCCTCTTCATCAGGAACGCGGTCTCGATCAGCGACAGCTGAAGCCTCCTTCCGATCAATCGTCCAAAGAACTCGCTCTCGTGGATTCTCCTGGCCTCCCCCGGGTCCAGTATCATGACTCTGTCGCCGAAGAAGAGCGCTTCGGCGGGGGATTTCGTCTTCCTTTCTACCGTTCGTCCCTTCGGGCTGATTCTGGAGACCTTGTAGTAGGTCAGGTCGCCCTCCTCGTCCACGACCGCCGCGAGGAGCGATTTCCGGGCCGCCACAGCCCTGTCCAGAAGCCCGATCAGCCCCTTCAAATCAAAGACCATCCTCTCGGAGAGCGCAATTACCCAGTATTTCGATGTCGCGCTCGGAGGGCCCCCTCCTCTCGGATAGACACGGAAATCCAGAGGGCCAACGCCTGACTTGACGACGTATCCTCTCTTCCTCATATCCCTGTATACGAGGTATCTAATCTCGAAGTTCCCCTCCCTCTTGTGACCGAGACGGATGAGGGTGTTGGCGTCGACCTTCTTCCCGCCCATCTCCACCTCTAGCCTTCCGCTCTCAACCAGGTAGAGGCCCTCGATGAGTTCCAGTTTGAGCGAACCTCCGGACCGGGGTTTGCCGAAAAAGCCTTTGTTGTATATCTGGCTAGCCTCCGACTCGTCAAGGATCTCGATCTCCCCATCTTTGAGGACGGCGCTCATCCCGCTCTCGATAGTGTCAGCACTCTATAAACCTTCCCGGAAAGGCACGTCCGATGTCAAGCGAGCTGGCAAGGGCTCAATGAGCCAAGATCCGCTTCCAGCCAGCTGATTATCTTTATATAGAAGAGTCCACCTATTGAAATTGTGAACCGCCAGCAGATGATCGATGCGGCTCGGGAAATCCTGGCGAAGACCGGATTCTATCTCTCGCAGAGATTAGACACCAGGAGGATAAGTTTCGATTTCGTCGCCAGGCGGGACGACATGCTGCTGGTCACGAAAGTGCTTCTGAACATCGACTCGCTGGGCAGGAAACGCTCTCAGGAGCTGAAGATGATCGCGTCCTGTCTCGAGGGGACGCCTCTCATACTGGCGGGGAAGAGTGGGGCCGGAAAACTCGAGGGCGGGGCGATCTACTCCCGATTTGGAATCCCGACTCTTACCGTCGGCACGTTCACGGACATCTTTGTCGAGGGCGTACCACCGTTCATGTTCTCGGCACCTGGCGGCCTGTACGTGAAGCTCGATGGGTCGATCCTAAGAAGGGCAAGGGAGAGAAAGAGCATCTCTCTGGGAACACTGGCGGAAATCGCAGGTGTGTCCAGGCGGACGATCCAGATGTACGAGGACGGGATGGGCGCCACCGTGGACGTCGCCCTGAAGCTCGAGGAGTTCTTGGGGCAGCCTATCGTCCAGGCCGTGGACCCATTCCACCTGAAACCTGATGCCGATGAGATCATGATGTCGTGGAATCGGCTCGACCAGTTCGAGAGGGATGTCTTCGGCCATCTGTCCATGCTTGGTTACAGCATCGTGCCGACCGTCAGATGCCCGTTCGATGCCGTGACAAGGGACAAGAAGGTGATCCTGCTCACGGGTCTGGAAAGAAGAGAATCGGACCTGTCGACCAAGGCGAAGGTAGTAGCGAACATCTCCAGCGTTGTCGAGAAGGACTCTGTCATTTTCGTCAGGCGGCTCACTGTGAAGCGGAACATAGAAGGAACGCCGATCATCCGCGACGAGGAGCTCAAGAAGGTCAAGGACAGAGAAGAGATGCTGGACCTGATATCAGAACGGAAGAAGTGATTCGATGGATCCCGTTGGGAGGGGCGGTTCCAGGATTTTCGTGTTGCCGGTCATAAGGGGCCTCGTCAGCGAGGCGGAGGAGGTCGAGCGGGCGATTGAAGAGACCAAGCCGGATGCGCTGGGCATCTGCATCTCAAAAGAGGAGCTCAGGACGCTGGGCACCCTCGGGGGTCAAGAGGCAGAGCCGTCAAGCACACACGAGGAGGCCTACATCAAGGGATTGCAGAAGTTCGGAGACGTGAGGAAGCCACCGCCCTGCTACTCCGAGTGTATTGCGGTTGCGAGACGCCTGCGGGTCCCGTGCATGGCTGTGGACATGGATGAGGGCCTGTACACTGAGGCCTACTGCAACTTCGTCTCAGTTGTCGACGTGATGAAGCAGACCAGGGATTCCCGCGGACTCCTTGGGAAGAAGTTCAAGGCCCAGTCACCTGCGGGATTCGTTCTGGAGTTCGACGCTTACGTCAACAGGCATAGAGGTTTCGAGCGGCTCGAGCGGGAAAGGGAGAGATATATCGCCCTGAGACTGTCGAAGATGGCGGACAAATGGTCAAGGGTCCTTTCCCTGATTGAGGTGGAAAGGGCGGATGGCGTCCTCAAGCACCTAGAGCGACTAATCCCTCTCTAGCTCGATCGTCACTCCTCTGTCAACGTCGCCGATGTCCAGATCGTAGACTTCCGTGTCACGGCTGTCTATGAGGTCCTCGGCCCATCCCGGATGCTCGTTCTTGTACCAGAGCGTCTTCCCAGTGGATGTTCCTATGACGATGTCATCAAAGAAGTCTCCATTGACATCGCCGACCCTCATGGCGCTGACATCACCGTCGGTGTCCGTCACTTTGGTCCTATTCCATGTCGTGGCGGGGAGGGTGTTGTTGAACCAGTAGATCTTGTCATCGTCCGTTCCCGCGACAACATCGAGGTCATCGTCCCCATCAATGTATCCAAGATCAACGGTGAGTGCGGCACCTGTGGTTGCAAGGACATCTCCCGTGCCAAGGCCTCCTGTGCCATCATTGTATCGCACGTAAATATTGCCGCTCTGAGTCGCGGCCGCAACATCGTAGTCATCATCATTGTCCACATCGCCGACTGCAATGTCGTTCACGACGCTCCCCAGGTCCAGCGTGTACGGGTCGATATTCACAACAAAGCTTCTCACAAACATGTGGTCGACGAAGATCTCGTCATTCCCGAGCCTGCCATTTGAACTGTCGGCGTCGATTACCCTGACGTACATGTTGCCGCTGATTGTCGTGGGAAGACTGGCACCCGAGTATTGGTTCGGGTCTGAAGTGTATGGGATGGTGACCATGTCTGTCCAGGGTCCTCCAGGACTGTCCGAGTATTGGAATATGAAGTCGTCTTCCTCGACATTTTCCGTGTGGTAGGCCTCAACGAAGAACTTGTAGGCGTGTGCACCACCCGGAATCGACTGGATCCTCCAAACATGATCAAGAGTGCTGGTCGTTCCGTTCACTGTGACACTCTCCACGACCATGAAGTCAATCGAGAGTGTGGTCGCCATGCCATCGGTGGTTGCATCGATCTTGCTGTTGTCGCTGTCCCTTATCCAGACGTACAGCTGTCCACCGCCGAATCCGGCCGCATCGAGGTCGAACTCGTCCGTTCCCTTAACGTCCCTTGTAATGCTCCAGTCAAAGGAGGGAGTTGAATCGGTAGACCAACCAACATCGAACGGCTCGGTTCCGGTACTGATGTAGCTCGTGATGTAGAGCTTGATGTCCGTTCCCGTCGACACGTCTCCGAAGTTGTACATGTGACCGTTGTTCTCGTCGGTGCCATTCCTCAGCAGCCAGTAGTCGTTGATGCCCGGGCCTTCTATGTAATCCTCGGTAAGCGTTTGATACACTCCATCGTTGGCGTGCGTGTCCGCGTAGTCCCCGACAACGATGTCGTACACGGCCGCCTGCTCACCCTGGGTATCATATGACTGGGTATCATAGGCCGTTCCGGTTACCTCCTCGATCGATTCGTACGTATCATCGGACATCTGGGTGTCGAGATAGTCCCCCGAGACAGTTCCATTTCCAGGGTATTCATACTCGGCGAGATAGTCCGTCGTCGTCACTGTGCCAAAGATACCATCCGAGTTCTCGTATATCCGTATCTCATTCCCTGTGGCCACCACGAGGTCATCATCTTCGTCACCGTCCATGTCGGCGAGTACTACTGCTTTGATCTCAGAGCCAGTATTGTCTATGTACGTCGTCGTCCATCTGTTGTCGTTGGCGTACCACCACAGGTTTCCATCTACCGTCCCGGCAACTATGTCCACGAGGAGATCTTCGTCAACATAGCCGACGTCAACGGCAGTGACTGCAGCACCCAGATCATCCACTTCCCTTCTCTGCCAGTCGTGACCCAGTCCGCCCTGGTTCCTGTACATGAACAGCTTGCCCGCCTCAATCCCCTCGACAACATCGAGGTCTGTATCATCATCCAGATCGCCGAACACAATGGACAGGAATGCGCCAGATCCCCACGGGGGCACCTGCTGACTCGGGAACGGAACGAAATTCTGAATCTCGTACGTATTCCACTTGAATACGAGATTCTCGTAGAACAGGGAATAGATCTTGTAGTCGTGGACGGGGTGCGAGTAGTCCAGGATCACATTCGCCACATCCAGATACCATCTGGGTCCATTTATTGTGACGAGCCTGCTGAGCGGGACCTTGTATTCCTCATTGATGTCCTTGAGATATAGAACTCTCAGTGTGTACGCATTCTCCCCGAAGAGCCAGGGATCGAAATTGGGCTTTGAAAGATCAATGCTGAACTTGTAGCTCACAGAGTTGTTTACGAGGGCTTCGCTTATCGGGGTATTGCCTGGTTTCGCCCAGATCTGGATGCCGGCCCCGAAGTCCTGGATCTTCACGTTCCCAAACTCGACCGTGTCGTCGGCGGACTGGACGACAACCTTCACGTACATTCTATCGGTGTAGTTGAAGGTGTCAGAGGGTTGCTCGTGGTTAGCATCAAGGAAGGTCAGGATCATCGGATAGTCCGGGACATTGCCGTCCTCGTCTGTGACCGAGATGAAGTCCATGACCTCGAAGAGATTGTCGGGTGGAGGATAGTAGCTGGATCTCAGTTTTATCCTCAGAGAATAGTGGCCGTATTCCAGCAATCCATCGC
>JAGLRN010000017.1 GCA_023136265.1 Thermoplasmata archaeon
AAAGCCGTGACCCGCGCTCGAGGTGTTCCATCTGTACTCCCAGACGTAGAACTTGCCCACGTAGTCAACGAGCTCGAACGCCTCGATCGAAGAGGGAATGGAGTTCGGCCCCATCGGGCCGCCACCATAGACTATGGGTTGTGGCGAGAGGCCCGCCTGGGCCATGAAGAGCCAGAACTTGTTGTCCAGATTCGTGTCAGGAAGGAAATGGCTGGCGATGACTATGACGATCCTCTCACCCTTCACGAACGTCCGTGTCGAGTTGCCTACCCATCTCAACTTATCCCACTCTGTCTCGTTGAATATCTGATAGTGCTGGAGGCCGCTTCCAGGAAGCAGTTCAGGGCCAAACCTCGGTGTGGTGATATTGTAATCCGGCGGTGGCGTTGGGATGTAGATCGTCGTCGTCTCTCGAAGCTTGAGGATGAGCCTGGCGGTCGTATTGTGACCAGCATCATCCTCGGCTGTGATGATCACCAGCGAGCCGTCCATGGAGTCGTCCGCTTCGAACGCTGTATAATTCGCAGTCCAGATGCCGTCGTCTGCCACATCGTCTCCCATGGAACCGTTGTCGTACATCCTGAAGACGCCGTAGTCATCGTAGAGCACGGTCACGTTGACGAACACATCATTGTCCGAATCGAAATCCCCGTCATTGTCCTCTATCTGGACGTAGATCGCGAACGACTCGTTCCCTCTGAGATCCTCCCTGGCAGTCGTATCCAGATTGCCGTCATACCACTTCTGGACGAAAAGCGGGGGATGCTCGCCCGCGGCTCCCAAGAGCTTGGAGCTCCAGATCACTTCGCCCTTGATGGATTCGACCACACCAACCTCGACCATGTCACCGGGCTGGATGGTGTGGTTCACAATGCTCCAGACCTCGCCGATGAACCAGTCATCATCCCCTCTCAGTCCGTATGGGTCCCCAGAGTTGGGTCCATATCCGATCGTTCCCTGGGTCTGAAGTATCTCGAACTCATCGTTCACTCGTATGTAAATCTCTGTCCTCCAGCCATACAGATTCTCTCCGCCCTGGTGGGTGATGTTTATTATTGCCCCGTCCCACACACCGGTATCATAAATCGGGTTCAGCGCTCCTTCCATCTGGAGCTTCGTTGAAGCCTCTGGCGTTGGCATCGAGTACACCCATATGAATATGGTCGAGAAGATGACCACCGTGATGAGCAATATCAGTATCGTTCCAACGACCTCGGCCACGCCACTATTATTTCTTGAAAAACGCTTCCTATAGAGCGACATTCTTCGTCCTCCTGTGCTTCTGAAAGAAGAGCCTGAGTTTATATAAGCCTTGTGTGGTAGTTACCATGTTTTGCACCACGCGAGCGTGTTACCGTCATGGTTAAATAACGACCGCCTGATGATATCACGTGGCGAATCTAACGGTCAATGACAGGATGCTGGTTCACCTTTTTGATTACAGGAAGATCCAGACCGACTTCCCGCCAGACATCACGCAGGCCGGGATCGCGACATCCGTTGGTATCCGAAGGAGCCATATCCCACGTTCCGTGAAGAAGCTCATGGAGGAGGGCGCGATCGAGGAGAGGAGGGAGCGCGTCCATGAGGCTGGAAGGCGTCTCAAGATGTACTTCCTGACCGAGAAGGGCTACAGGCGGGCCGCCAATATCAGAAAACAGATCGGGAGGAGAAGGATCACGGTCCGCTCCAGCTCGGGGGAGACCGAGCTGTCGGTCTCGGAGGCGTCCAGGCTCTATGAGATGAGCTTCACTGCGGTCCTCAAGAACCTGGGTCCGGAGGATGTCTTTGACACTAGCCGGATTCTGCCCAAGGCCGTGCCAGGGAAGGGGGAGTTCGTGAACAGACAGGCAGAGCTCCTTCAGATGCGTGAGTGGTTGGCGGGCAAGACGCCCGTTCTGGCCTTGTACGGACATTTCGGCTATGGGAAGTCATCGTTCGTCAGGACGTTCCTGGATGCGGCCGAAGGCTGGCGAGTGTTCTGGAGCGACCTTTCCGAGGACGATGATGCCACGGATGTGCTCAAGCCGCTCGTGCACTTCGCGTCAGGGAAGCGTGGCAGTAGCGTGAGAAAGTTGCTCGAAGAGGGCAACTTCGATGGCACGATGACCGCTCTCGGAAGAGAACTCCGCGACTCCAGTTCCCTGCTTGTTTTCGACAACTACAGCATCGTGGGCGAGGACCTCGTGGACGCCTTCAATGCCCTCGCGCATCTGCTGTCCAGGATCAAGAAGGCGAAGATGATAGTGGTCGCGCAGGAGGCGACCCCCGCCTACTGTCGCTTCTACGACAGGAAGATGGTCGAGGGCGGAATCGTCGATGAGATCCATCTCAAGGGCCTCAGCCAGGAGGACTCCAAGCTCCTGTTGGGAAACCCGGGAATCGAGGAAGATGCGATGCGGCGGATATACCTCCTGACAAAGGGCAATCCTCTCTTCCTGACCCTCATACGGGAGGGGAATACGGAGGAGCTCAAGGAGAAGTCCAGGTTCACCACGCCGGAGATACAGCTCTTGATGTTCTCCAAGACGGTGGAAGGCTAGAAGTCCACCCCGACCCGCGAATGCATCCCCCGCCTGAATGGATGTTTTATCTCCCTCACCTCGCTGACCAGATCTGCCAGGTCGATTATCTCCTGCCTGGCGTATCTTCCCGTCAGAACGACCTCGACATCCTTCGGTTTCCTCTTCAGGAGATCGACCACCCTGCCGACATCGATCAGGTTCCACTCTATTGCGACGTTGATCTCGTCGAGGATGACCAGGTCATATTCCCCGCTCAAAACGACCTCTTCTGACCTCGCGAGCGCCTCTCTTGCCAGCTCGATGTCCTCCTTCGCGGGATTGTCCTTATCCACGAAATCCGGTCTCCCGAACTGCTCGATCGTCAGACCATCTATCTTCTCGGCGGTCTTCAGCTCTCCGTAGTCTATCCTTCCCTTCATGAACTGGATCATATAGGCCTTCAGGCCGTGGCCGCACGCTCTCATCGCCAGGCCGAGGGACGCCGTCGTCTTTCCCTTTCCCGTCCCCGTGTAAACCTGTATCAACCCGAGGTCACTCACGCGCATCCAATCCCAATATCTCTATTTAATCTTCTGTCGTTCGTCCCGGGTGTCATCTCGACGGAAATATGGGGTCCAGCTCCCCCAGTTCCTGACCCGGACTCATCGCCACCACATCGGAATATCCGGGAAAGCCCTTGGCCTTGGCCATGAACTTCTCCTCCTCTCCCCCACGTGTGTATTGGACAAAGCCGATCCTGCACTCCTCCCTGAACCTCCTCCTCGCGAAGTTTATCAGGTCGGTGGCGGCCATCTCCTCTCCTCGGGAATATGATAGGGCACCGATGTCAAGCATCTTGAGCAGGGAGCCTTCCTCTATCCCCAGTCGAAGGAGCGGGTTTAGGAGTCTCATGCTCAAAGGCAGCTTGGTGATGACCATCTTGGTCGTTTTCCATTGCCTCGCAGCCCTGACCGTTGCGATGACTCTCCCGTCCCTTTCCGCGACGTATACCTCACCGAGCGACGTTCCCTTAATCATGCAACGGTTCCTCAGCCACTTCCGCGTGTCCTTCGGCCTGAAGTTGTGGTTCTCATAGAACGACGAGAACAGAGTGGCCATGTCGTCGAAATCTTCCTCCGTGGCCTCCCTCAGCAACGCATCGGAGAACCTCCTCCGCCCTTTGGAGATGAGGACCTTGAATCCGTGCCCGCCAACTCTGTTGAAGCCGCATTTCGTGAACGTCCTAGAAGATGCCAAGTTCTTCCCCATGATGACCGCCCAGAATAGCTCCGCTCCCTCTTCACTGCCCCTCTCAACAGCGTGATCTATCAAGGCACCGCCAATCCCTCTTCTTCGGTACTCGGGGTGCACGCGCAGGCTGGAGACATAGTCGCAGGCCTTGGGCTCGCCGTTCACGTAGAGCTCATCAATGGAACTGAAAATGACTCCCACGATCTTGCCGTCCTCCTCCGCTATGTAGGGAAAGAACCCCTCCACTTGTGGCTGGCGGATGTATCTCGGCCTTCTGTCCACGTAGTACGAGACCAAACCTTCCTCAGGAGCCACTCTGTCGAGTTGGATGAGCTCCTCGTTGTCCTCTGGCTCGGGGGGCCTTATTAGCACATGCCTCGAAACGAAAATGTTATCGCCTTTTAAAAGCTAATGCCTCCGAGGTAACAGATGGATTGCAGAGTACTACTAGCCTATCCCCCGTACAAGCTGTACCAAACAGTTCCACTACTCGGATCGCTCCTCCATCACTTGTCTCACAGACCGGAGTTGGCGGGCCGCATTCTATTCGAGACGTTCAACTACAACGCGAATCCAGACAAGTGGAGCTGACGGAAACTGCGAGTCTTTTTATATCCCGAGCTTAATCATGGCTCAGTGATTCATCATGTACGTCATCTTCAGCATCCCCAAGGAAAAAACGGGAAAGATGAACGAGGCTCTGAAGGACGATCTTGTGAGCAGGCAGAGCATCGCGATTAGGGAAGCGAAGGTGCTCGGGGAGGACATGGAGGGAACGCTCCTGCTCGTCGAGGGCACCGAAGAGGCCGTCGAGCGGGCCAAGGAGATCTTCAAGGAAGTCGGGAAGCCCCTGCAGGACGACAAGGCGAAATCAGCCTACGACAAGTTCAAGGCTGAAGAGGACGCAGTGGCCGACGGGGTTGGCTTCCTTTTCGGATAACTGGCGGATCTCCATTCTGCAGACTCGTTATCAAGAGTGTTAGCAGATTCCTGGCCGGCGTCTCGTTGCTCGAAAAAGCCACTACAGCGTCCTTATCTTCTCAGCCACGAATTCCCTTATTTCTGGATCGTCCGGAATGGTGAGGGATTTCTTGAATCTCGCCGTTCCATCGTCGAGGTAGTACCCTCTCGAAAGGGAGATGAACTCGTTCTCCTCCCCCTCCTCTGTCGTTGCCTTCTTTCGGGCGACCTCGAGGAAATTGCTTTTTCCAAAACCGATTTTCTCAGAGCTTATCGTCTCGAAATGCACCTTCGATCTCCTTTGGTCTTCCATCGTTTTTCCCCCGGTGTTCGTGCGATGTCCGCAACCTCCGCACAACTGGCCATTGGCCTCTTGGCTTGGAGGTTCAGGGCGAAACACACGAAAGCGTTGGGGGTATTTAAGCTGATGTGCTGAACCCTCACCGTATCCATTAAATAGACAGATTCTCGTAGCACAGATGTGAATTGTCCCAGATGTGGAGCGGAAGTCCCTCTGCGGTTCTGTCCTCGGTGCGGCTTTGATCTCGGAGCGAGACCTGCGCCCCGCGATTTCGTTGTGTGCCACTCATGCGGTCGGGCCTTCTCCGGCAGGTTCTGTTCGTATTGCGGGGCAACCGCTCCCCAGATGGCTCCCCCAGTTTCACAGTGCATCTATTGCGGGACTCCTTTCCAAGGCAACTACTGCCCCGTCTGCGGTCAGGCGGCCGCCTACTATCCGCCTTATCGGGAAGTGTCCCTTCACGAATCCACGGGGAGGACGATTCATATCCTCGGGTCCTTCGTCTGGGTCGGAGTCATGATCGTATTCCTCGTTCTTCTTCTTGTCATCTCCGGATACCTGTTCTGGGGGGTGGGCGAGGTCATTCCGGGCATAATGGGTCAGGAGTGCTCAGAGTGCAGTGTCGTGGTCTACGTGCTGGCTCCGGTCCCCATCAGCCTATTCAGTTTCAGCGATCCTGGCGGGTTCATCTTCTACTATCTCGGCTTGGTGGCTGCCGTCGTCGTCTCCTTCCTACTGGCGATCGGCCTTGACGGCAAGAAGCTCGTTTCTGACATGGCTTCTTCGGTGAGGGACGGGAGACTCAGACTGTCCACTGACACCTCCTGGGTGATGATCGGCCAGCTGTTCTGCACATACCTCTTCTTCAGTTCCGCATACCTCCTCTTTTTGTGGATGGTCGGTGTGGATACGGCCTCACCCTCGACGGAAAGCTACCCGCAGTGGTATCTGCTGTTCGAGCTCCTGAATGCGTCCGTCTACGAGGAGATAGCCACCCGCCTGGTCTTCCTCGGCGTTCCCTTGTTCCTGATCGCGCTGGGATTCGGTGTCCGTGGCAGGCCGCTTCTCAAGGAGCTCCTTGGCGGGAGCGGGAGGATGAAGTCATACACCTGGGTTCTGATAATCGCCTCTGCGACGATATTCGGGATTGCTCATATCCCTTCCTGGGACATCTACAAGCTGGCTCCAACCTTGTTCGCGGGCCTCATCCTCGGGTACGTGTACGTGAAGAAGGGCATCTGGGCCTCCATTCTCTTTCACTTCGTTGTGGACTACTTCGCGGCTTCCGTAATCGTCTCCTCGGAAGCCGGTCACATGGGCGTGGTGATCTTCCTCCTCCTGGCGTTCGTTGTCTTCACGATTGCTGGCTTTCTCTTCTTCATGTATTACTCCAAGAAGGCCCTGGACGCTCTGGGGGCGTTCTTCCGCTTACAGAAGCCTGTTCCAGTTCCCGCCGGAGGCGTCCAGATGGCAGGGGAAGTCCCGCTGCAGACAGCGGGACCGCAGCAGTTCGGCTTTGTGTGCTCCCAGTGCGGCTTCCAAGAGGCCAGATACTTCGAGGGGAGGTTCCAGTGCCTAAGGTGCGGCTATCTGCAATGACTCGATGAACCGCTTTCCCGCCAAACCCTCCTCCACGCTTCTCGACTCCACCACGAAGTCGCCTCTATAGTCCCGCAGCATACCGAACACCATCTCGAAGTCTATCTCTCCATCGCCCAACGGAAGGTGCTCGTCGGACGCCCCTCTGTTGTCATGCACGTGCACGCTGGCGAATCTCTCCCAGTGCTCGAGGAATGCGGACAGGTTGCCCGTCGTATTCGCATGCCCCACGTCGAGGCAGAGCTCGAAAGAGGTCCCGTCGATGAGATCGAGCATCTCTTCGGGCTCCGAGAAGAGCGCGATGAACAGACGCGGCATGTTCTCGATGCACTTGACCACATCCGTCCCCTCCGTCCTCCGCTCGATCTCCTCCACCGAGTTCCGGACCGCCTCCTCGGCAAGCTTCCTCCTGCCGAACGTTATGGGCGAGAGGAAACCCGGATGCATCGTCACCCTCTCTATCCCAAGACGATGCGCTATCTCCACGACCTCGACCAACTGGTTGATCGCCTCCCTCTTGACTCCTGGGTTGAGGGTGCCTATGTTGATGTCGCTGAGGGGGGCGTGGACCGTGAACTTGATGGAATGGCTGGACACGACCTCTTCCAGATCGCCCTCGATCGCGGGGAGGAGGTGCTTCCCCTCCGCCACTATCTCCCATCCGTCGAACTTGCCCTCGACCATCCGCAAAGCCTCCTCGAAGGGAAGCAGGGAGAGCGGGGGACAACCTATTGAGATCACTCGCTAACATCTCCTATCCTAGGCGCCGTGGAATCTATGAGGGCCTCGATGTCCTCGTCAGTTATCTTCACTTCGATGTCTCCGAGCGGGGAACCCGACCCAAAGCTCACCTTTCCTATGAACGCGACCTGCTTGTTGAGAGTGAAATGGACCTCGTTACCCGAGCGGGAGGAGAGGAAGACCCCCCTTGCCGCGGACCTGATCCTCTGGTTCTTGAGAAGCTCACCGAACCTCTCCGCAGAGGCCCCAGTCCCGATGAGGAACCCCGCCTCCTTTCTGATGTCCAGGTCTGGAAAGACATTCTTCATCGCCCGCTCGACCTTCCGTGCGTCCTCCGTCGGATTGCAGGGAGTCCTCACCTCAATCCTCATCGCGCGGAAGAACGCGAACATCGAGATAAGAGTTGCGAGGTGGAAAGATATTTAGATTTGTTCGGACAATGAGCTATGGAATGCGGAGCAAGCTTTTGAGCTTAGTTCTCGACAAGGGAACCCTTCTTGAGCCCGAGGCTGCCAGCTACATCCTGGAGAAGGAGGACCCGATCTCTTATGTCGAGGATCTGTTCACGCGCTTTCGGGACAAGCCCTTCGTGATCACGATGGAAGAGATTACCAGGGCGGAAGGGATTGCCGTCTTTGCGGCAGAGAAGGCAAAGCGGATACCAGTGGCGGCACCGAGACCGCCCAGGCCGAGGACCCGCGACGTGGGGTCTTCCGCCAAGGACTGTGAGAGCGACATCCGCATCCTGAAGGACATCACGGGAGAATCGACATGCCAAGGCTCGATAGATGACTTCCACTGCCATTTCAGGAACAGGTTTCACCAGCTCTCAGGAATACTCAAACAAAGGAGAGAGCTGAGGGGATGCGAGGACATCTCGAAGGCAAAGCGGCTGATGAGGGAGATCCGTTTTGTCTGCATGGTCCGCAAGGTGAACAGGACCCGCTCGGGTCATCTCATTCTTGATGTGGAGGACGAGACAGACACAGTGTCGGTTCTGATACCCCCCGAGATGCACTCGGATGACTTCATCCCCGACGAGGTCCTCGGGATTGTGGGAAAGACAGGCAAGAACGATTTGATGATCGCCGAGAGGGTGTTCAGGCCCGACGTGCCACGAGGCAAGCGGTTCAACGAGGCCGATGTTCCCGTGTCCGTGGCCTTCCTCGGTGACATCCACGTGGGAAGCAAGACATTCCTTCCCGACCGCTGGGCGAAGCTCGTGGAGTGGCTTGGGAACTCGGACGACCTGGCGAGAAGGGTGAAGTACGTTGTCGTTCCGGGCGACGCCGTCGACGGGATAGGCGTCTATCCCGGTCAGGACAAGGACCTCGAGATCGATGACATCTACGGGCAGTACGAGGCTCTTGCGAACCTTCTCTCCCAGCTCCCCGATCACGTGGAGATAATCCTCCAACCCGGGAACCACGATGCCGTCCGACCCGCAGAGCCTCAGCCAGCTCTTCCCTCCGATGTGAGGAAGGTGTTTCAGGACAACGTGACTTTCGTGGGAAACCCGTGCCTGCTCAGCCTTCACGGTGTCGAGATTCTGGCCTATCACGGCAGGAGCCTCGATGACTTCGTCGGAGCCTTCCCCGAGGTGTCGTACGAGAGACCGCTGGCGGGGATGAGGGAGATGCTCATCCGGCGTCATCTCGCACCCATATACGGCGGGAAGACCCCGATTGCCCCCGAGAGAGAGGACTATCTGGCGATCGACAGGGTTCCCGACGTCTTTGCCACGGGACACGTCCACTGGGCCGGTATCGAAGAATACAAGGGAGTTGTGATGATCAACTGCTCGACCTGGCAGTCACAGACGGCATTTCAGAGGATGCACAACATGAACCCCCTTGTCTGCCGCGTTCCGATAGTCAATCTCGAGAGCGGTGCGTACACGATGCTCGAGTTCTAGGCCGTGTTGTCCTGAAATCTCCAACAACGGAAGAGCAAGGACAGGCTCGTCTTCACCAAGGGAGCGCAGACCCGGAAGCACCTCGACCTGGCGTACTCACGCACGTCAACCCAGCAGTCTCTCTCCCCGATCCCGCAGGTGATACCTCACCCGCCTCCCGTCCCGCTCGCGCCTCACCGGACCGAGCTCCTGCATCCGCCCGAGAGCGCCCGCCCGCATGGTGTTCACGACCTTCACGGACTTGGAATTCCCTACAAGCATCTTCTCCGTCAGCTTGTCAGCCGTGTCCTCCCCCATCGCGATCCAGTGAGCCATCCTTCTGCAGAGCTCGTACTCGCCCTTGACCTCGTGCTCGAAGTACTCCAGCAGGAAGTCTATCTCTTCCCTGCTGAAGACCTCCGTCGAAATGCCGTCGAAACGATTTCATATGGGCGGTGTGCGCCCGCCAAGTCGTGACAGATTCCAGGGAAATCTCCAGGTTTGCGGTGGGTTTTCCGTAGGTCTTCCTCAGTCATTCT
This sequence comes from Thermoplasmata archaeon, assembly GCA_023136265.1. Taxonomy (GTDB): domain Archaea; phylum Thermoplasmatota; class Thermoplasmata; order RBG-16-68-12; family JAGMCJ01; genus JAGMCJ01. The sequence goes on from JAGLRN010000017.1 coordinate 9,790, forward strand.
CTAGCTCGTCCTATGGTTCCTCCTGGGTTCCCGCCTAGGTTTCTTGTGAGATCCTTGTGGAATCCTTGTGACATCCTAGGGACTTACCAGGGACCTACTTGCTACATCCTTGCAGGTTCCTTGCTTGGTCCTTGCAGGTCGCTTGCTGGTTCCTTGCCGAAACCTTGCTCCTCCCTTGCTATTCCTTGCAGGATCCTTGCTGTTCGCTGCTTGCTCCCGTGCTTGAAAGCGCACGTTTTGCGAAGTTACCGAAACGATTTCATATGGGCGGGTGGATTCTGACGAAGTGGTAGGGACATGACTGAGGACAAAGGGCGGCTTCTGCTTAGGGAAAGCAGGAAGTGGACAAGAAGGAGGAAGATAGAACTATTGTTCCTTCCTGTTATGCTTTGGTTCCCTGTAATATTCTTTCTCTACATGATGATCCGGTATCCTTGGGTATTCTCCCATCTGCATCTGACCCTCTTTCTGATCTCCGTTCCATTCGTTTCTCTGAGTCTCTATGGGGTTTTCATGGCTGCGAAAGCGGGGCCTCTCAATCTGCACGAAACGGGCATCGATAATTTCCGCGCCGGCCTCCTGAAATGGAAGTTCACACACTTGAGAGAGATCGAAACCATAGCGATTCAAGTATTCGGCTCCCAAGTCGTAATCCGCTTCTACGTAAGGAACCCTTGGGTGATACACGTCAATCCCCTCATCCCAGAGAAGGAAGACAGGCGAATGGACAAGCTTCGGGAGGTAGTTGAAATCATGAAGTCCAAAGGTGTCAGGGCGGGATTCGGAGGCAAGCGTGAGGATTTGGAGTTCTTGGAGAGGAGGCAAGACAGAAGAGCATAGAGATGCCTTTTCTCCCGAAACGATCCAATGTGTTATCCCAGAGTCTCCAACAACGGAAGAGCGGGGACAGGCGAGACGTCCACAGGAAACAGAGGTTCTTCTCATGGACCATCCTCCCACAACCGCTGAGCCCATCCAAGAAGTCTCCTTGGGCCATTCTTGTACCAGAAAGCCTTCTGAGATGTGTCATGCCTCCTTGAATCCCATGAAGCTTGCTGTGCTCTCCACTCTCGATCCGTCTCACTATGAACCTTGTCTCATCATCATTGAGCTTGTGGGACATCCCGGCAGGGGATGTCTCCGTTGTTAATGATCTCGGGATGGCACAGCTCGAGTTCTAGACAGAAAAGCTTATCTGCACTGGTCAGGGTCAAGATTTCGTGCGGATAGGTGCCGTGGGCGACATTCATGGAGAGAAGTTCAAGGGGCCTTTTCTTGAGAGTCTCGCGGAGACCAAGGACCTAGATATGTTCCTCATCGCGGGCGATCTGACGGATGGGAGCGAGGTAGAGGTCTTCAAGAACATCCTGTCACTGATCGAGGGGAGTCTCAGCTGTCCGATAGTCTGTGTCTTCGGCAACGAGGAGTACGAGCAGGACAGGGCGTCAATGAGCGAGAACGATGGAACGGTCTTTCTCGATGACGAGAGCGTTCGGATGGAGATTGACGGCCTCGACGTGAAGGTAGTGGGAAGCACGGGATGTCTGGACCGCCCGACATGGTGGCAGAGGACCAACATCTCGGGGATCTTCCAGAGGTTCAACCGCAGGTTGTCGATGATCGACGAGATGCTCAGTGACGACGCATTCACGATTCTGCTCCTGCACTATGCTCCCACCTACGAGACCTTGGTCGGCGAGGAGGAAAGGTACTGGCCTGAGATGGGCTGCAGGAAGCTGGAGAGGGTCCTGCTCGAGAGGAGGCCGAGCCTCGTGTTCCACGGTCACGCTCACCGCGGGACGCCTGTCGCGGAGTTGAGGAGGAAGCAGCTCACTCTTTCCGACTTCGAGGGCGAAGAAAGGACGGTCCCCGTCTATAACGTCGCGTTCCCGCTGGTCAAGCACATCACCGTCGTCGAGATCGATGCGTAGACGTCCTTCCAGAGAGCGCTGCGAGAAAGGTTTAAGTGAAATCCCTGGTATCTTATCCGTTGAAGGTGCGCATGGAGTCAGAACCCGAGGACAAGGAGAAGAAGGACCGGAAGAGGAAATGGATCCGTTCCATCCTCTTCCTGCTCCGGGACCTGGGCGTCGCTGCGCTGATCGTGGGGATCATTCTTCTCTCTCTGTTTCTCTACACGGGTAACTGGCCTCCCATGGTCGTCGTCGAGAGCAAGAGCATGCAGCACAGCGACACCGAGAGTTTCGTTGGAGTCATAGACACTGGCGACCTTGTCCTCGTTCAGAATGCACCTTCAAGCTCGGACATAATCACGTACGTGGAGGGTCGAGCCTCGGGATACGGCACTTACGGCGAGTTCGGTGACGTCATCATTTACAAAGAGGGAGGGCACTTCGAAGCCAAGAGCATCATACATCGTGCACTAATCCGATTGGATTGGAACGAATCGAGCGGGACCATTGACATCCCCGATCTGGACAGATTGGAACTCGGCCCGGACTGGTCCGGGAAGATGTCGGGTGGCGAGGACGTCACGTCGCCCTATGGACTTGACGGTACGATTACGCTCTACGACGTTGGCTTTGACGATGTGACTGTCACCCTTTCGATAAATACGTACATCTCCCAATTCGGTCCAAGCAACCAGAACGGCAGTGCGTTTGTTGCCTTGGGAGACAACAACGGAGGCCGCACCGATCCCCATATAATCAGGCAGGAGTGGATTGAGGGAAGGGCGAGGGGCGAGATCCCCTGGTTCGGGTTGCTGAAGCTCACTCTTTTCAGGGACTCTGGAGCTCCGTGCTGCAGCGAGATATACGATTCTGCTGCCCCGCGGAACAGCTGGGACTCGCTTCTGATTGCGATAGTACTGATAATCGCTGTTCCGATCGCTCTGGATTTCGGCATCAGCTATGCTCTGGAGTTCCGTAGGAAGCGCAGGGAAGCGGCGGAAGAAGCACCTTCTGAGGCAACAGGTGAGACTACTGAACCGGAAGCGACCGAGCCCGAAACGCCGCTGGAAGAAGAGGCGGAGAAGGAAGAGACGCTCGACGAGCCCGAATCGCTCGATGCAGAGACCGAGGAACAGGTGGAAGAGCCTCGGAGCGTTCAGGAGCCCGGAACTGACGAGGGGGAGCCCGAGTAGAGCTCATATGAGGGTCGTCTGGAACTTCAGTCGGAAGTTCTTGACATTCGAGAGGAGTTCATCCCTTTCCAGCACCCGTCTCGTCTCGAGCGCAGGGACGCTCGACTGGATCTCCTTCGTTCGACCTCCCCTTCCGAAGGATTTCACACGGGCACTCACGAGCCCGAGCATGTCGAGTTCGGATATGAGGTCCGTTATGCGTCTCTGCGTCAGGATGCTCATGCCCGTCCTCCGGCAGAGCTGCTTGTACATGCTGTACACATCGCCGGTCGTCATCCTCGTGGCCCCCATCTCCTCGTTCATGATTATGCCGAGAAGGATCAGCTTCGATTGCGTGGGAAGCGACTTGACGGCCTCGATGACGCAGTCGAGCTCGAGCTGGTTCTTCGCCCGAAGCACGTGCCTGTCCGTGATCTTGTTCTCATTGTTCCTCTCGGCGATCTCGGCCGCGACCCTGAGAAGATCAAGGGCTCTCCGCGCGTCCCCGTGCTCCTGTGCCGCGAGGGCCGCGCACAGCGATGTGACGCTTTCGTCGATGACGTCGTCGTCAAAGGCCAGATCTGCTCTCTGACCGAGTATGTCTTTCAGCTCCTCGGCGTTGTACGGAGGGAAGACCATCTTCTCGTCGCTCAGTCTGCTTCTGACCCTGGGATCGAGGAACTCCGTGAACTTGAGATCGTTGGATATGCCCAGGATGCTGACCTTCGCCTTCTTCAGGTCCTCGTTTATCCTCGTCAGATGATAGAGTACGTCGTCCCCGCTCTTGTAGATGAGCTTGTCGATCTCATCGAGTACGACAACCACCACGCGCCTCTCCTCATCGAGCTTCTCCCTCAGCATGTTGTAGACCCTCTCCGTTGGCCAACCTGTGAAGGGGATCCTCTCGTCGAAGTCCTCGATGAACCTGTTTCCCAAGTTCTGGAGAACACTGTACTGCGTGTCGGTCACCTCGCAGTTCATGTAGAGGTAGTCGACCCGCGACCACTTCTTCGCCTTCTCCACCTCCTTCTGCAGGTACTTCACCGTCGCAGTCTTCCCTGTTCCAGTTTTCCCGAATATCAGGACGTTGGAAGGTCTCTCGCCCCTCAAGGCCATCGCAAGGATGGAAGCCAGCTGCTTGATTTGCCTCTCCCTATGGGGCAGGTTCTCTGGGATATAAGAAGGTCTAAGGATGTCCCTGTCCTTCTTGAAGATAGCCTTCATTGCCAGGTACGGCTCGAATATGCTGTCTTCCATGCCTCTCCCCCTGAGAATGCGAAAATGCCCTTTCGCGCCGGATACGAGAAGGACGACAAGGTATTGCCGAGTCCCTACAAATACCTTTTCTTAGCCCCGGAATCCGTCGTTGTCGGCTCTCTCGAACACGCAAGGCCGGGAAGTTTGATATACGTCCCAAAGATATTAATGAAGTGACATGGCTCTCAAGAGGAAGTTGGCCGTCTCCGGGACTGGAATCGTAGTCGGCATAATCCTCATCGTGATAGCCCTTGCGTATTTCGTGACCGAAACAGGTAGCGGCCGCGGTCATTGGATGACCGGGGAGGATTCTCTCACGAGCGTCGGATGGATTACGATCACGATCGGAGTCATGCTCATAATCCTCTCTCTAATCTATCTTGTCATACCCACCAAGGCTGCGGAGACAAGGAGCGTGACCAAGCTCTACCCGGATCTTGCGGTCATAAGCATCAAGGGAAAGGAAGCACTCAGGAGCGACATCCCGTTGGAAACCCCTTCCCCGCCCGACGAGGAGCCCTCCGCGTCCTTTGAGCAGATGGCCCTGAGGTTGCTCGAGGGGGATGAAAGGAGAGTATATCGCAAGGTCGTTGAGGCCGGAGGAGAAATCCTTCAGAAGGACATCGTTTCGGCGGTGCCGTTCTCCAAGGCCAAGGTCTCGAGGATCATCGATAAGTTGGAGGGAAGAGGGCTCATCTCGAAAGAAAGGCACGGTTATACTAACAAGATTGTGCTAGCTAAGATGCAGTAATCTGCCCGATTTCACGAGCTTTTCATTTTCCGAAACCGGTTTCACGAAGGTATGATAGGTCGTTTCAGCCGATAAAGAGGACAATGGTTGCGAGGAGGACCTCGAACCAGGAGGTGAAAGAATGAACGCAAGAATAATGGCGGCCTTTGTGGTAATCGCCCTGTTGGGAACAGTAGGGACGGCCTTTGCGCTCGATACCGCTTCGGTCACGAAGAGCAATGCAGACGACCAGATGTCAGACACGGGGGAGCAGAACGCCTACACGAACGGCCACGAGTGGAAACACCAATACAAGCCGCAGTGCCAGCACAACGAGGACGGTGCCCAAGAATCGCAGAACCAGGACATGAGCCAGAACAGGTACCAGTACCAGTACAAGTACAACGAGACGTGCGACAACGACGGAAACCAGTTCAAGCATCAGTATAAGAACGAGGGGGAGAATCCGAACGATCCGGACTGCGACCAGAGTCAGGATAGGTTCAGGCACCGCGATCAGGACCACGAGAGGCCAGGGCCAGGGCCTGATGGGCCGTAGAACAACGCAAGCTCACCCACTCTAGAAGGGGACGCAAGTCCCCACCTTTCCCTTTTTTCGACCTGGATTGCGAAGTCCACAACGGTCCAGGGGAAAACATTAATACTCAGCCAGGCTCATATAGTTAGAAAGCAGGGGGAGGGGAACGTGCGTATTCCTTTGTATGAGAAAATCTTCGTTACAGCAATAGGGGCTTTGTTCCTGACAGGGAGTCTGCTTGCATGTGTGGGAAACATCGCCGATAATAGCGCGGATGATGGAGTCATCATCCAGTCGGGTAGCTATGAAGGCATTCCATCAGCCGATCCCAATGATGGAAAGTTTGTCTTGATAGCGTCAGCCGTGCATGAAACAATTGAGTCAAAGGTCGTGGCCTATATCGGCATTCCCGCGAACGAGTCGACGTTCGAGGTGGGTATATTCGACGGCGATGTTGGGCAACATTGGGATTATGTTGGTGACTTGCCAACAAGCTTCACCCTTTACATGGACCCGTTGAAGAATGGAACGACCGCCTTATTCGTCGAGAGTTGGAGTAGCAATAGCGGTGTTCTGCCAGATGATGATTGGTACACCGAGTCTTTCTCGGTCTCTCCCGACGCTCAGGCTCCCAGCGGGAACTACTTCTACAGGCTCGTTGCTGAGTGGGAAGGCGGGACGCCTTCAAGTGGGCTGAACGACTTCAAGGTCAGGACGACCGGTCAGATTAGCCTTGCAGCTGGTCACGAGTTCGGATTTGCTGGCGGTCCTCAGGCTGGTATCGATCCGGAGTTTGGAACATCGGACAACACCTACGACGGCGAATGGTGCTACAACTTTTACGTTCCAATAGCGAAATCCAGAGTTTTCTTCCTCGACGGTGACGCTGACCACATTTACGATACCGACGATCCCAACACTCCCAACACTCCCCCTTATGATGAAGGGCAGAATTGGGGGAAGCCTAAGGACGACAATCCGGATCAGAAGTATCGAATCAGTCCGAACATACACGTTGTTGTCACAGATCCAGACGGCAACACTTACTTGAACTCCAACCCCTCCGGCAACCAGGAATGGGAAATCTTCAGCATAGGAGACCTCCCCGATGATGACTACAGTGTCAACTACTCTTTGTCTCCTGGCCTCTGGAAGTATGAGGTCAAAGGGATGGATGCTCACAACGCCAATTTCCTGGAAACGACATACGAGGTCTTCGTATGCGGTTCAACGCCTCCACTTCCTGTGAATCCTCCACCTGAGGTAGAGCCAGACCACGACGAAGACGTGCCTGGAGGCGCAACCTACCATTACCCGCACACAGTTACTAACAGGGGTGTCACTCAGGCCTACGACCTCACGGGTGAATCTACTCTCGGATGGTTTGCTGGGATATATGAAGATTCCAACGCAAATGGCGTCTACGACGCAGGTGAGCCCGAGGTCGGCATAACACCAGATTTGGACACAAACGGAACCTACTACGTCCTAGTTGCCGTGGACGTTCCTGGGGGTCCGCCGGGAACCACCGATACGATCTCACTTACGGCGTCTTCTAGAATAGAATGGGCTGTTCAGGACTCAGCCGGCGATGAGATAAGGATAAATCAACCGCCTGATCCGCATGCAGGAGGTCCCTACCTTGCGGACGAGGGCGATACGGTGACCTTCGACGCTAGTGGCTCGAATGATTCAGACGGAGATCCCCTGCAATACATGTGGGACATCGATGATGATGGGGTTTTCGAGACCAACTACTCGAGCAGTCCAACATACAGCCATGTATTCGGCGATGACTACAATGGTACAGCTAGATTGAGGGTAACTGATGGCACCTATGAGGTAGAAGCGTTGTCGAATGTGACGATAGTGAACGTCGCCCCGTCTGTGCTGGGCTACCTCGACTCGCGCATCCTTACCGGAATCACCTTCCGGATCGCAGGGGAGAAGTGGCACGACGTCGAGTTCTTCCTTTACGAGGACGGAACCGAGGTCGCGTACGCACAAGTCGTACGTTATCCAGGCAGTCCGGACGATCAGGCCGTCACCTTGTCCGGTCTCAACATATCCCTATCCAGCGAGTACTCCGTCCTCGCACTATACACGCCCATGGACGATCCCATAAACGGACAGATATGGGGCTCCACTCCCGCTTGGGTAATCCTGGACTTCGATGACGGTAACGACACGAGGATACATCACACGTTCAACGTCATGCACAACGAGACTTGGACGTGGGAGATAGAGAGGTTGAACGAGTACTTCGGGGGTCACAACCTCACGTTCCACGCATCCGCGTATGACCCAGGAAGCGATGACCTCACCTTCACGTGGGACTGGGACGACAACAGCACAGAGACGCGAACCTACTTCAACAACGGAATTGGTCCTGATCCGTATCCGTCCTCGGATGTGAATCCAGCCTCAGTAGATGATGTCGCGACTCACTCATTCCCGGGCGGAGGCACGTATGTAGTCACTCTCACAGTGGCCGACGATGATGGTGGCTCCACTGTCATCACATTTACTGTTAGCATCTGATGTGGCGATTACTTCCGGAAAATCAGCGTGGGCCTGATCGAGTGATGCATCACCTTGGAGGCCACCTCCCCTAGAAGCATGTCTGCAACGGCCGATGTCCCCCGGTAGCCCATCACGATCAGATCGAAGTCCTGCTTCCTCGCCTCGGCCAGTATCTCTTCGGCGGGCTTGCCGATTCTGACCATTTCTCCAGCGGCCACCCCGTGTTCCTTGAGTATCTCGACCCCCGCATGCGCGAACTCCCAGGCTTGGTTCACGGCTTCGCTCGACTTCCACGGCGAGATGGAGAGTATGGTCACTTCCGCCCCCGCCGCCTTCGCTATGCTCGCCGAATACCTGATGGCCCTGAACGAGCATTTCGACCCCGCGGTGCACATCAGAATGTTGGCGACATCTCTCATCCTCTTGACGACGATGATGGGCTTCTTCGTATGATGGACTATCTGCGATGAGATGCCTCCGAGCAGGAACTCCATCACCGCCGAAGCGCCGTGGGAGCCGACAACGAGGAGGTCGTACTCCTCCTCGTGGAGTTCTCTGAGTATCTCTGCCGAGGCGGAGGTCCCCTCCCGGATTTTGACGCCGATGTCCATCTTCCATTTCTTTCGGTACTTCGAGATTTCTGTGTCCATTCTGTGCAGTTGCCTGTCGACCTCTCTCTTGGTCTTGGTGACTATGGCGCCCCAGCCCGGGTAGACAAGGGCGTCCTCCACAACGTGGATGACCTCGACCTTCGCCCCTAGGACGCGTGCGAGGTTAATCCCATAATGGAGCGCGTTGTTCCCTTCTATGTTCTCATCAACAGCCACCAACATTCTCTCGATCTCATCTGTCATTTCTTCACCCTGCCCATCCAAATGCCACCTTTGCGAGCGTCACGATTCCCAGGGCGCAGATGGCAATGCCAACCATGACCCTCAGGTTCCTTGCATGGATCTTCTTCACCGTGAATGCGGCTGCGGGTACGGAGACCAATCCACCAAGAAGGAGCCATGGTACCAGTCCCCATTGTGCAGCGGGTACAAAGAGGAAGAAAAGAACCGCCCCGACAGCAGAGGTCAGCCCCTCCGCCACGGAGGCTATGCCAATCGCGCTTTTGCTGTGGACACCCGACAGGATCTGCCCGCCCGTCGCGATCGGACCGTAGCCACCGCCGCTCAGACCCTTGTTGAAAGCCGCGAAAAGGCCGAGCCCCATGATCTTCTTCATGGTCAGGACGAACGTCCTCTCGAATGTGAGGAGAATGACGGCGCCGATACAGAGAACAAGGATTCCGATGTAGAGCTGGATGTACAGCTCGGGAACGCTGACGAAGGCGACCACCGAGATTGTCACACCGATGATGCTGAACAAGGTGAGGATGCCTGTAATCCTCAAATCTCTTGAACCGACGCTAAGGTCCACATTCCCGAAGTACTGATGGAACAACCCCCCCACCATCCCAGTTATGAATTGGCTGAGCAGGAGGGCGGGGACTATCTCGAACAGGCCGAAGCCGATGACCAACAGGAGTGGAGTGAGGCTGGTCCCGTAGCCCATGCCGAGAGACGCGTCCGTGTACTGGAATACGAACGCCAGTATGGTTATGAGAACGATTGTCTCCAGTTCCAGGTCCACAGATTCCTCTCCATCATACGTGCGGTCGTCCCATCGATTCGTATCAGCCCTTCGTTCGGGGAAACACAGTGCAGATGGAACACCCCGATTTAATATGTATCTCTTTGAGTTGGCCGACTGACCTCTCACTGTCCTTCCCCCCTCCATGAATGCTCTTAAATAACGACCGCGCAATCGCTTGGCCGAGGGAGAGGAACGCCGGAGGACATAGTCGAAATCAACCCCTGCACCGAAGACGGATTCGTGACTCTCGAAGCTAGATTCGACCTGAGCAAGATATCAGGATGCACATTCGGCGAGTACATCGACCCGAAACAGATGTGCCATCTGATGCGTACGATTGAGTTCTTCGACCGCTTCACGTGCTCAGATGAGATGGGCTATGCCTACGGGGAATCCGGCGGCAGACGCATCCACGCCTTTCAGGGCGGGAAGATAATCGTGCGCAGAGCAGAGGATGAGGCGGACGCTCGACGGATTCTCAGAGCACTCGCGCGGGTTATGTGGGGGTCCGTGAAGTGCGATTGCGAGCACGCGATGGTCCACTGTCTCTCTGGTGCGTGCGATGACTGCCTGGATGATGTGTGCGGTTGTCAGCTCGAACCGCCTATGGAAAGCGGGAAGTCGAAAGGACGGCTCAGGGGATGGGAGGTTCTGGACTTCGCTCAATCGCTGGAACACGGCGACAAGTACCGCTCCGCCACTCACAATCTGAGACAGGCGGGGGGGAAGCTGGCAGAGCTCACCGAAATGCTCTCCCGCGGGAAGGGCGGCCTGGCGAGGCTGGAGAACGAGGTCAGGGCTCACTGCGTCGAGGCCGGAAGGCTGGCAACATCCTTCATCATCGAGACCGACAACGGCTTTCATGCAGGCTTGGGCTTCCTCCTCCACGGGGTAGCTCTCAACATACTCACTGGCCTAGAGGCGCTCATCGACCTGAGCGGGAAGAATGGCCAGGAGACCCTCACGGGCATTCCCGAGTTCGTCTCCGCTTGTCTCACGACCTTCTTCGAATCCGAGCACGAGAACCTCGAGAGGCTCAAGCATGAGCGCGAGAAGATTCTGAGCGGCGTCTCTGATGAGGACGTGATCATGATCATGAACGCCGGCTACCACACGGCGAGGATCCTGGGAAAGAGCTTTCCCAAGTGATAAATATCCCAGCGGTCGTTCCTGAACCTTGGCGGAGGTGTTGAATGAGGCGAGTCTATCTGGATTATGCTGCCGCGTCTCCCGTCGATCCTCGCGTGATGGAGGAGATGCTTCCCTACTTCACTGACAAATACGGTAATCCTTCCAGCGTCTACTCCCTCGGGTTCGAGGCGAACACGGCCGTCGAGGAGGCGCGCGAGCGGGTTGCGAAGTTAATCGGAGGAGAGCCAAAGGAGATCATCTTCACATCCTGTGGCACGGAGTCCATCAATCTCGCGATTAAGGGCCTGGTCCACAGGAGTAAGGACAAGGGGAACCACATCATAACCTCGACCGTCGAGCACCCATCCGTGCTCTCAGCGGTCGATGAGCTGGAAAGGGGCGGCTTCTCCGTCACCCGCCTGCCCGTGGACGGAGGGGGTCTCGTGGACGTCGAGAGCGTCACAGCGGCGATAACGGAGAAGACCATACTCATCTCAGTGATGTACGCGAACAACGAGGTGGGGTCCATCCAGCCGATCAAGGAGATTGGAGAGATTGCCAAGGACAGAGGGATTCCGTTCCACACGGATGCGGTCGCTGCGGCGGGGAAGATACACATCAGCGTGTCCGAGGACAACATCGACCTACTCTCCCTGGCATCGCAGGATATGTACGGGCCGAAGGGCGCCGCGGCTCTCTACCTGAGGAAGGGGACATCCATCTCTCCGATTCTGCACGGCGGTCGCCAGGAGAGAAAGCTGCGACCCGGGACGGAGAGCGTCCCCCTCATCGTGGGCATGGGAAAGGCCGCCGACATTGCGGCGCAGGAGATGGAAGCCGAATCGGAAACGCTGAGCAAGATGAGGGACAAGCTGGTGAGGGGATTGACAACGAGTGTGAAGGAGTGCTACCTCAACGGGAACCTTGAGAGGAGGCTTCCGAACAACGCGAACGTTCGATTCAGCTACATCGAAGGGGAGTCCATCATCCTAAACCTGGACATGAAGGGGATTCAGGCCGCAACGGGCTCCGCGTGCACATCCGAGACGCTCGAGTCATCACACGTCCTCACCGCGATGGGGATCCCGCCAGAACACGCGCACGGGTCGATTGCGTTCACTCTGGGCAGATGGACGAAGGGGGATGACATCGACTACGTGATCGAGACGCTCCCGCCAATTGTGAAGGAACTGAGGTCAATCTCCCCGATGGTTCCCGAAGGCTGGACGGACTAGCGTTTACCGCCAGAAATCGCCCGCTCAAGATCCTCGATGATGTCCTCGGAGTTCTCGATCCCGATCGACAGGCGGATCAGGTTGTCAGGGATTCCGGATTCTCTTCTCTCCTTCGCGCCGATGTACTTATGCGAGGTCTCTAGCGGGAGGGATGCGAGACTCTCCACTCCTCCCAAGCTCGAGGCCAGTTTTATAAGTTCGAACCTTCTGGAAACCCGCCTTGCGTCTTTCGCGGCCCGCCCGACCTCGAAGCTGACCATCCCGCCAAAGCCCTTCATCTGTCTCTTTGCCAGCGCGTGATGCCCGAAGGACGTGAGGCCAGGATAGTGGACTTTCCCGATGTGCTTCAGATTCTCTAGGGCTTCCGCCACGGCCATCCCGTTCCCGTTGTGGACCCTCATCCTCAGGTCCAGGGTCTTCATCCCTCTTGTGATGAGGAAGGCGGCCAGCGGGTCGGTCGACCCGCCAAAGAGCCTCCTTCTCTGCTCGATCTTCTCAATCCACTCCTCCGAGGACACGGCAAACCCCGCGACGACGTCACTGTGTCCGTTGAGGTACTTGGATGCGCTGTGAACGATTATGTCCGCACCGAGTTCCAGGGGTCTCTGGTTGATCGGCGTGGCGAACGTGTTGTCCACAACGAGCATGGCAGAGTTCTGGTGGGCCATCTCGGCAATCTTCTTCACGTCGAGGATCCTCAGTAGCGGGTTCGTCGGAGTCTCGATGAGGATGGCCCTCGTCTCAGGGTTGAGAGCGTCTTCAAGCGCAGAGAGATCCTCACAATCCACGAGGCTCACCGCGATCCCGTGGCGGGGGAGCTCCTTGTCCAAGAGGACACGGGTCCCTCCATACAGGTCCGGGATCGAGACGAGGTGGTCCCCCTTCTCGAGAACGGAGAGAAGCGTGGCGGTTATGGCCGCCATGCCCGATGAGAAGACGAGACATCCGTCCCCGCCCTCGAGCGCAGCGAGCTTGCTCTCCGCGGCCTCGATAGTGGGATTGGACAGCCTCGTGTAGACGTATTCCTTCTGCCATTCGGGGTAGTAGAACGTGGACGTCTGGTATATCGGCGTGACAAGAGACCCAGTCGCCTCCTTCGTCTCCCCCGCGTGCACACAAATCGTGGATCGACCTGACATAGTATCCCACGGACTCGAATGGGATGACGATAGAAAAACCTAGTGAATCAGTCTAGGGCGCCCTCCAGCCTGAGGAGGAACCTCTTCAACCTCACTCCACCGCCGAAGTGGCCGATCGAACCGTCGCTCCTGATCACCCTGTGGCAGGGGATGACGATGGGCGTGCGGTTGTTCCCGACAGCATTCCCGACGGCTCTGTATGCCCTCGGTCTGCCCACCGCCTCAGCCACCTGCTTGTAGCTTCTCATCTCACCCGAAGGGATGCCCGCCACGGCCTCGAGCACATCTCTCTGGAACTCGGTGTAGCCGGAAAGATCCAGCTTCAGCCTGCCGAAATCGACGGAATCGCCGTTGAAGTAGTCCTTGAGAAGCCCCTTGGTCTCCTCCAGCAGCTCCGAGCTGGCTCCCTCGGCTAGAGGATCTCCGTCAAGCAGTATCTCGTAGAGGCCGTCATCGCTCTCGAAGATCTGGAGGCAACCGTTGGAAGTGAAGAACAGCTTCGTCTTCATCATCAATGTCAACGCGGGGCCATACATAAGGAATTCGCCACCGCCAGCCCGCAAAGACCAAAATTGTTTAAACGGGGAACGTCTATCAATGTAAGCCACCAGGACGGTGATATCGATACACAAATGGAGTCGTCATCTTGCAGGAATCTCGTTGCTCTTAATCGGGGCCCTGATCTTCTCCCCTCTTCCTGCAAAGGCGGAACTCATTCTCGATGTGTCGCACTCACCAGAGGTTCCACTTCCTGGTGAGAAGGTCAATGTGACAGTAAGGGTGGCCGATCCTTCGAACATCTCCTTCGTGCAGATAGGATGGTGCAATAACGATTCGGGATCGTGTTATCTGAGCGATGTGTACTACGGAGGGAACGACACCTATTGGAGTGGTATCGGTGGAGTAGGGGACATCGTGAACGGTACGGTGATCAAGTACAACGTCACCGTTGAGAACACGACGGGGCACAGGGACTACTACCCAGGGGGGACCGATAATGTCTACATCACATATGTCGGCCCTTCCCCTCCAGCGAAACCCACACCTCCGCTGATTACTCTCGAACTCGTGCTTGTCGAAGCCCTTCTCATATGCATCACTGTGGCCCTGCTAGGCATCTTGGCCTGGAGGAAGATGAATGGCCTGGAGACGAGCAAGGTGGCTGCCATGGGGATAGTCATCCTCATCATCTTAGCCATTGTCTACGGAGCCGTGACCATCCTCACTCGGCCCACTGAGGTCGAGCTCGCCAAGGATTTCCAAGCCATCGATACAGACGGCCACTCCTTCAACCTCTCCGACTTCCGCGGGGAGGTCGTGATCCTCGATTTCATGTCAATCAGCTGTGGGGGCTGTGAGATCATCGCCGGGACGATTATGGACGACGTCCACTCCCATTTCGATGAATCGGAACTCGAGGTGATATCGATAGATGTGAGCGTTGCCGATGATCTTGATTCTCTTAGGACATTCAAAGAGGACAAGGCATATCCTTGGCGGATGGCCATGGATCCTGGCGGTCTCGTGAACGACTACGCCGTGAGTTCCCTTCCAACGCTAGTGATAATCGACAAAGAGGGGTACGCGGTCAAGGTGGTCACGGATGCCTACACCTCCGCGAGCAGCATGCGGAGCATAATCGACGATGCTCTGGCGGGGAGATCGCAAGCCATAGGAATCCAGGCGGTGGGCGGTATCCTCCTCGCAGTCTTCGCAGGATTCGCCACCTTCTTCTCGCCGTGCTCTTTTCCGATGCTCCCGGGGTTCGTGGCATACTATCTGTCCGCAGAAGCGGAGCAGGAGAAAAAAAGCACACTCAAAGTGCTCGGCAGCGGGCTCGTCGCCGGCACAGGGATCATCCTCGTCTTCCTTGTCATCGGGTTTGCCTGGATAGCGGTGGGAACGGCTGCCAACGTGGAGGAGTACACGCCGATCCTGGGACCGATCGTCGGAGCGGTCCTGATAGTCCTGGGATTGCTGATGTTCACGAACCTTCAGTACCACGCTCTGTTGAGGCCGTTCACCCGGCTCAAAGAGGCGATAACGAAGGGGAAGAGCAAGGAGACTGGAGGCTACTACCCGAAGCTCTTCGGCTACGGCGTCGGGTACGGGGCCGCCGCGTCAGCCTGCACCGCCCCCCTCTTCATAGCCGTGCTCGCGCAGTCATCCATAACAGGGGGTCCGACCGAGAGCCTGTTCATCCTCCTCGTGTTCTCCCTCGTGATCGTCCTCCTGATGGTCGCCATCACGTTCATGCTCTCCGCCTTCGGTCAGGAGAGCGTAAGGAAGCTGAGCCAGTACACGGACCTCATCAAGAAGGTGAGCGCCGTCGTGCTCATAGTCGTGGGCGTCTACCTAATCTACTACTACATCACGACCCACATCACTTGGGTCTGACACTCTCCCCGATCGTCATCCTCGCATCCACTATCTTCGCGCCCTTCTTCTTGCCGAAGACCATCATCGGATTGATGTCGAGCTCCTCGATCCGGTAGAAATCATTCACCAGCTGAGAGATCCGCTGGAGATGGTCCACGATGATGTTGACGTCGGAGGCCTTCTCCCCCCGGACGCCCGTGAGGAGCGGATATACCCTTATCGACTTGATCATCCTGTCAGCCTCCGCGTCCGTGAGAGGCGTCAGCCTGAAGGCCACGTCCTTCAGTATCTCGACGTAAATCCCCCCCAGACCGAACATGATCAAAGGTCCGAACTTCGGGTCGTTCTTCATCCCGAGGATAACCTCCTTCCCACCCGTGACGAACTCTTGTATGAGATAGCCCGAGATGGAGAATCCAGACCGCTTGATCCTTCTCGTGATCTTCTTCAGCCTCCGAGCGAGGTCTCTCTCGTCCTCGATGTCCAGGGCTATCCCACCAAAGTCGGACTTGTGGACTATCTGAGGGGACATTGCCTTCAGCGCAACGGGATACTCGATCTCTGCCGCGAGCTTCTTCGCCTCTTCGAGGTCCTTTGCCACACCGTACTTGGCCAGAGAGAAGCCGTAGGCCTCGAGAACCTGCAGGACCTCGACCTCGTTGAGCCTGCATCTATCGTCCTGATTGCACGCATCGAATATCCGGGCCACGCTCTTGCGGTCGACCTTGAACTCCTTCACGGTCCCCCTGTCCCTCTGCAGGTATCGGCCGTAGGCATACATCGAGGTCAGCGCCTTTGCGGCGGACTCTGGGAAAATGTAAGCGGGAACGCCGTTCGTCGTGAGCGCAACGAACCCCGGCGACTCCTCCGTGCTCCCGAGGAAGCAGGACAGTATCGTCTTCTTCTTGTGCCTTTTTGCCACTTTCAGGATGGCATTCGCGACCGCCAGCTCGTCCACCATCGCGGGCGGGACGAATATCACAAGGACGGAATCCACCCTCGAATCGTTCAGCACCGCTCGGAGGGCCGCTTCGTATCCTTTCGGGTCGCCGTGCGCGGTCATGTCGACAGGATTGGTCGTTGTCGCTTCATCCATCAGAGCAGCTCTCAGCTTTTCTTGGGTCTTCCGCCCGAGCGTTGGGACGTCAAGACCGACGCTCACGAGGGCGTCCGTCGCCATGATTGCGGGACCGCCAGCGTTCGTCACTATGCCAACTTGCCGGCCTTTTGGTGTAGGCTGCATGGAGAAAGCCGTCGCAAGGTCGAAGAGCTCCTCGATCGATCCCACCCGTAATACTCCACACTGCTCGAAAAGGGCGTCTGTCGCTTCGTCCAATCCCGCTAGGGAGCCAGTGTGACTTGCGGCAGCTCTCTTCCCCGCTTCCGTCCGTCCCGATTTCAGCGCAATGACAGGCTTTCGCGGGGTCACTTCCCTGGCTATCCTCACGAAGTTGCGCGGATTACCGAAGCTCTCTATGTACATCAGTATGACATCCGTCTCAGGGTCCCTCCCCCAGTACTCGAGCAGGTCGTTGCCGGAGATGTCCATCTTGTTGCCCATGCTCACGAACTTGGAGAAGCCGATGTTTATCTTCCTGGCATGGTCGAGGACCGCAACGCCAAGAGCCCCGCTCTGGGACATGAAGGCGGTCCTTCCGTGGAGCGGGTAGGTGGGCGCGAAGGTCGAGTCCATAATCACCCCCGGGCACGTGTTTATGATGCCCATGCAGTTCGGCCCTATGGTCGCGATGTCGTGCTTTCTGACGAACCGCAGGAGCTCCTCCTCGCGATTGGTTCCCTCCCCGCCGATTTCCTTGAATCCAGCCGTTATCACGACGGCCCCGTGAATGCCCTTCTCAGCGCACTCCTCCATCGTGCTCATGACGTGTTCGGACGGTACGACAACGATTGCCAGGTCCACATCGTCTGGAATCTCGAGGACGGATGGATAAGCCCGTATCGAGTGGACATTCTTTGCCTTTCTGTTCACCGGATAGAGCGTTCCCTGGAAGCCGTACGTTATCAGCTTGTGCGTTATCTGGGCGCCCAACTTCTTCGGGTTTCTGGACGCGCCAATGACTGCTATCGACCTTGGATTGAAGACAGGATTGAGTCTGTGCCTCATTCTTCCCCTCCGTTTGGAGAAGTGATAGACGATATAAAACCGTGGCGTTGCTAACGGTTAAATATCGTCCACCTAATCGCTTTCCTAACTCACAAGGGAGGAGGTTAGTTGACTGTAAAGACGGGATTCGTGTACTCCGAGGAGTTCATGAAATACGATTTCGGACCCTTCCATCCGATGAACCAAATCAGAATTAAACTCACCTACGAACTGATGAAGGAGCTGGGGATTTTCGACCGAGAAGAGGTCATCCTCTCCGAACCCGAGGTCGCAACTCCAGAGCAGATCCAGCTGATCCACAGCAAGGACTACGTCGAGATGGTCAGGAACGTCAGCGACGGGAAGTCCAAGCAGGGCGCCTTTCTGTTCGGTCTGGGTTCCGGGGACAACCCGATCTTCGAGGACATGTACTACGCCAGTGCCGTACACACCGGTGCGGTGATACACGCCGTGGACCTCGTCATGGACGGACAGGTCAATCACGCCTTCACGCCGGCGGGAGGGCTTCACCACGCCTCGCGGTCGAGAGCATCCGGGTTCTGCGTTTTTAACGACCCAGCAATCGCGATCAAGAAGCTTCTCGTCGAGGGCAAGGTGAAGAGAGCCGCCTATGTGGATATAGACGCGCATCATGGTGATGGCGTTCAGGCGCTCTTCTATGACAGCCCTGAAGTTCTGACGATATCCCTCCACGAGAGTGGTAGGTACCTCTTCCCTGGTACTGGGTTCGAGAACGAAGTGGGGACTGGCGACGGCAAAGGGTTCTCCGTGAACGTCCCGCTCCCAACGTACACGAGGCACTCGTCGTACATCTTCGCCTTCAAGGAGATCGTCCCGCCTCTCCTGGAATCCTTCAAACCCGATCTGATACTCACCCAGCTGGGAGCTGACGCCCATCAGTCGGATCCACTGACGCATCTCATGATCGGCACGGAGACGTACGAACGGATTGCGGGAATCATCCATGACCTCGCCCACGGGATTTGCGATGGCAAGTGGGTCGGAGTGGGAGGTGGAGGCTACGACCCGGCTGTAGTGCCCAGGGTATGGACCGTGATCTTCAGCAAGATGGCCGGGATAGAGCTCCCCGACGAGGTCCCCGACAGCTGGAAGTTACTGTGCAAGAAGATGGCCGGAGAGGTCCCTTCAGACAAACTCCACGATGAGCTGGAGGAAACGGAGGTCGCGAGGGACATTCAGATTGTCGTGGAAGATGTGAAGAAATCCGTGTTCCCCTATCATGGATTAGATTTTAATTAGGAATCCCCTATTCGTATCGGGATGGAGGACTACGTCGTCGAGGCAAGAGGCCTTGTCCGAAGATATGGCAATCTCGTGGCAGTGGACGGCCTGGATTTCATAGTCGAGAAGGGAGAGGTCTACGGTCTCATCGGTCCGAACGGTTCAGGCAAGACGACCACGATTAAGCTGGTCTGCGGGCTCCTCAAGCCTCACGCGGGAAATGTGCGAGTTCTGGGGATGCAGGTCCCTGATCCCAAGATCTCTCCTCAGATCGGCTACATGCCCCAAGGGGTCGCGATATATCCAGACCTCACTGTCCACGACAATGTCAGGTTCTTCGGCGAGGTCTACGGCCTCTCGAAGAAGGAGATCGAGAAGAGGGAAGAGGAGCTCTTGGATTTCGCGGGCCTCACGGAGAAGAGGAATGCACTGGCCTCCACCCTGAGCGGGGGGCTCAAGCACAGATTGTCCTTCGCATGCACTCTTGTTCATACGCCCAAAGTGTTGTTCCTCGACGAACCCACCGTTGGTGTGGATCCGGAACTCAGGTTTTCCTTCTGGGAGTACTTCTACGACCTCCGCAAGAAGGGCGTGACGACGATAATTACCACGCACTATATGGACGAGGCACGCAAATGCACTCGCGTAGGTCTCATCAGGCAGGGGAAAATGGTCGCCGAGGACCATCCCAAGAAGCTGATGGAGCAGACAGGCACAGATTCCCTCGAGGATACCTTCCTTGCCTTTTGTAGAGGTGAGGCCTAGTGGGGGCCACTAGAATCCTGGCGATGGCGAGGAACATCCTGCTCAGACTGGTGCATGACCGAAGGACCCTCGGGATGATATTCGTCATGCCGATAATCTTCATCGGACTCTTCGGCTTCGCATTTGCCGGCGAGCCAGAAGACATAGGTACTATCGTGGTCAACCTCGATACTGGCATCGCCGTGGTTCCTGTGAAGGAGCCTGTGGGGAACATAACTATCCCGGGTTTGAGTCTAGCGGAAGGGATCATCGACGGCTTTGACACGAAGACGCTCATCCTGCACTTCTCGGACGATGCAGATGAAGCCCTCAAGAAGGTTGAAAACGGAGAGGCGTGGGCGGTCGTCTACTTCCCGGAGAACTTCACATCGCACCTTTTCGGGAAGTTGCTGAAGATAGCGAAGACCGAGACCATACCGGATCTCATTGGCGGGCAGAATTACAGCGTTGACCTGCAGAACATATCGACGTCCGATGCGAGGATTGACCTCCGCATCGACGGCTCGAACACGCAGGTCGCGGCGGCGATCATCCAATCGATCTCAGAGACACTCTTGAAGAGCGTGGAAGAGAGCCATCCCGATCTCAGCTTCTCTGATGTGCTCAACATACACTACGTGTACGGCGAGAACGCCAGGTTCATCGATTTCTTTGCTCCGGGAATAATGGCCCTTGTCGTGACCAACATCACGATAATGCTCACCATCGTATCGTTCGTCCGCGAGAAAACCAATGGAACACTGGACAGGCTGTTCGTTTCTCCAATGAGGTCAACCGACATCGTCCTGGGCTATACACTGACCTTCAGTCTCGTTGCCCTGTTCCAGTCCGTGGAGATAATCGCCGTCGGCGTGCTCCTCTTCGACATTCGTATAGCGGGGAGTATCGCCCTAGCGCTTATGATCATAGTCCTCTACGCGATTGGTCTCCTTGGGCTAGGGTTCCTGCTCTCCACGATTGCGAGGAACGAATTCCAAGCGATTCAGTTCATTCCGATGATAGTCCTCCCGTCGATCATACTGGCGGGTGTTATCTGGCCGATTGAATCCATGCCACTGATCATCCGCCCCGTTTCCTATGTCATCCCACTCACCTACGCGGCCGAGGCGCTGAGATCTGTGATGATTCGAGGATGGGGACCCCTCGAAATCGGCGCGGACATACTGGCGCTCGTCATATTCGCGGTGATCACATTCTCTCTGAGCATACTGATTATGAGAAAGAAGGCCCACCAGAGCTAGGATTCCTGAAGCTCGACCCTGCCGACCTCCACGCCCGCCTGCGTCAGCAGGTCCCTCCCCATGCTCTCAGGGTATTCGTCCAGGTAGACGACCCGCATGATTCCCGCGTTGATGATCATCTTGGCACAGGTGTTGCACGGGATGATCGTGGAATACAAGGTCCCGCCCTTCGCGCCCTTTCCCGCCTGAAGTAGGGCGTTCATCTCCGCGTGGACGCCAGTACAGACCTCCATCCTCTCTCCGGAAGGTATGTTTTCCTGGTCCCTTATGCAGCCGATCTCATCGCAGTGCGGGAGCCCCCTCGGGTTTCCGTTGTACCCGCTGCTCTTTATCTCGTCTCCGGTCACGACTATCGCGCCGATCTTGTGTCGCGTGCACGTGCTTCTCTTGGAGACGTCCACAGCGATGTTCATGTAGTAGTGGTCCCTGGATATCCTGGACATTGGCACACAAAGATAAGAAATGCCGAATATAAAAAGATTCATTCAGGGGAGGTCCATCTCTCCTCCCGCCAGAAAGGTGACTTGATGGGTTCCAGCGTGGTAAGGATTAACGATCGGGCCATCGAACACGAAGTCAGGGGCAGCGGGCCTCCGTGCCTCTTGGCCCCGGTTGGCTGGGGAATCGATTACACCCTGTGGGCCCACTATCTCGCGGACTTGGAGAAGAAGCTCACGATGATATACTTCAACCCGAGGGGGATAGGCGATTCATCCAAGATCACGTCACCATCCGACTGCTCCGTGGATTCCATCGTGTCGGACATGGAGCGGCTGAGGAAGCACCTGGGATTCGAGAAGATTGCGGTCATGGGACATTCGGCAGGCGGTTTCTCCGCACTCAAGTACGCCATCAGGAGGCCGGAGAACGTCAGCGCCCTTGTTCTGATCGGAACCGCGGCGAACACGGAATACGAGGCGGACTTCGACGAGCTTCTCAGGACGGACAAGAGGATTGCTAGCATCCACGAGGAGATGGCGAAACCCGGGAAGGAGGAGATGACGAAGGAAGAGCTGATGAGACGGAACCTCATCCTTATGTTCTCTGTTTACTTCAAGGACTACGAGCCCTTCAGAGGGGAGTTCGAGGAGCTTCTCTCGGCCTCCAAGGTATCGCCCGACCACCTCAGATATCATCAGCAGGCTGACCTGCCCAGATATGACGTCCTCGACGATCTCCCGAAGATATCTTGTCCCACTCTGATTCTGGCGGGTGAACACGATCCCATCTGCCCGCCAAAGTTCTCCAAGGTGATGGACGACGCCATCCCAGGATCGAAGCTGATGGTGTTCGAAGACAGTGGACACTGGCCCCTCATCGAGGAGAGGGATGAGTTCGTGCGGAGCGTCGTCGATTTCCTCGAGGGGACCTGATGCCTCTCGTCCGAATCAGCTCCGGGGACATCTACTACACAGCGCACGGGGAGGGCCATCCACTGATCGCTCTGCACGCTGGTCTAGGGACGGGCATGGGGGACTTCAGGAAGTACATCCCGCTCTTGTCCGCCAGGTACAGGTTCATTCTCCCGGACAGGATTGGCTATGGAAGGTCGACCCACGTCGAGAGTTTCCCCGAGCCGTTCTTTCTGAAGCAGGTGGACGATCTTATCGAGTTCATGGACATGCTGGGGATCGAGAAGACCGCCTTCTGGGGATGGAGCGATGGCACGGTCATAGCCCTCAACCTTGCTCTCAGGCGACCCGATCTCGTTTCGGCCATCGTGGCGGAGGCAGGGCATTACTGTCCGGTAAAGGAGACGAATGCCCTGTTCGAGAGATTCCTACGACTCGGCGAGCTGACCGAGCAGGAGATTGGGTCCTTCTCGAGACAGCATAGCGATCCGTACTGGAAGACGCTTCTGCGGATCTGGGCCGAGCGGTGGCTGGCGCTCAATCGTTCGACGGACGACTTCTACGACAATAGGCTCGGTGAGACTCGCTGTCCTGTCATTTTCCTGATAGGCGACGGAGACGAGCACGTCCGCATCTGGGAGTTCGAGAAGATGCACGAGCTAGTGGAGGGATCAGAACTCATCGTTTTTGAGGGGGCGGGCCATGCGGCTCATCTAGGTCACAGCGAGAAGGCCTTCTCGCGAGCGATGTCGAGGTTTCTTGAGGAGCATTCCCTCTGCTAGAAGTAGATCCCTGTTCTTGATTCCCCTGCTGTTTCGAGGCTACTGTTTTTAAACCCACAAGTCGTATCAAGACCAGTGGAGACCCCTTTCTCCGAGCTCGTTCAGGTGTGCAAGGCTCTCGAGTCCACGACCAAGAGGTTGGAGAAGAGGAGAGTCTTGGGGGAGTTTCTTCAGGGAGTCAACCCCGATGAGATCTCCCCAGCGGTACTGCTCGTCATAGGCAGGATCTTCCCGGAGGCGGAGTCAAAAGCCCTTCACGTCGGATGGAGAACCGTCAAGAAGGCCCTCGGTCCGGGGAAGCAGGCCACACTTTTCGAGAAGCCTCTCAGCATTCTGGACGTCCGGAGGTCATTCGATGAAATCGCCAAGGTCTCTGGTGGGGGCTCCATTAGCCGAAAGACGAACCTGATGAAGGCCCTGCTCGGTCGGGCGAGTGACGACGAGCGGGAGACGATCCTGAAGAATCTGTTCCGAGAGATGAGGCACGGTGTGAGTGAGGGCATCATGCTCGAGGCGATCGCCGACGCATCCGGCGCGGACGTCAACCTCGTCAGGCGGGCCCATATGTTGAGCGGGGACGTTGGCGGCGTAGCTCAGGTCGCGCTCACCTCAGGTCCTTCGGGACTCGAGAGGTTCGGACTGAGCCTCCTGAAACCCGTCAAGCCCATGCTCGGTGAGTTGGCGGAGAGCCTCGAGGACGTCTTCGAGGAGCATTCGACGGGAACCGCGCTAGAGTTCAAGTACGACGGCGCAAGAATCCAGATACACCGCAAGGGGGACGAGGTCGGAATATTCACCCGCCGATTAATAGACGTGACGGCATCGCTCCCTGAGATACGGGAGACCGCCCTGAGCTTTCCCGCGAAGGAGTTCCTCTCGGACGGCGAGGTCGTCGCCGTGGATGGCGAAGGGAAGCCGCTGCCATTCCAGGACCTGATGAGGAGGTTCAGGCGGGTCCACGATGTGGATGAAGTGAGGAAGCAGATGCCACTCAAGCTCTACCTCTTCGACGTTCTGTATGTCGATGGGGAGATGTTGATTGACGAGCCATATGAATCGAGGTGGCTTAGGCTGTCCGAACTCGCGCCAGACTATCTCGCGGAACGCATCGTATCATCTGAGTTAGGGGAAGCGACTGAATTCCTGGAAAGGGCGCTGGAGGCGGGGCACGAGGGCTTGATGGCAAAGGCTCTGGACAGCCCCTATCGCCCGGGTCACAGGGGAAAGAGGTGGTTCAAGGTCAAGCCCGCGGAAAGGCTAGACCTCGTCATCGTAGCGGCCGAGTGGGGCTACGGGCGAAGGGAAGGCTGGCTGAGCAACTACCATCTTGCTGTGAGGAACGAGGAGAGGGGCGGGTTCGAGATGATCGGGAAGACGTTCAAGGGGCTGACGGACGAGGAGTTCCAGTGGATGACGGACCGCCTCCTTTCGCTGAAGACGTCGGAAGACGGATACACGGTTCTTGTCCGCCCGGAGGCCGTTGTCGAGGTCGCTTACAACGAGATCCAGAAGAGCACTCACTATGACTCGGGCTTTGCCCTCCGCTTCGCCAGGATAAAGCGCATCAGGGAGGACAAATCGCCCGAGGACGTTGATACGTTCTCCACGTTGAAAAGCCTCTATGAGAAGCAGTTCGAGCGGAAAGGCAGGTTGTCAGACTGAGCGTCGCGGCTCCCGCCAAGTTCTTATTCTCGGATTCTTTTATCTTCCAGGTCCAGTGTCCCGGGAGGAATCTGATGTCGAAATTCGTGGAATCCATCGCCTACGACGAAGAACTCAAACGGGCCGCCAAGGTGGCCATTGAGGATGTCATGGCTGTGAAGGAGGGGGAGACCGTTCTCATCGTCTCGAATCCAGATGATGAAGTTCGGAGGATATCCGAGGCCGTCTTCAACGCGTCGGTCGACTCCGGCGGGAAGACGTCAGTGGTCTTCCAAGAGCCTAAGACGCAGGTGGACTTCGCCGAGGACGCCGTAATCAGGGCGATCGAATCGAATCCAGACGTTTTCATATCCATTAGCCGCCACAAGCTCGGAAAGGACAGGTTCAGGATGAAGGACCCCATCAGCGAGGTTGGGAAGGAGTTCGATCACATCTTCACGTACCTCTGGAAGACGAAGAAGCTGAGGTCGTTCTGGTCCCCCAGCATCACCACCAAGATGTTCAGCGAGACGGTCCCCATAGATTACGGGGAACTCAGGAGCAACGCCCGGAAGTTGAAGGAAATCCTGGACAAGGCCGATGCCGTCCACGTAACCGCCAAGGCCGGAACGGACATGAGGATCGGGCTGAAGGGCAGGACGACCCACTTGGATGACGGGAACTTCACGGAGCCAGGCACGGGCGGGAACCTCCCCGCAGGCGAGGTCTACATATCACCCGAGCTGGAGTCCTCCGAGGGGACGATTGTCTACGATGGCAGTATATCCGCCCACAAGGGCGTGATCATAATCCGCAATCCAATCAAGGTGAAGGTCGAGAGCAACTCCGTGACCAGCATTGAGGGCGGAGACGAGGCGAAGGCGCTAGAGAACGCCCTCGAAGTGAGCAAGGAGACCGCACTTGAGATGGTCGAGAAAGGCTCGCTGACCCAAGAGCAGTCGGAGGAGTACGTCAATGGAGCCAGATGTCTCGGGGAGCTCGGGATCGGGCTGAACAAGAATGCCAAGATAGTGGGCAACATGCTGGAGGACGAGAAGGTGTACGGGACCTGCCACATAGCCATCGGGTCCAACTACGACGAGGACGTGAAGTCGTTCACACATCTCGACGGGCTGGTCTGGTACCCGACCATAACCGCGATCTATCCTGACAACACAGAAGTGACGATAATGAAGGACGGAAAAATCGTCTAGACCGCGCCCTCGAACTCTTCCTGTAAGTCGATTATGACCTGCTCCAAAACCTCTTCGAAAGTGGGACTCCTGTACTCTCTCACTCCCCCTAGCTCGCTTTGAACACGAGCCAGATACGTGGAAGCGTCCTTGAGGAACTCAACATTACAGAGCGATTCTTCCATCTTCTGTCCTCTTTCAGAAATGGCGTAAACAGATTTTGTATTTGAATCTTCCGCAGTGAGAACCGGTATGGAATGACCTTCTGAGGACCAAACTGGAGGAAATATGGATTCATCGATGTTCCTAGAAGGGCGCCGAAGTCAGAACAGCCAGGACAACATTTATTAATGATGGTCACATTGAAAGCTGAACGCCGAGATGAAATCACCTTGGAGTGAAACGCTTGGGTAACATAAGACCGACGTACATCAAGAGGATTGCCGTGGAACTCATCAAGAGATATCCGGAAGAATTCACCGACGACTTCGAGCACAACAAGAAGAAAGTCCAGGAGCTGACGGACGTGACTACGGCAACCTTGAGAAACAGAATCGCGGGATACCTCACAACGTTCAGGAAGCACTACGAGGCCTGATCCCGGGCAAGTTTTTTGGCTTGCCGGGGAAAACCCGTGGCAAGCGTCCAACCTTCATCAACCCCCTGCCGTTAGGCTTATAGCCTGCGAAGTAGGAACGAGGTGGGCATCTCAACCTGGTGGCGAGAGATGAACTACGCTGTCGAGACAAAAGATCTGACGAGGATCTTCCGCGTGAAGAAGCGGAGGAGAAGGCGCAGCGGAAGCAAGGGAGCGGAGCAAGACGTCACAGCGCTGAAGGACGTGAACCTGCGCATCGAAGAGGGTGAGCTCTTCGGTCTCTTGGGTCCCAACGGTGCTGGAAAGACAACCCTGATAAAGATCCTCTGCACGCTTCTTCTTCCCACTTCTGGAAAGGCGTATGTCGCCGGGAACGACGTCGAGAAGGACCCATATCCGATCAGAAGGATCATCAACATGGTCTCGGGTGGGGAGACATCTGGCTACGGACTTCTCACGACCCGCGAGAATCTCTGGATGTTCTCCCAGTTCTACGGGATCCCCTCCAAGGAGGCCAAGAAACGGATAGATGAGATGCTGGAGGCCTTCGGGATCTGGGACAAGAGGAACGCGAAGGTCAGGACGCTCTCGACGGGCGAGAGGCAGAAGGCGAACGTGATAAGGGGATTCATGACGGATCCGAGCATAATCTTCCTCGATGAGCCTACTCTGGGTCTTGACGTGAACGCGAGTCGAATAATCAGGAAGTTCATCAGCGACTGGGTGAGGGAGACGAGCGGGAGGACCGTTCTCCTCACTACCCACTATATGATGGAGGCGGACGAGCTCTGTGACAGGCTGGCAATCATAGACGAAGGTGGAATAGTCGCATGCGACACGCCTCGGAATCTGAAGAGGACGGTCAGCAAGGCCTCATCGCTCATGTTCGAGGTAGACTACCTCAGGGATCCTGACAAGCTCAAGGGAATCGAAGGCATTCAGAACTTTACCTACAAGCACAACGGTCAGATGAACAGGACGTTGCTCACCTTCATAGTACAGGACGAATCCGCAGTTGCGGACATCGTCTCCAGAATCGTGGACCAGGGCGCGAAGATCCACTCGTTGGAGAAGAGGGAGCCCACGCTCGAGGATGTCTTCGTCTCTCTCGTGGGCAAGGGGCTGGCATGAAGGAATACTTGCTGCTCAACCTGAGGGCCCTGAAGGGCCGAGCGTACCCAAGAGTAGTGGGAGGCACCCGGGAACTCAGCTGGATCTTCTTCGACACGGTTCTCCCTCTTCTCACCGTAGCAGCGTATGTCTTCGTCTATAAGTATCTCGGAACCTTTGAGGGACCGCAGCAGGAGTACATCGCTCAGTTCATTGGGTACGTCATTCTCGGAGGTGCCATGACAGCCTACTGGATGAATGTCCTGTGGAGCATGGCGGCTCAGTTCTACTGGGAGAAGGAGATAGGCAACCTTCAGCTCTATATGATCGCTCCGATGTCGAGGATGGCGGT
The DNA here is from genome assembly GCA_023136265.1 of Thermoplasmata archaeon. Classification (GTDB taxonomy): domain Archaea; phylum Thermoplasmatota; class Thermoplasmata; order RBG-16-68-12; family JAGMCJ01; genus JAGMCJ01. Next base: position 37,846 of record JAGLRN010000017.1, read on the forward strand.
TCTCGGAGGCATGGCGCTCGGCGGGATGTTCTACACATCGGTGCGAGCGATATCCACGATAGTAATAGGTGTGCTCATATTCGGAGTGACCTTCTCCCTCGGCCCGCCGATATACTTGGTCCTCGTGTTCATCCTCACTCTGATAGCTCTGTACGGGATGGGGATGCTCTTCGCATCGCTCTACATGATCTACGGAAGAGAAGCTTGGCACATGTCCAGTCTTCTCACCGAGCCCATCTATCTCGTCTCGGGGTTCTATTTCCCTGTGAGGTACCTAGGATCCATTGTCGCCCTTTCAGCATCGATAATCCCAATCACGCTCGGACTCGACGCTCTCAGGCAGCTCATGTTTACCGAAACCGCCGGCATCCACGGCTTCCTTCCTGTGGAAGTGGAGCTGGTCGCACTTGCGGTCCTGTCCGTTCTCTTCCTTTTCCTTGCCAGACACTCTCTTCGCTTCATGGAGAACCTGGGCCGAAAGACCGGGAGGTTGACGATGAGATGGCAATGAAGGAGAACCTCAGGACCCTTCTTGGGGCCGGTTGGCTCGGCTGGCAGATGGAAGCCAACTGGACCGATCCGTTTCTGTTCTTGGTTTACTCTGTAGCGAAGCCTGTCTCTGGTGCCTTGATCCTTGTCTTCATGTACATCGTCATACTCGGCGGTGTCGCTGCTCAAAGCACGGCATTCGCCTACATATTCCTGGGCAACGCCTTCTTCATCTATGTAGGGCAGGTGCTCTTCGGTGTGACCTGGGTCATCCACGAGGACAGGGAGCACTTCCAGACTCTGAAGTTGATATACATCTCACCGATCAGCTTCTACTACTACATCATAGGTCGAGCGGGAAGCAAAATCCTCATCGCGACGATAGCTGTCGTGGTCACACTGCTCTTCGGTGTCTTTGCCCTGGGCATTCCCGTGGACGCGTTCACGATGGACTGGGGCCTTCTTATCCTCTGCTTGACTGTGGGCATGGCATGTTTGGTCTCTATCGGTATCGCTCTGGCGGGGATAACCTTCCTGACCGCCAAGCACAGTGGGGGAATCAACGAAGGCATCGCGGGTCTATTCTACGTCTTCTGCGGCGTCGTTTTCCCCATAACTCAACTCCCCGCGTGGGGCCAATCCCTCGGATATGCCATTCCAGTGACATACTGGCTGGAAGCGATGAGGAAGGCCCTGCTCCCAGCACAACAGTTGCAGGGCACAGGGCTCCAGGGCATCGAGAACATCTGGCTGGTCGCGCTGCTGGCCGTCTCAGCCCTATTCTTCTACTTCCTGTCAATACTCATTTTCAGACTGGGCGACTACCTCGCCAGGCGGGCGGGAAAAATCGATATGACTACCGCCTACTAGACTTCTCTCTCAAATAGGGCATCCTCATTACGTGACCGCATTCCCCGCAGGTTATCGTTATCCTTGAACTCCGGAGCCGCACCCTGCTGTTCTCAGACGGGAGCAGGAAGGAGCCACACTTGCGGCAGAACCTTCTCTTCAGGGCCGAAGGGAAGGGCGTGTTGTACCTCATGCCGATGCGCCTTGCCAGGTGGATATATCTATTCGACCTCCTCAAGTTGCCCCGGAGGGCCTCCTTCTCGGCCTGCTGGAACAGAATCAGAATCCGCTCCCGCGCGATTCTCCTCTCGAGACCCTTCCTCCTCCTTTTTGCCATGGTCAGCTAGGGATGAAGACTTACTAGCAAATATGATTTAGGCTATGAGATATTACGGACCATGACGAAATCGAGAGTGGGGAAGATATTCCGACATGCTGAGAAGGGCATCGACTGCATCATATTCATGAACGGAACCGAGCCGCTTCTCGACATGACGTTCTTCTACGTTACAGGTTTCACATCGGGGCTCTTCGAGGGCAGCGCCGTTTTCACACATCCAGATAAATCGATGAGATTGGTGACATCGCTCCTTGAGCGGGAGAGCGCGAGAAGGGCGGACTTCCCCGTGAGGATATTCAAGAGCATCCAGGAGAGGGAGAAGAAGTTCAAGTCCTCGCTTCGAGGCTGCAAGAGAATCGGCGTGAACTCGCCGGAGCTCACGTATCGGAACTACATGTTGCTCAAGAAGCTCGTTCCCAAAGCGGAGCTCATTGACGTATCCGAAGCTGTGATGAAAGCCAGGGTCGTGAAGGACAGGAAGGAGATCGCGACGATAAGGAGAGCGTGCGAAATCTCATCCGAGGTCGCCAAGGAAATCATTCCCTACATAGACGTCGGAGTGAAGGAGTACGAACTCGCGGCGAGGATAAACTTCCTGATGCAGAAGAAGGGAGCGTCTGAACCCGCGTTCGAGACGATACCCGCCTCGGGGCCGAACTCGGCGGAGGCACACTACACGGCGGCGGACAGAACGCTTCAGAAGCGGGATTTCGTCCTCTTCGATTTCGGGGCCCGCTACAAGAAATACGTCTCGGACCTGACCAGGACCTACGTCCTGGGAAAGGCGAAGAAGAAGCAGAGGGAGATGTACGAAATCGTTCTGAAGACCCAGAGAAGCGCCATGAGGAGAATCCGACCGGGAGTGAAGGCATCAACGGTCCACAATGCAGCCGCGAGGATGATAGACAAGACGAAGTACAGGGGCAAGTTCACCCACGGGCTCGGACATAGCATTGGGTTGTCGGTCCATGATGGAATGGGCTTGGGACCGTTCTCGGATTTCAAGCTCGAGAAGGGAATGGTCTTCACCGTCGAACCGGGGATATACGTTCGCGGATATGGTGGCGTTAGGATCGAAGACGATATCGTCGTAACGAAGGGCGGCTGCGAGTCTCTGACGACAGCCGACCGCGACCTCATCGAGATCTAGGACTGGAACTCTCGCACGATCTTTGGCGGGAAGCGCCCGGTCTCGATGTCCTTGATTATTCGGGCGACGGTCTCCCTTGCTAGCGACACTTGCTCTTCAGTTATCCAACCCTTCTCGATGGCTTCTTGAAACTCGTCCTCATCGAGTATCTCGTACCGCATGTCAGGCAGGACAAACACGTCGAGGTAGAGATCGATGATCTCATACCCTCCCTCGACGCGAGAAGGCTCAGTGTTCACGTTGCAGAAGTAACCCGTGAGGTTCCCATCCTTGTCTGTGACTACGATGATTTCAAGTGGAGGGTTGAAGAACTCGAACAACAGTGCACGATAGCCCTCTGCCACGACTTCCTGACCGTGTATGATCAACGGCCTTCTGAAATCGATGAAGTCGAACCGCGTTATGACAAGGTCCCCTCGGTCCTCAACCAATTCCTGCTCGTAGTCGAACGTCTCGCCGTGTGGCCTAATCACCCTGACAAGCACGACCCACAAACGCATTCTCGCTTATAACTACTCAACCGGTGGTTCTTCCTTCTTCCTGCGCTTGATGAGCACGAGCACAACCACGAGGGCCGCAACCACCATGAGCGCTATCGCCGCATACAAGACGTAGTCGAATCCCTTGTCATCTCCTTCATCATCCACGGGCGGATGGCTGTGCGGATCGTCGGGATCGGTCCCGTTCTGATACTCGACGAGGTTGGAGAACCCATCCCCATCTAGATCTTCATCGGCATCGGAGGGATCCAAGGGATCAAGAGAATTCGAGTGCTCCCAACCATCCGGCATCGTGTCCTCATCGGTGTCGTTGGACAGCGGATTCGTCCCAAGTCCATCCTCCGTCTCATCGGACAACCCATCACCGTCATCATCCAGGTCGCTGAAGTCTGGCTCACCGTCTCCGTCAGTGTCCAGGATGTCTCCCTCAAAGATCTCCGTATGTGAGAGGTTCATGTCGACGCTCCTGTTGTGGTATGCGAAGAACAGAGTGGGGTGAGTAACCGTCACCATCGTGGTATTATGCACTCTCACACCGTCTTCGTAGGTCTCGTGGGCAACCGTGACGTCTCGCACGTATCCCTGGACGTTGGTGACGTTGGAGAAAACGGATACACCGTTGTCTGTGATTTCAACCGTGACATTATCGACTGGGTCCGACGTCTGGTGCTCGATGGTGTGGACGGTCAAGTAGTTCTTAACGAGGAGATGACAGGCTGGACAACCAGATCCTGCGGAGACCTTCCCGCCAAAAGTGGAGTTGACCACGACCAGAGCAGAACCTGACTCGAGGAAGAAATCCCTCAACGCCCCACTTATCGTCGAGTTGTAGAAAGTCGCGTCACCTTCGTAGGCGTACACGCCATCATCCACACCCGATATGTTTGCACCTTCGATGGTGCCAAACGAAGATCCGAGTCTCAGGCCAACAATGCTGCCTTCCGAGACATCGCCTAGGGACTGAACATTGGTGAAATCCAGGTGGAAGCCCACCTGCTCGTTTCCCCGGGCTACATTCATCCTGCTGATTAAGAGGCCGCTGCCCCAGGAATAGAAGCCAGCTACGTTATTGATGGCGGTGTTCGCAATCAGGACGGGTTGCGAAACAAAGGACCGCAGTCCATAAGTGTTGCCCTCCATCGTGTTGTTGCAGATAAGCGAAGTTGAGGATTCTAGTCGTATCCCGTGAGTGTTACTCATGAAAGTGCTGTTCTGGATTGTAACGTTCGTGTTTCGGACGTATGCACCGTTTTCCGTGTACGCGACCCTCACGTAGTTGAATACTGACGACTCACTGCCTGTGTCGAAGTACACGCCGTCCCAGTCCCCCTTCTGGGGCTCTGAGGAGTTCGAGGTGAAAATTATCATTTGGTTCCATGACCCCTGAGCGACCAAGGTTCCTGCAACAGAGAGCCTGGTTCCATTGTCAAACGCGATAGTCGCTCCCGGATCGATGGTGAGTGTCGCATTAGCACCGACGACCAAATCCCCCTTGACAACCCTCGTGGAAGAGTCCCAGTGGTCGTCCACGACCTCGAAGGACACATTGTGGTAGAATACGTCAGGAAGCTGTGTATAGCTCGCGTTGACCCACCATGTCCCCGTCTGGTTAGCGGTGTAATTGCTTCTTGCGAGTCCGCCGTCGTCAGGATCGGATGCCACAGTGTGGACGAGCGAACCGGTAGGGTCGTACCACTGGAAATCCACATCGTTAAGCTCAGATGGCGGCGAGCCCGTGAAGTTCAGTAGCGCACCCGCCACGACCTTGGATTCGTTCACATAATCCGAGACCACTGTCACGATGTCGCTCACAGTAACAGCTGCTCTCACGTTGACGCCGGCGAACGTGCTCGTGACAAGGATTGCCATGATGGTGATGGCAAGGCGGCTTTTCATGTGACCAAGACCATGGTTTGCACTATATATTCGTTTCCTGAATGGCTGGCAAACGGTAGAAGTCCTGGCCTACTTGCGGCCAGGGACGAGTCCCCAGTAACCTATGCTGTGCCCATACTCGTTGTTCAGGTGGTCAGCTATCTCCGTCGCAGTCGCGTACTCGCCATTATCGTACAGGTCCATCAGGTGGTCCAGCGCTTCCGAGGCCGTCATCTCAGTTCCGTCGGGGAAGGTAACAACATCATCGGAACCTACAGTCCCGCTGCCGACGTTGTATTCCCAAGCTGTGATCTGAAGCAGGGCCAACTCCCCCTGGTTGGCGCCTCTGCCTCCCCCTCCTCCCCCCGTGGGACAGATATCTCCTTCCCCGACCGTAATCGTGGTCGTAACGGTGGCCGAGCCACCATCATCATCGGTTACAGTGAGAGTGACTACATACGTTCCAGGTGAGCTGTAAGTATGAGTCTGAGTGTCCTGGACATTGAGCGGCGGAGTAGTTCCGCCGAAGTAGGGCTCGTACGGACTCGAATCGGGATCGTTAGGCGGCACTCTGGAGGGGTCATAGTAGTAGGTCGTGGTCGTGACGTTGCTACCGTCTCCCCAATTCCATGTGAATGTCAGGTCATCGCTGCCTGGGTCTGTTGCCGATCCAACGAAGGTCAAAGGCGCACCTACGAGTGCCCCGATGTTGATATCAACGATCCAAGGCTCCACGTGAATGAAGTGCTCGCTGTCCCTCTCGATGGACTGCTGCACGTTGAAGGTGTGTTTTATCTTGCACTGTCCACCCTCCGCGAAGTCCAGGATTATCCAGACGGGATTGGCTCCCCACAGCTGTCCGTTGATGGGCTGATCGCCCATTATCGCGTCGTTGAGGTCCTCGTACGGATCGTATGTGACCACCGCGGTATAGTTGACGGAGTCACCCGCATCCAGGCGAATCGTGATACCCTGGTCCCCAGAGCTTGGATTGAGCATCGGGTCCCCAGGCCACCTCTCTACCTCGATGTTGGCGGCTATGTCATCGTACTGGCCGGTCTCCCTATCGTAGTTCTCGTAGAGAGTGAGCTCCACATTGTGCCATTTCTCTCCAGTGACTCTCAAGAAAACCGTGACCTCGACGTACGCTCCCTCTATCGTTGCAGTCGGATCCACATTCAGTACGTCCACATAGCCGAAAGCCGTCCCCGTCAGGCCATCATCATCCGTCACGGTGAGTTTCACTTCGGTGTAGTAGTCATCGTACCAGATGAACGTCACGATCGGGCCCGTCGCGTCGACATCGTTGTCGTAGATGCCATCGCCATCACTGTCGACAAACACGTCAAGGTCCCATTCGTAGCTGACTATCGTGCCGTCAGGGTCGGAAGAACCGGAACCGTCAAGTGTGACCAGATCGCCCTCGTGGATTGTTTCCGGGGTTATGACGATATCAGGCACCGGCGGCTCCTCATCCTCGGGTATCATTGCCGAGGAAATGAATGTCAGGTCATGACCGTTCGGGGTCTTGTAACCCGTAACGGGGTCGAACGCGTCGAAGTGGATCTCGAAGTACTCATCTGGATCTGGGCCCAGCGTCACTGTCGTGTCGAGTCTCACGGTAGTCTTGCCAGGAAGTACCTCAGGCTCGTAGAAGTATATGTCCCAGATTGCTTCGTCTCCTGAGTATACATGATGCTTCCCTCCCCAGGCCTCATCAAACGGATTGAACTCCGTGTTCCCGAAGTCAGGGAGGTATGACGCTTCACCCTCAATGTCTATGCTCACAAAGTCATCCGATGTCGTCCAGTTGTGAATCGCAATGGCGATTCTCAAATCGGTGAGATCATCATTTCCTCTGTTCTCGACAATCATCTCAAAAGTGCAGACAACATCTGGGCCAAAGTCACAATAGGTAACCCACCCACCAGCTTTCCAACCTCCGCCTTTCGCTCTTTCGCCAGGATCAGCGTTCAGCCAGATGTGGGCACCACCCCCACCGCCTGCAAGAACTGCCGGGAGTAGGGCAAGCATCATCATAGAAGCGCAGGCTAGAGCTACGGTTCTCTTCACGTTCTCTCGCATGTCTTTCACCTTCCTCCAAACCCCAAGAGGCTGTGTCCGCGCCGAGTTGGAGCGTGCGTGTGGGCGAAAAGACGCCCCTCCTCGACGCCTCGTTGGACAGCCTCCCCCTTTTTTTGGAAGCTTATGCACTCCACAAATGAGTCTGGGGAGTATATAAAAGCGGACTGGAAACCATCCTGAATGATACCACATACCAGGCCATGTACCACGCGGTTGAAATCTGGATTGAGGCATAAAAGCCCAGCCTCGCTCTTCCGGCAATGCGAAAGTAATATATTCGGCGTAGTCAATCATTAGACAAGTGTGGGCATGAAATTTCGAGCACTTCTAGTCCTGACGGTCATCATCATTCTGTCCTGTTTTGCGAAGGACGTCTCGGCAGCCCTGACTGTGACCAACGTCACAGTGACCATGGATCGCTCCACTTTCTATGCCAACCAGTCAACTGCTACTGCAACAGCTGTCATAGAGTACACGGCGGGCGCAGCGAAGGATATCGGTGATGTTAGTTTCACTTGGTTCAGACCAGATTGGAGCATAGCCGCCATCAGGATAGACACGGGAAAGGATGATGCGAACGCCACAAGCGCCATAACGGTCGACATGGGCGGCACATGGCACGTGAACGCCACTTACGTGAACCAAACAGACCAGTTCGACAACGTATCATTTGAAGTGGTGAGCGCTGGGGTCGTCGTTGTTTCTGACATGGTTCTAGTGGTGAACGCCCCCTATTTCGAATTGGGTGAAACGGTTGTCGCAACTTCGGCTCTTGATTACGCAGGGAATGTCAGTCTCTTCGTGGCAGTCGATTTCACATGGATCGACTCCTCGAGCGCAGTTGTGAGGTCGATGAATGTTGTTCCCAATTCAACTGGTGTCGCGATAGACACCTGGGGATCCGACAGCGTGGGCCCTTTCCTCATGTATGCGAACTACACGGGAGACGCACCGGTTTCCAGGTCGGTCAGCTTCGAGGTTTTCCCCACGAGGGTGAGGACCTGGCATAATCTCAGTGTCGTCGTGGATGAGGTCTGGGACTTGGCTGGAGAGCCGTACGGTGTCTGTGAAAACATCACAATCGAGGCGGGATCAACGCTCACAATTGAAGCGGGCGTCACCGTGAGATTCTGCGAAGACACTCACATGACCGTGGACGGCGCGCTGGTCTCCGATGGATCTCTGGATTCTTTCGTGAACTTCACCGCATTCGGCTTCTTCCCGCCAAAGGGTTACTGGGGTGGCATCATCGTGAACCCCTCCAGCGGTAGCTCCAGTAGCATCACCCACTCCCGGGTGAGCTTCGCATCAATCGGCATGCTGATAACCTCTGCAAGCCCAACCATCGAGAGAAGCTCGTTCGAGAATATAAGCATCGCGGCCATCCAGTTCGATAATGCCACTGCGAATGCTGAGTTCAACTCGTTCGACGATGTCGGCAGAGGGATCTCCGCATCGGCTTCGGACATCGGGATGAGGTTCAACACCTTCTCCAACGTCATGATGGGATTGGCCCTGATCGATTCCAACGCCACGCTACACGGAGACACCATCTTCAATTCGACGTCATTCGGAATCCACGCATTCAACAGCTCCATTTCCGCTTCCCAGATCAACATCTCGCTCTCCGGCGGTAGCGCGATCAGACTGCAGTCCCAATCGCTTGCGATCATCGAATCATCTGTCATTGAGAACAGCTGGTACGGTGTCGATGCCTTCTCATCGACCTTCCACGTGAACGAGAGCAGCCTACTCACGAACGACAACGCTGTCAGGGCGAACGACGGGCAGGGAGACCTGGTTAACACGAGCATCCTCAACTCCGTGGACTTCGACTTCACGTTGGAAGGTGGAAGCTCAGTGATCGCACTCAACTGCACGCTCAATGACAGCAAGGTCCAGGTGCTTCCAGCTTCGCGGCTCACCGTGAAGTACTTCTTGGATGTGCAGGTTGCAGACGAGGGTACCGGTGATCCAATCGGGAACGCCTTTGTGGAGATTCTGGATGATGGCTCCAGTATCTTCTCTTCGAGGACACCTTCGAGCGGCAGGGTGAGATGGATTCCCGTCACTGACAGGATATTTGACGGAGCCGACACGCCAACAAAGCACAATATAACGATCAAGATCAGAAAGGATGGATATGACATCGTGGAGCCCGAGAGGACTGTCGATATGTACACATCCCGTCTGGAGGTCTTCCTCGCTACGGAGGCCATTCAAGACATATGGGAGGAGGTTCTCGATCCATTTCTCCTAATGATCCTCTTGATTGTCATCGCAATTGTGGTCGCCGCCGCCATCATGGTTCGAAGGAGGACAAGGGAGGAAGAGGAGATTGTCCCTGAGAAGAAGGTCCGCAAACCTACTGACTACACCCTTAAGAAGGGCACGAGCTATCTTGTCGCTGGGGAGAAACCCGATCTCGCTTTCGGGATATTCTCGAATGCCATCAAAGGCGGAGCTAGCGGACTGTGCATCACAAGGACGTATCCCGACGAGGTCTCCGAAGAATACGACGTGGGAGATGCCCCGATTCTATGGCTCTCACGAGACTCCAGGCGGGCCAACATTAGTCCCACGAATTTGGGCGCGATAATCCTTGAGGCGCAGAGGTTCCTCAAGAAGGAGGAGGGCAAGGAGACGATTGTGATGCTCGATGGCATCGAGTACCTCATCGTCCAGAACGATTTCTCCAAGGTCATCAAGTTCGTTCAGACCTTGAAGGATACGATTTCCGTGGCCGGGTCCAAGCTCCTCATCCCGTTCAACTTGGCCGCATTGGAGGAATCGAGGCGGGCGTTGCTGACCCGCGACTTGGAGCTATTGGAGTGAAGGGTTTAATATCCGCACACAATTGACCGATGGAAGGCATGAAATCATACAGAACCTTCGTCAAAGGCCTCGATGAGGAAATCGAAGGGGGCATCCCCCAGGGTCATGTTGTTCTTATCGCGGGTCCTCCAGGGACGATGAAGTCGAGCTTGGCGTACAGCATGCTCTACCACAACGCCGCCAAGAAGAAGATTCGCGGCATGTACTTCACGCTCGAGCAGAGCAGGAAGAGTCTAGAGTTCCAGATGTCTCGTCTGAAAATGGATCCGAAGCTGGTCATGGACACTCTCAGGGTACAGGACCTGTCGAGGATAAGAAAAGGAATAGACGAGGTCAGGGGAAGACCCAGGTTCGGCAGGGAGGTCGAACGCCCCTGGTTGGAGGTTCTGAAGAAGATTCTCGAGGACATGAGAGATACTGAGAAGTACGAACTCCTCGCGATAGACTCTCTGCCCATCCTCGAGATAATCTCAAAGCTCAAAGACAGAAGGATTCAGCTCTTCCACTTCTTCGAGTGGCTCAGGGACCTCGGGCTGACCACGTTGATCATCACAGAGACATCACCTCAGATAGGTGAGGTCCACGACGAGGACTTCCTCGCCGACGGAGTCATTAATATACTCATGGAGAAGGTCGGAGACATAGATGTCTACCGACGGATAAGGATCGTGAAGCTCAGGGGAGTGAACCACAACACTGGGTTCTTCACGCTCGAGTACAAGCAGGACCGGTTCCAGGTCTCTCAGGTGATCTAGGGCTCCTCGAAGAGATTCATGTATTTTATCACGGCAAGCTCTTCAGGCGTGTAGTCCTTCCTCTTTTCGAGCCCTTCTAGACCCTTTGTCGAGATCAGCTTGAACGACAGCGGGTGCCCCTCCGTCAAGCTGAAAATCCTCTCAAACTCCTTCTTCTCGATCTTCCTTTTGAGGAGCTTCTTGCAGCTCCTCTTGTCAAGCCCATCAAGGATGACCTCGCTAAGCGCCCCCCTCGCGAGCAGTTCCCTTTCCTTCGGTATGTCCCCGTTCTCGGAGATTAATACAACCTTGGCCTCCGAGCTCCTCTCGACAACCTGGAGGACGTGATAGAATACCGTCGCCAGTTCAGGGGACATCTCCGCAAGGTCGTCGAAGAACAGCATGGCACGCGTGTCCTTGAGTCTCGTTGCGAGCGCGCCCAAAGCACTCCTCAGGTCTCTTCCCCCGCCTTCGAGATAGTCGCCCAATCCGGGCTTTCCAAGTTGCCCGAGGAAGGAAGAGAATGCGCCCAGAAGTGTCTCGGGGGTGTCCCACTGCCTGAAGGAGTACCAGAACAGGTTCAATCGGTTCTTGGACGCCGCATAGACACGAGCCGCAAGCGATGACTTGCCCATCCCCTCAGCCCCGCGGATAGCCAGTATCTTGCCCTCAGATGCTTTCGTCCAGTCCTCGATCTCCTCCATCTCCTTCTCTCTTCCGTAGAACGGTTCCGTGAGAACCAGACCCTCCGCGAAGGACAGGAATCTCTCCTTCTTCTCGGAAGGCCTCATCTCCAGGTCCTCTATGTTCAGTATGCCGCTGTCGTCCGTCCTACAGATGACCTCCGTTAGCGTGTGGCGAACCCCGACGTGCTTGTCGATGTCGAGGAGAGAGACCTCCTTGATGGAATCATCGTCCTTCCGTATCTTCACCCTCTTCTTCAGGACCTCCTCTTTGACTCGCTCGGCGAGACTGTATCCGTCCTCCGTGTAACCGTAGACCTTTCGCTTCCTCAGCTGTCCTCTCACCCTTCCCATGGCCTCGGTGACCAGGTCCTCCTTCTTCAGCTGAGAGATGGCCCTCGAAACGTGATTGACACGGATGCCCGTGGAGCCAGCGATGCCCTCCTGGGTGAGCCCAGAATGCACGTCCAGGAGATCCCTCGGCTGAGGAGTCTCCCGCAGATGAAGGATTATCTTCTCCTTGGCGGTCAGGTCATTCCTAGTGAGCCATTCTCCCCTTTTGACCATAATATTCCGAAATCGGATTGGTCACGCCCATTAAAAACCTAACGCTGGTTCCGCGAGGCTAGGGTGCATAGAGGTCCACGGTGACGCTGATGAGCGTCTCACCACCGTCATCGTCAGCGACCGTGATGACCAAGCTGTACGATCCCTCGGCCCAGTAGGAGTGACTGGCGCTTATCCGTACGTCGAATGGGTAGTTGCCATATGGGCTGTTTGGCGGGTCTGGTGCCAGGCCGTCATTGAAGTACGTCTCAACGTCGCTTGATCCATCGCCCCAGTCAATGGAGACGATTATGTCGTCACTTCCAGGATCGTGAATGTCAGTAGACAGAGAGACCTCGCCAATCGCGATGTTGTTCCCGTTGTTGATATCGTCAGCCACCGTCTTCACGTCCTCGAACTCGCTCTCGTTCGTCGAGGTCATGAGGATGTCTTCCGCCCACACAAGGATGTCCCCAAGGGTCGTTTCGTTCTGTCCGGGAGGCCTTGCCTGCGTCGTGAAGTTCAGCTTCCCGGACGCTACGTTCAACCACAGGGCCATCAACTGACCCTGGGCCCTGGAGTGCACCTCCTCTCCGGACGCCCATTCGAGCACAGTGCAGACATCATCCTCCGTGCTGACGTACGCGAAGAGGTCGGAGTTCGAGCTTATGAAGAGTATCAGGTCATCGGTGATGCCCGTGTGGTTGCCGTAGGGTTCTGTGACGGTGCACTGATGGTTCCAGAAACCCTGCGTCCTGGGCTCGAGTACCGTGACAGAATAGACGAAGTTCCCTACAGTCGGATCCACGTTCTGCACCAGCAGAGGCACGTCCACGGTTTCCGAGTCCCCGTCATCGTCCACGACCGTGACCTGGATTCCGAGGTTGAAGTCATCCCCATAGACATGGGAATCTGCGAAGTCGCCCGTTGCATCAGGTTCCTGGTTCTCTTCGGCGACGAGCGGTGCGCTGGTCTGACCGTCGTTCCAGTCAATAAGGGCCGTGTGCGTGTCAAGCCATCCAGGGTCGTAGAAGGTCACGTGGACAGTGAACGATTGCCCCTCATCGATGGTCGACGGCTGGACGGTGATGGTGTCTATTGTCGGTGCGACATTGAAGCACCGGTAGTGCGTGGTTGTCATATCGCTCATCTCGTCATCGGAGACCTCCACGGTGACATCCGTCTCGTAAGGGCCGTCCCCGCAGGTCAGCTGAACAATTGGAAGAGAGGACCAGCTCGTGTCCCAAGCACCGTCGTGATCAAGGTCCCAGCGGTACTTGAGCAGGTCGCCGTTCGGGTCGGAGCTACCGCCCGCATCGAGTAGGATGTCCGCCCCTTCATCCACCTCATACGGACCTCCGGCGTTGGCGACAGGCGGCTTGTTCACTCTGTACACCTCGATCAGCGGTTTCGCTGAATGGGAGTCATTCGACCCATCGTGGTCCACGTCCGCATATGCCCGCGGCAGGAAGTACCTTCCAGCCAACAACTTGGGAGTAACGAGCGTGTAGCTCAGCAACACCGTGTGGTATGGCGTGGGAGTCAAGTCATCATGGAAGCTAACGTCCGCCGCGGACACATTGACCTTCCATCTGATCGTCTGCGATCCGTCTGGATTGCCCACAACGGCATCAGGTGCCGGAACGATGGACCCCGGAACGTAGGAGTAGCCCATTGGAATAGTGTCCTCGATCACCGAGTTCACCGCGTGTGGGGGATTCGTGACACCCGGCCCGTAGATGGCCAGATTGGTGACAGTGAGCGTGATGGTGATGTTGTGGTTTATGGCATCCTCGACGTTCTTCCACAGAGGGGTCTTGCCCACAACGAGCGTAGGATGCAGGTCGAGGTAGTCCCATATCTCGTCGTTCGTGGGGTTTGGACCCTGAGCGATCTCCTGAAGTGCATAGGGCATTATCTCTCCCCCGAGGAAGATCGTAGCGCCATATTGGGTCCACTGCCTGTGTTCTGTGCACCACCACACGATCGACCCTGGAGGCGCACCATCGCCGTACTCGTAGTCTAGGTAAGAATACGGGTCTACGACGGCACTCGTCAGAGCTCCATCCTGAGTCGTCTGAGGATTCCAAGATTCCAGGGGATGAGGACTCAAGAGCATCATCATCTCGTTTATGTTGACCTTGATGCTTCCGGAATTGGTCACCCTGAACACCGACGGATAGCCGTACTGATTGACCTCCGACGTGATTTGGGCCCATCCTTTGGCGTAAGCTTCCCAGATCTTGATCATGTCAGGCATAGGCTGAGGTCCCAATGGGTCCTCCAGTCTCGCACTCGGTTCGGTTGCGGGTTCCGACACTGCGATCGCGGACGAAAGTAGCAGTATCGCGAACACCGACATCGTGGCGATTTTCTTCACGTGGCTCCCCCAGTACCCATTTTACTTATTGGATTCGTAAGTGATAAGCTTTTCCACAGAATACCGCGGGTCAGACCGCCCTCATGAGGACGCGATCCCCGCTCAAGACTTTTCCTAGCGATAGGGCATCACCCTCCGGTTTGCCGAAGACATTGACGTTCTCGTACGCTCGGGGCTTGTCCGAGACGCTGACCGGGGTCCTTCCGAAGAACACGGCTATCGCCTTTCCAGCGGGCCAGAAGGCGACCTCTCCCACCTCGATGTCCTGACGACCATGCTCCTCCGGAATCTCCAAGGCCGTGGCGAAATAGAACTCGTCCCCCCACCTGACCGCCTCTCCCTCGATTGGCATGTTGTCGATGACGATCTCCGCTGTCCGGGGGTTTTCGTCCGTGATTTCTCCCTCCAGCGTGATGTCCCCCGCCACCAGCTCGAAGCGGCTCATCGTCAAACACCGATGTCGATGAAGGGCGATATTCCCAAGACTTTCACAAGGACCAGGTTGAAGATGTACACAAACAGGATGATCAGGAATGTGACTATGAACGATTCCAGCCACTCGTCACCCAGGCTTGCTTCCGAGATTATGAGGAACCTAACGGTAATCATCAGTGCAAGAAAGGCGACGAGAATCCCTATGACCGCGTCCGTTAGGAGACCGGCGAGTAGCGGGACGATCACGACCGCCATTGCTGCCGTGATGAAAAGCCTGAGCGCATAGCTCGCGGTCACAACCTCCTCCCTCGTCACGAGCCTTGTCGCGATGTACAGGAACAGCATCACGATGAGCACCGTGACGATGAAGAGGACCACGCTCACAATATCCATCGATATCGAGATATCCGCCATGCAGTCCGTAATCAACCCGCGACTATTAACGTGTTTTTCTCAGAGTCTGCGGGAGCGCTTCCTCGTATCCAACCGTCTTTCCTTGTCCTCTCTGACGAAATCCTCGATCTGGTCCATCAGACCATCCAGTGCCTTGTGTATGTTCCAGTCGAAGTGCCGCGCGTAGAACAGTCCCCTGTCGGTCGCCAGTCTTGCCCTCATCGTGTACTTGCTCGTGTCCCCTTTCGAGTGATGCTGCGCGACGTGTATATTCAGGATCTTAGGCGAGAGAATCTCGCCTGTCTTGTCTATCGTCTTCTGGATGCGCTCGTACATGGCGTCATAGATCTCGGGCTCCTCCTCAAGCCCCGTGATCTGGACGAAGACCTCCTCGGCCTTCCCAAATGAGGCGATGAGCTCTATGATGTCCACCTGAGTGACTATGCCTACTGGCTCCCTGTTTTCTGCAACAAGGATGCTCGATACGTCCTTCTCTATCATCAGGTCGATCGCCTCGGACAGCCTGGCATCTGGCGGGACAGTGATGGGAGGCGTCCTCATCAGGCTCCCCACCTCAATCTCGAGGGCCTCCTTCTCGCCGACGACCTCACCTCTCGTCTCGCTCTCCCTCTCTCGGGCGAAGTAGTCCGCTAGGTCCCTTATGCCAACGACACCAATGAGGTGCCCGCTGCTCTCGCAGACCGGAACTGACCTCTCATCCAAGTCCTTCATCAGGGCGCGGGCATCGTGCAGGGTGTGCGTCTCCAACACGCACTGCGGTGAGTGGGACATTATGCTGCTCACATCGACCTCGGACAGCATCTTCATCCCGCGCACGGACTCTATCAGGTCGATTCTCGAGATAAAGCCAAGGAGCTTCCTCTTCGACGTGACTGGAATGCCCCTCGATCCCGTCGACATCATCATCTCCGCGACTTCGGGAACGGAGTCCGTCTCCCCAATCCTGGGCGGGGCGACCATTATCCTCTCGACCTTCGTGCTCATCGGCAGACTCCTTCTCTTCGTGAGCGTGTTGTAGCTGACGATCCCGACAAGCTTCTTCCTTTCGACGACAGGAACCTCGTGAACGCCGTGCCTCTTCATCTTGCCCAGGACCTCGGAGAGGCTGTCCTCTGGAGCGGCCACGACCGGCTCCTTTGACATGACGTCCTTTGCTTTGAGATCGTTGATATCGGTGTCCTTCATCGTGCTCTCGAGGATAAGGTCTGCCCTCGTTAAAAGGTTTTAGTAAATGGAAGTTATTGTGGTCTGGAATGGTGATGGCATGGCTGACGAAGCGAGGGCTCACGTAATCTTTCGCGGGAAAGTCCAAGGTGTGTTTTTCCGAGCGAACACGGAGGGCAGGGCTCGCGAGCTCGGTCTCAAGGGGTGGGTGAGGAACCTTCCTGACGGCTCGGTCGAGTCAGTTTTCGAAGGGCCTCGGGAGGCGGTCAAAAAGGCAATCGAATGGTGCAAGAGCTCCCAGCCCCATGCAAGAGTGACCGATGCCGACATTGACTGGGAGGACTACAGGGGAGAGTTCTCCTCCTTCGAGGTCACGTACTAGTCGAACCTCTCGCCGTAGACGAGCTCTGGGTTGTCCTTGTGAATCTTGAGAACGTCCTCTTTGGAGAATGTGCCGTTCGCGAGGAAGGCCTTCATCCTCTTCGGGACCGTCGCTGGACCCAACACCGCACCCGGCCTCTTGGGGTCATCCAGGTAGTCCGTCTCCATCAGGAACCTGTTGCCCTGGGAGATCGCCTCCGTGATGTTCCTGCGGCTCGAGACGATGGAGGGGAACAGCCCCGAGTTCCTTTCCGTGTCCACGATTGGCGTCGAGAAGTGCTTGACGACCTTCCCCCTCTCCAAGCCCGACGCGTCCGCCATCAGAGCGAGCTCCTTGAACACCCTGGGCGTGGCGCTCTCGGTGTGCAGGACGACCGGACATCCCACATCCGCGGCGAGCTTCATCCCGTAGCTCAGAATCTCGTTCGAAGCATCCAGGATCCCCGAGTCAACCGGGAAGTGCGGTCTCCCGATCTCCCCTATGGCGATGGTCTTCCTCTCCTCGACCAGATTGGCGGCTGTCTCCATCCCGCTCTTCATTATCTCAATGGCATCGGGCAGAGGCATATGCTCCACAAGACGTAGCAGCTCCACCGGGTAGGGTCCAACCGTGACGAAGACTCTCAGCCCCGTCCCCCGCCTGACCTTCTCCGCCAAGGACAGGGTCAGCTCGAAGGCGGGTCCATGATCCCTCTCCTTCTCAATCCTGTGCTCCTTGTGGGGAAGATGGGCGACGATCAGGTGCGTTCCACCGGCCCGCTCAAAATCCTTCGCCGCCTCTACGTTCCTCCCAGCCGACCTGATGTGGAAATGATTGTCCAGAATCTGCATTCTCTCACTAAGTTAGTGAAGAAGGCCGGCCGCGCCGAGCTCCTCGGTGATCTTCTCCACCGCTCTTTCCACGTCCTCCGGCTTTCTCGCCCCGGTACAGACGAGCTTGCCAGACCCGAAAAGAAGAACTACCACCTTCGGGTCGTCGATCCTGTACACGAGTCCTGGGAACTGTTCGGGCTCATATTCCACCTTCTCCAGTCCGAGGCTGATCGCGATTGCGTTGAGGTTGATCTTCGTCTCAAGATCAGAAGAGGCCACGATGTTCTGGACCTCAACGTCCGGATCCGTGTTCACCTTGATTCCAGCGTCCTCGATCTGCTTTGCGACTTTCCTTATGGCCTTGTGAACATCGTCCAGGCTCTTCGCTCCAGTGCACACAACCTTACCGCTACGGAACAGCAGGGTAGCGGTCTTGGGCTCCTTCAACCTATAGATTAGACCCGGGAACTGCTCGGGCTCGTACTCGGAACCGGTGAGCGCCAGAGCAATCGCCTGCAGGTCCAACTCCTCTCCAAGAGAAGTCGATGCAACAACATTCTCGATTTTTATTTTTGCCAGTAGAATTCCTCCCTCTACCCAGACAGCGAAAAACTGCCTCTCTTCTCTGATGGTATTTATATACCCCCTTATAAAGCTATCGCGGTCGAAAACGTGCTAGACGCCGTACGAGTTCTCCATACCTTTGACCACGGCCAGCAGTGCGGAATTGAGGGGAGTCGGAACGCCTCTGTCGTTCCCCTGGCGGACGATCTCGCCCGTGATGGAATCGATCTCCGTTTTTCTCCTCCTCACGACGTCCTGCAGCATGCTCGACATGTTCTGAGCAGTCATCCTCGCGACCCTCTTCGTCCTCTCCACCAAGTCATCCTTAGGGAGCGGGATCTCACACGTCGTCGCCACCTCAATCGCCTCAAGGCAGACATCTTCCAGCATCCCAGTGACTTCAGGGTTTCCCAGAAGATAACCGTTCCTTGCTCCGAGGATGGCGGTTAGCGGATTGATGCCAGCGTTCACTATCGCCTTCGCCCATACCTCCCCGCTAAGGTTCTCCGTGACGTCCGTCCTCATCCCGCAGGCGGTCAGCTCTCCTGCGAGGGAATCGAGGGACTCCCGTGAGACGCCCTTGTAGATGCCCGCAACGGTGTCTCCCATTCCCGCGTGAACGACGTCTCCTGGCCCCCTCAGCGTGGCCCCGTGACTCGTCGTCCCGCCGATAACGTTGTTCGCGTATCCCCCGATTGTCTCGAGATTGCCGAGGCCGTTCTGCATCGTCACGACCGTGCTCAATCCTGGCAGTTTGGCCAACGACTTCATCGCGCTCCTCGTGTCGTAGAACTTCACTGTCAGGAAGACGTAGTCATAGCCCGAGAGGTCCTCTACCCTCTCCACGGCACTCGGTCTGGCCAGCATCTCAGTGTGACCAGAAATCCTGAGCCCTTCCGCTTGGATGCTGGACATGTGCTCCCTCCTTCCAACGAGGGTGACCTCATTCCGCTTTGAAAGGAGTGCTCCTATCAGGCTACCGAGTGCTCCCGCCCCGAAGATGAGGACTCTCATCACAGCGAGAATCGCCTCCAGATTCTTATGTTTATCCTCCCTTTCCCGCTGTCGCGGCCAGGTGCGCCTGCCTCAGTGGCTCTGGGATTCTGGTCTTGCACAGGCTCTTCACGATTCGCACGGACGACTCAAAGGAGACAAGATGGCCCGGTGATATATAGATCGGTCTCTTGGAGGTCGAACTCCTCAGCGCGTATCCGATAGTCTCGTCATTGTGCAGCACCCGCTCGGAATCGCCCACTCTGGAGGGGGTCCTGGTCTTTCCCACGAGGAGGCTCTTGGCCACGCCTATCGTCGGCTTCCCCAGCTTCACGCCGACATGGCAGCCAATCCCCGCCCTTCGTGGATGCGAGTACCCATGTCCGTCAATCAGAAGGACGTCCACATCGTTCCTCACCCTCTCGTATGCGGTTCTGATCGCCGGGTACTCTCTGTAGGTCAGATAGCTGGGGATGTAGGGGAAGTCGATTTCCTTGACCACCACGTCCTTCTCGATGACGTCCAGGTTCTTGACGTCGACCACTGCGAATGCACACACGGCACGGTCATCCTCGTACGCGAGGTCGAACCCGCAGACGTTCTTGACATCCTCGAAGTCGTCTTCGAGCACCACAACATCCGCAACCTCTCTCTGCTCTTCGCGAAGGAGCTTGAGCGGGCATTCGGCCCGGAGATCGCGGAAGAGCACGTGGTCCAGGTCGCGGATCCTCCCATCAATAACAGCGATACCCTCGTTCCTGAGGGACTCGATCTGCCACGGTCTCGCCTTCCCTTGGGCGTTGACAACGCGGTGGGATCGTTGGCGGCTCCTCGCCAGGAAGTCGGAGACCGCCCTCGAGGCCCTCACGTCCCCAAGGGCTTTCGCCACCTCACCGAACGTTGTCACGCGGCCTTCAGGAATCTGGGAGAGGACTTTCTCCAGTTCGTGACTGAACATCATGGAACCGCTGCCCCTGTTGTTTGATATTGGCGGGGCGGTTAAGAAGCTTATCAATAAAATGAAATAGCGACACCTCCTTCCCGCGAATTGGATGTCCATACTGCTGAGGGGCGGCTATGTTCTCACACAGAATGATGAGCGGGAGATACTCGCGGGCGATGTCCTCATCGATGACGACAGGATAGCCGAGGTCGGGAAGGTCACCGCCGAGGCGGACCGCGAGATCGACTGCAGCGGCTCCGTGGTCATGCCCGGGCTGATAAACAACCACAACCACGTGGCGAACACGATCATGAGGGGCTACGCGGACGACGTCCATCTCGAGCAGATGTTGGAGAAGGCCTTCACGGTGGACGACAAGATCACCACCAGGGACGTGCAGGTCGCCAGTCTGGCGGGTTGCGTAGAGATGATAAGGACAGGCACGACCTCCTTCCTAGACATGTTCTACTGGGAGAACGAGGTCGCCCGGGCGGTCAGGCAGACCGGGATGAGAGGCTTCCTCGGATGGGTGGTCCTCGACAGGGAGATCTCGACGCAGAAGGGGGACCCGCTCAAGAACTGCGCGGGCTTCATGCGCGACCTAAAGGGCGAGGAGCTGGTCAGCCCCCTCGTGGCGGTTCACGGCGTGTACACGTGCTCTGAGGAGACGTTCCTCGGTGCCAGGGACCTAGCCGAGCGGGAGGACGTCCCCGTCCACTTCCATCTCTCTGAGACGAGGAAGGAGGTCTACGGCCACGTCGAGAAGTATGGTCTGCGCCCGCCGGAGTGGCTGGAGAAGATAGGATTCCTCTGCGAAAGGGGCATCGCCGCGCACTGCGTCTGGCTCACGACAAACGAGATCAGGACGCTCGCCAAGAGAGGGGTCAGCGCGGTCCACTGTCCCGTGTCCAACATGAAGCTCGCATCGGGCGGGTTCGCCCCGCTCCCCGAGATGTTCGAGAACGGAATGACCGTCTGCCTCGGGACGGACAGCCCCCTGTCGAACAACAGCCTCGACATGTTCGAGGAGATGAAGTTCTGCTCGCTCATGCACAAGGCGTCCCGCTGGGATGCCACGGTCGTGCCCGCTCAGAAGGCCCTTGACATGGCCACCATCGAGGGCGCCCGTGCCCTGGGAATGGAAGAATCGCTCGGGTCGATCGAAATCGGGAAGAAGGCCGACATCATAGTCGTGGACATGAAGAAGGCCAAGTCAACTCCGCTGTTCAAGTCGAGAATCCCGTCACATCTGGTCTACTCCTGCAACGGGGGCGATGTGTCCCATACAATCGTCAACGGGAGGATCGTCATGGAGGGCTCGCGACCTACGAACGTTGACGAGGACGAGGTTGTCAGGAGTCTTCAGGAGCACGCGGACGAGATCTTCGGTGAGGGCAATGACTAGAATCTGCGGGGTGGACGAGGCGGGTCGAGGGCCGGTGATCGGACCGCTCGTCGTCGCTGGCGTCCTCGTGGAGAACGACGAGAGCCTTCGCGAGATGCGGGTGAGGGACTCCAAGAAGTTGTCCGCGAAAAGGCGGGAGGAGCTCGCCGGAAAGATTCTGGAGATAGCGGAGTGCGAGATCCAGGTCGTCCCCGCCGAGGACATCGATGAGATGCGGAAGCTGATGACGATCAATGAGCTTGAGGCGAGGGTGTTCGCCTCCGTGGTCAGGAAGCTGAGGCCCGAAATCGCGTACTTGGACTCCGCGGACGCGAACTGCGAGACGTTCGAACGCCTTGTGAGGAATGAGTTGGATTTCGATCTCAAGATCGTCAGCGAGCACAAGGCGGATGAGGTCTATCCGGTTGTGAGCGCGGCGTCCGTGATTGCGAAGGAGAGGAGGGAGGAGGAGGTGCGGAGAATCCGGGAGGAGCTGGGCGAGGAGATCGGGAGCGGCTATCCTGCGGACCCCATCACGGTCGAGTTCATGAAAAAGTGGATAAGCGAGAAAGGGGGTTTGCCGCCATATACCCGGAGGAGCTGGGAGACCGCACGAAGAATGCTCGCCGAATCGAAGGTGAAGAAACTCGATGAATTCCAGTGAGGTTGTACGATGAAGATGCTTCTTATGGATGCGATAAGGAAGTTCAACGAGAAGGCAGAGACCGATGACAAACTCAAGAAGGAGCTGGAAGGAATCACAAGAAAGATTCAGGTCGATGTGACCGACGGCGAGGGCTACAACTTCGTCCTCGAGGACACGCGCGTCTCGGATCTTCGTGAAGGCGAGATCGAATCTCCCGACATCGTAATCACCGCGAGCACCGAGACGTTCACGGCGCTTCTGACAAAGGAGATGGGTCCGATGAAGGCCATCGCCACGAGGAAGTTGAAGATGAAGGCGTCCCTAGAGGATATGTTCAGGCTGCGGAAATTCTTCTAACACAAGACGATAGCTTTATTTCTCTCGAATGTTTCCTATCCTTTGATAGCGGGGTGGGGTAGCTAGGAAATCCCGTCGGGCTCATAACCCGGAGATCCCTGGTTCAAAGGCGCTCGGTGTCGCAGGGCACGAGCACTGAAAATCCAGGCCCCGCTATTCTATCGATTAGGAATCGTGCGGAAGGCCCGCCGACTTCTGCAGGCCTTGGGGGAGAGAATGACACGTCTGAATGACACCAGCGTCAGATCAGTCCAACAGTGCGGGAAGCCACAGGTCCTCAGGACGGACGCAGAGGAGATCATCATCTGCAGCGCCTGCCTGGGTCACCTGAAGCAGGGTCTGGCGTCTACTGAGTGCGATTGCGGGAAGGTCTTCCACGTGAGCTGCGCCTCGAGGCTGGAGGACTGCCCGAACTGCGGGGTTCGAATCGAGGACCGCATGATGGTCCCAGGGGTCAGGTCCGAGGAGGAGCCCGAGGTTGACTTCGAGAGCATCCCCATCCCAAAGCTCAGGCTGACATCCGAGGAGAAGCTCGAACTGCTCGAGGAGAGGCTTCTGTTGGGGGAGATATCCGAGGGGACCTTCCGAGAGCTGAGGGAGAAGCTCGTGACCGAGCTGGAGGCCGTCAGATATCAGTGCCCCTGCTGCGATCGCTTCATCGATAGAGAGGACGAATCGTGCGAGTGCGGGGCAATCTTCTCTGATAAGGAAATCGGCAATGCCCTAGTCTGTCCGGAATGCAGCTCGCTTGTCCCAAAGGACGCCCAGTTCTGCGAGTCCTGCGGTGTCAGGTTCGTCGAGGACGGGACATTCGTCTGCCCCGTCTGCTCGAGGGAGCTCGATCTGGATGCGGGAACGTGCGAGTGCGGGGCGAAGTTCTCGGACGAGGCCGTGCTCGGGTTCTACTGCCCACAGTGCGGGGAGTTCCAGGTGCAGGACAACGACCGATGCACGTCCTGCGGCGTTCGATTCGTCGAGGAGGAGGAAGTGCTCTATCAATGCGCGAGCTGCGGTGAGACCTTCCGCGAGGATATTGCGGACTGCCCGGCGTGCGGTGCGAGCTTCTCGTGAGGACTCGGACCGATTGCTCGAAGGACGGCATATTCCGAGCCATCCACATACTTTAAATATCCATAATCATATTCACCCAGAGCAGGATGGGATGAAAAATGAAGTCGATAGTAGATACCGCTTTGTCTAGACACGAAGAGGAGAAGAAGCGCGAGGAAGAATTGCCGGAGGAGATCGTAGCACCGGTCCCTTTGGGAGAGGACAAAGAGCTTGAAGAGATAGTGAAGTCCCTTCATGTAAGCATCAAGATCCTTGGTTGCGGAGGTGGAGGGTCCAATACCATCAACAGGCTCAACGAGGCTGGCGTTGTTGGGGCTCAGCTGATGGCTCTGAACACGGACGCGAAGCATCTTCTCTCGATTCACGCGCCTAAGAAGCTGCTCATAGGAAAGAGACTGACCAAAGGCCTTGGCGCTGGCGCCATCCCAGAGGTCGGTGAGCAGGCCGCGGCAGAGAACGAGGAAGAGTTGCGAGAGTTCCTTAGAGGAGCGCACATATGCTTCATCACCGCAGGAATGGGCGGAGGCACAGGCACCGGATCGGCGCACTATGTGGCAAGACTCGCAAGAACCCAGGGCTGCTTGACGCTGGGTATTGTGACGATGCCCTTCCAGGCCGAGGGGAAGCAGAGATTGGAAGTGGCCAGGAGAGGTCTCGACAGGCTCAGAAGGCACTGCGATACGACCATCGTGATATACAACGACAGGCTCCTTGAACTCGTTCCGAGGCTGCCCATCGATGCGGCCTTCAAGGTCGCCGATGAGGTCCTCATGGAGTCCATCAAGGGGATGACGGAGATAATCACGAAGCCCGGGCTCGTCAACCTGGACTACAGCGACCTGATGACCATCATGAAGAACGGCGGCGTGGCGATGATCGGAATCGGTGAGAACGACGAGGACAGGGACAGAGTAGCGCTCGCGATGGGCGAAGCTCTCGAGTCCCCGCTTCTTGGCGAGGTCGACCTTACGCATGCAAGGGGCGCCCTTGTGCGGATCATCGGCAGCCCGGACATGACGGTGTCCGAGGCCGAGAGCGCCGCGAGGATAATCGGTGAGAAGGTCAACCCGAACGCCCAGATAATCTGGGGATGTTCCATCGATCCGTCGCTTCAGAAGACGGTGAGAGTGCTGGTCGTCATCACGGGCGTGAAGTCCGAGCAGATCCTGAGCAGGGAAGGTCCCCAGGCCGTCGAGGAGCACGACATAGACGTGGTCCAGTAGAGGGTCATTGACAGCCGGTGCGCATGGTCGTCCGCGATAAGGTCGGAAGGAAGAGGTATATCGTCTTCTCTGTCACTACTGAGAGTGCGCCATCTCATGACGATTTCGAGCGGGCAGCCGTCTCGTTGCTCAGGGAGAAGGGGGTTCTTCGCTCGGTCCGACCCAAGCTCATTGACTTCGACGGGCGAGTGGGCATACTGAGATGCGCTCACACGGGAAAGGACGAGGCGATTGACGTCCTGAACTCGATGACCGATGTGATGGGGGCGAAGGTGCGAGTCGAGACGGTCAAGACATCCGGGACTCTGCGCAAGGTAAGAGAGGTCGCGAAAGGCCTGGCCAGCGGTTGAGAACAATCTCACAAAGTTTATAACACATACTAGCATTAACCGTAAAAAGGTGGATTTATGCAACCAGGACAGATGGCTTATGATCGAGCAATCACGGTCTTTTCTCCCGATGGGAGATTGTTTCAGGTAGAGTACGCAAGAGTGGCAGTCACTCGTGGAACGACGACCGCGGGACTCAAGTTCAAGGATGGAATCGTGCTGATGGCCGACAAGAAGATCGCGAGCAAGTTGATGGAGGCCTCATCCGTTGAGAAGATATTCCAGATCGACGAGCACGTGGGCTGTGCCACGTCGGGACTGGTCGCCGATGCAAGGGTCCTCGTCGACTACGCGAGGATAGTGTCCCAGATAAACAAGGTGACCTATGACGAGAAGATATCCATCGACCTCCTTGTCAAGAAGATCTGCGACTACAAGCAGAACTACACTCAATACGGAGGCGTCAGACCGTTCGGCACGGCGCTTCTCGTGGCGGGAGTGGACAGTCAGGGAAATCATCTCTTCGAGACGGACCCCAGCGGCGCTCTCGTCTCCTACAAAGCGGGCAGCATAGGCTCTGGCCGCAACACTGTCATGGAGCTCTTCGAGGAGAGGTTCGAAGTGGACATGCCCATGGAGACGGCCATCCTTCTCGGATTGGAGGGACTGTCGAAGTCCACCGAGAATAAGCTCGACGAAGAGGCCGTCGAGATAGGCATCGTCAGGAAGGGCGAGAAGTTCAAGAGGTTCACCAACGAAGAGGTCGCCAGCTATCTCGAAAAGGTCCCGAAGGCGTCCTAGGAGTGGAGTGATGGGAAAGAGGGATTATCAGAAGGAACATACCACTGACATCCTCAAGGAAATGGTTATCGCCCGATTGGAGAAGGGCGGGGAGACGTTCGAGATCCTCATCGACCCGAACTGCGTGGACGAGATCAGGAGCAACCCCGAGGCGAGCGTTTCCGAATACATCGCCATAGACAAGATCTTCCGGGACGTGAAGAAGGGAGAGCGGGCCTCCGAGGAGAAGATGATGGAGCTCTTCGGAACCGAGGACCCCGAAGAGGTCGCAGGCACGATAGTGCGAAAGGGCGATATCCAGGTCACGACGGACCAGCGAAGGGCCATGACCGAGGAGAAGAGGAAGGCGATCGTCAGCCACATCTCGCGCAACGCGATAAATCCTCAAACGGGAACGCCACACCCTCCGCAAAGGATCGAGAACGCCATGGCAGAGGCGGGAGTGCACGTCGACCCGTTCAAGAGCGTCGATGGTCAGCTGAAGAGCGTCCTCGATGCTATTAGGCCCATCATCCCGATAAGCATCGAGAAGGTCAAGGTCGCGGTGAAGCTCCTTGCCGAGGATTGTCCCCGCTGCTACGGCGACATAAAGGCCTTCGGCGACATCATTCAAGAGGAGTATCAGAAGGACGGGTCTTGGATAGGCGTTGTCGAGATGCCCGCCGGTATGCAGACGGAGTTCCTTGAGCGGATGAACCAGCGCACTCACGGGAACGTCGAGGTGAAGATACTCAAGGATGGGTAGCTGGAACGCAAAAGCTTTATAACCGAGTTGTTGATTGTGAGGGCGGACTAGCGAAAAAGGATTTGATTCAGGAAGCCCTGAGGAAACTTGTTGAAAGATTCCTGGGATTGAATATTTCAAATCCCTCAGGCTAAGTAAGGAGAAGGACCTGATAATTTGAGAGGAGATGGACCTCCAAAACGGGAGGTAGTTGTACCAGGAGACCTTTTGGGCACCGGGCTCAAGCCGGGCCTGGGCACGTTCAGCGTGGGAGGGAAGACATACGCTTCCCAGCTCGGAATAAAGAGGGTGAGAGGGGACTACGTCAACATAATCCCTCTGAGCGGGAGGTACATGCCGCGACAAGGCGATACCGTTATCGGTGAGATCACCGACATTGCGGCCTCATACTGGCTGGTGGATATAAACGCCCCTTACCCAGCGCCGCTTCACGCCTCGGAAGTCCCGTGGAAGGTCGATTTCGGGGACACTTCCCGCTTCCTCAACGTCGAGGACGTCGTTCTTCTCAAAGTGCTCTCCGTCGACGAGGCGAAACGAATCCAGGTGACGATGAAGGAACGGGATCTAGGAAGGCTCAGGGGCGGGCGGACGATAGATGTTTCGAACTCCAAAGTTCCGAGGATCATAGGAAGAAAAGGAAGCATGATTGGCTTGATCAAGGAGTACACAGAGTGCAGAATGTTTGTTGGTCAAAATGGAAGGATTTGGTTGGATGGATCTATGGATGGAATGTATCTCGCCGTGAAGGCGATTAGGAGAATAGAAGAAGACGCACAGGTACTTGGTCTCACGGAGTCGATCGAAGTTATGCTCCGTGAAGCAACCGCCAAGAAGGCCTAGGTGCAGTTTGTAAGGAGGATTTTGATGGAAGAAGGTAAATTGGTGAATGACAAGGGTATCAGGGTCGACGGAAGAAGAGTCGACGAACTAAGGCCCATCAAGCTGGAGGCTGGAGTCCTCAACCGCGCTGATGGGAGTGCATATATCGAATGGGGGAAGAACAAGGTTCTCGCTGCGGTTTACGGGCCGAGAGAGGCCCACCCCAGGCACAGACAGGACCCCGCAAGGGCGCTTGTCCAGTGCAGGTACAACATGGCCCCGTTCTCTGTCTCCGACAGGAAGAGGCCCGGACCGGACCGAAGATCGGTCGAGATATCGAAGGTGATCTCCGAGGCCTTTTCTCATGTGGTTCTCAGAGAGCAGTTCCCTCGGGCGACTGTCGATGTCTTCATGGAGGTCCTGCAGGCGAGCGCCGGCACTCGATGCACCGCGCTCACCGTTGCCGCGGTGGCCCTGGCCGACGCTGGGATACCCATGAGAGACATAATCTCGTCTTGTGCTTTCGGCAAGGCGGACGGACAGGTGATTCTCGACCTGGACAAGGCAGAGGACAATGAAGGCCAGGCGGACGTGCCGATTGCGATCGTCCCGCGAACGAACGAGATCGTTCTGCTGCAGATGGACGGGCACATCACGAAAGAGGAGTTCGACAGTGGTCTGAAGATGGCCGTCGACGCATGCCACAGGATCAATGAAATGCAGAGGGACGCCCTCAGGAGAAGGTACTCCGTCACGGCCGACACGCACGAGGCCGTCAAGGCGATCTCGGAGGGGGTGTGACTATGAAAGACGTAGTCTCAGAGCTACTCAGGGATCACATCTACAAGATGGCCGCCAGCGGCAAGAGAGTCGACGGAAGGGCACCCGAGGAGTACAGAGAGATCAAGGTTCGGAAGGGCTACGCTGGGAACGCGGAAGGCTCTGCCCGCGTCGATTTGGGCGAGACAGAAGTGCTCGTGGGCGTGAAGATGATCCTTGGTGAACCCTACCCGGACAGGCCCAAGGAGGGCTCTATCGTGACAACTATGGAGCTCATACCGATGGCGAGCCCCACGTTCGAGGCGGGGCCCCCAAGAGAGAAGGCGATCGAGCTCGCTCGGGTCGTCGACCGAGGGATACGGGAGTCCAAGGCGATTGATCTGGGCAAGCTGTGCATAATCGAGGGTGAGAAAGTCTGGATCGTATTCATCGACGTCCACGTGCTCGACTACGGTGGCAACCTTTTCGATGCCAGCTCATTCGGAGCTCTGGCGGCGCTCACGAACGCTGTCGTTCCAGCGTCCAAGATCAACGGGGAGGACTACCCGCTCGAGGTCGAGCACCATCCGATATCGATCACCGCTACCAAGATCAAGGACGTGATTGTCTTCGACGCGTCCCTCGACGAGGACAGGGTCGCGGATGCGCGCTTGACGATCGCCACGGATGAGAATGGCCATATCAGAGCCATGCAAAAAGGTTTAAAGGGCAGTTTCACTTTGGATGAAGTCGACTACGTGGTCAAGACAGCAAGAAAGCTGGCAGATGAGATCAGGCCCAAAGTTGTGGGATGATGGCGCGAAAGACGAAGAAAATCGGCATCTCGGGAAGGTTCGGAGCCCGCTACGGAGTCACGATAAGGAAGAGGATACGGGACATCGAGCGGGAGAAGGTGAAGAAGCACCTGTGCCCGAACTGCAACCACAAGGCCGTCAAGCGGGTCGATACCGGCATCTGGCGGTGCCGGAAGTGCGGTACGACGTTCGCTGGCGGGGCGTACAGGCCCATGGGGTCTCGCAACTTCCGAAGGACCACGCAGGAGCCGGTGTTCAGGGAGCCTGATGAGGAAGCAGAAGAGGAGTGATGATGTACAAGTGCGCTCGATGCAAGGAGCCCATCCGCTCGAACGTGAGCACGATCGGGATCCAGTGTGAGAAGTGCGGGTCCAGGATCTTCTACAAGGAGAGACCGAACGTCAAGAAGGTCATAGAGGCGAGATAGCATGAGGTCCGCCAGGATCACGCTATGCGGGCCTAAGGCGTCGATGATCAGGGAGGCGCTGCTCCCTGAAGCCTCGAAGGAGATCCCGAGGGCGAGGGTCAAGCTCGAAGGCGACGACGATACACTCGAGATAATCATCGAGGCCGACGACACCGGGGCTCTCAGAGCAGCCATGAACGCCTATCTGAGATGGGTGGCGATTTCGGAGAGCATAGGAGAAGAGGTTGGTTAGGATGGCGCAGGAGATATCACCAGAGCTGCAGAATCAGATGGTCCAGTTCCAGCAGATTCAGCAGCAGTTGCAGATCCATGCCGGGCAAAGGGTCCAGTATGAGGCTAAGCTTCGCGAGATCGACGTCACCCTCGAGGAGCTGAAGAACGCAAAGGAGGACGCGACGATTTTCAAGAGCATCGGCACGCTCCTGGTGGAGGCCGATGACAGAGGGGCCATCGCGAAGGAGCTGGAGGAGCACAAGGAGACCCTCGGCATCCGGCTGGAGGGGCTGAAGAAGCAGGAGAAGTCCCTGCAGGACAGGTTCCAGGAGCTCCAGAAGGCGATAAGCGAGGCCATCACGCGTTCCGGATAGGCCGCACGAAAACCCTTAAATCCCTGGCTTCTTTCTGATGGTTGCATGGCGGACGATGAATGTTCCGGTGGCAGCAGCATAAAGAGGTCATTGCTGATCATGGTCGTAATCCTCCTCATCATGATTATGCTTCAGCCCAGTCTGAGGATGGCCTTCGGGGACATGGTGGGGTTGGCTCTCGAGCCGCTCATCGGATTCAACGGACAGTTGGCCGTCGTGTCGATGATGTTCGCCGGATTCATAACAGGAACGATATCCATACTGATCAGGCATTTCACGACGGACTGGATAGCAGTGGCGAAGTCCCAGAAGGCCATGAGCGAGTTCAACAAGGTCTATCGGGAGACGGTGATGTCCGGCAACCGCGATAAGGTCGAGAAGCTCCAGAAGGTCCGCCAGGAGACCATGGCGGAGTTCAGCGGCATACAGATGTCTCAGCTCAAGACACTCGCCGTCACGATGTTCGCCGTCATAATCATCTTCGCGTGGCTCATGAGTTTCATCAGCTCTGGGGTCGTCAGTTCGAAGTTCTCGGTCCCGTGGAGCCACGATGCGGACATGAAGGCCGTGGTGATATTCATACCGCAATGGGTCCTCCTCTACGCCGTGTTGTCCTCTCCTCTCACGCTCCTCCTGCCGAGGATCTTGAAGTACTACTCCTACAAGAAGAAGCTAGAGGCCGAGGAGTATGAGGACGAGGGGTGGGAGGACGAATCAGCGGTGGATTGATGATCGTAACTATCGGCGGAAGACCGGGGAGCGGCAAGACAACAGTTGCACGAAGGGTCGCCGAGAAGCTGGGTTTTGAGCTGGTTTGCGCCGGTGAGGTCTTCCGAAGCCAGGCAAGGAAGATGGGCGTGGACCTCGAGGAGTACGGCAGGCGGGCGCTCGAGGACGACAGCATCGACAAGACGCTCGACTCGTTGGTCCTTGACAGGATCCGGGCGACGTCCTCTCAGGGGATGAACGTCGTCGCGGACGGTCGACTTACAGGTCAGATGCTCTCAAGGGAAGGCGTCCAGGCGTTCAAGGTCTGGATCGATGCCGACATCGGCGTCAGGTCCCAACGGATTGCGGGGCGGGACCGCATCGGCGCGGACGTGGCCCTGCGCCGCATTGAGAAGCGGGAAGAGGTCGAGAGGAAGCGGTACTCCTCGATCTACGGTATCGACCTCGACGACCTTTCGGCGTACGATCTCGTGATAGACTCTTCCGACCTGAGGCCGGGGGAGGTCTTGGAGCGAATTGTGGACGGTCTGAAGAAATGCGCGGGAATATGAGCGAAGAGGACCCCGCCGAGGAAGTGGAGCGGCTCTTGGGTTCCGGGGTCATCAATGTGGACAAGCCGCAGGGACCGACGTCGCATCAGGTGTCCGCTTGGGCCAGGAAGATGCTGGACGCTGAGCGGGCAGGACACGGCGGGACGCTCGATCCCCGCGTGACCGGAGTCCTGCCAATCGCACTCAACCGCGCGACAAAGGCCCTCGGCGCGTTGCTGTACGGCGACAAGGAGTACGTGGGCGTCCTTCACCTCCATCAGGACGTCAAGGA
This sequence comes from Thermoplasmata archaeon, assembly GCA_023136265.1. Lineage (GTDB taxonomy): Archaea > Thermoplasmatota > Thermoplasmata > RBG-16-68-12 > JAGMCJ01 > JAGMCJ01. The sequence continues at coordinate 69,533 of JAGLRN010000017.1, forward strand.
GGAGAGGGTCAGAGGCGTCATGAAGGATTTCGTGGGAGAGATATACCAGGTTCCGCCGGTGCGGGCGGCCGTGAAGAGGAGGAGGCGGACGAGGTGGATATACGAGCTCGAGCCGCTCGAGTTCCAGGGAAGGAATGCTCTCTTCAGGGTCCGGAGCGAGTCGGGGACATACATCCGCACTCTCTGCGTGGACATCGGTGAAGCCCTCGGCGTGGGGGCCCACATGGCCGACCTGAGGAGGACGAGGTCCGCGGGATTCTCCGAAGATGAGAGCGTCACGCTGCAGGACGTTCTCGATGCTTACGTATTCTGGAAGGAGGACCGGGATCCCTCGCATCTGAGAGAAGTGATACTTCCCATGGAGAGCCTTCTCTCACATCTCGCACGCGTCACTGTCAAGGATTCGGCCGTGGACGCACTGTGCCACGGTGCGGACCTTGCTGTCCCCGGGGTCTCGAGACTGGATTCAACATTCGTGTCCGGGGATGTCGTTGCGATGTTCACGCGGAAAGGAGAAGGCATCGCTATCGGGAAGGCAAGGCTGAAATCGAGCAAGATAGTCGAGAAGGACCGCGGAGTCGCTGTCAACGTGCAGCGAGTCTTCATGTCGCCGGGGACGTATCCGAAGATGTGGAAGAGCTGAGCGGGCAAATCAGTTATCTTTTTATTCCCGCTTCGAATAGGTGGACTGGCGGAGCCCGATGCCGAGGTGGCCCAGTCTGGTAAGGCGCGAGCCTGGAGAGCTCGTGGTGCTTTGCACCTCGGGAGTTCGAATCTCCCCCTCGGCGCTTTTCTACTAGTAAATATCAAATACGGGTAATACGATAGGCCTTCGATAAGAATGGGCAAAACGGACACCATCAAGAAGCGAGCAATCTACGTCTATCTTCCCTCTTTGGAGATGGTGCACCATTGGAAGGAGCTTGCCTCTCGTCAGGACTTATCAGTGTCGAAGTTCGTGACCGAACACGTCGAGGATTCTCTTCGTCAGGAGGAGGGAGAAGAAGGCTTCATGTCTCGAGCGGAACTGATGAAGAAGGCGACAGAACTCGAGTCACAAGTGGGCGAGTTGTCCAGGGAACGGAGGATGTTGCGGACAGTGGTGGGGAAGCTCGAAAGGGACCTCAAGGTCCAGTCCACTAGGGATTTTCTGGACGAAGAGTTCGAGGGAACAAGGAGCTTCGACAGAGAACTGGTGGAACTGCTCAGAGTCGGTAGATCCCTCATGGACGATGAGCTGTTGGAGGGACTGGGTTTGGAATGCGATGATATGGAAGCCAGAAAAACCGTCGGCAAGCAGCTGGAATCACTCGAGTCCTACGGACTGGTGAAAGCAACCAGCAATGGATGGGTTTGGAGGGAGTGATCGGATGGAGTCTGTTCCTGCAGGGAAAGGAGAGGAAATATCGGGTGAATCGCTTCTTCAGGATTTCATCGAGGACTGCGCTCTCAGGGGCATGGCGAAGGCAACGGTTAGAAGCTACAGGTCAAATGTTGGGAAGTTCCTGCGGTTTCTTGAACGAGAGAATGGAAGCATTCATGACCTCGACCAAGAACATCTCAAGGGCCTCTTCGCTCTTCTCAGGAAAAGGAGATTCTCTGCCAACACGATCCTGAACTACTTCAGCTCAATATCAAGCTTCTACGACTTCCTCATATCGGAGGGACTTGTTCCGACCAATCCCGTCGTCCCTTTCAGAAGGCGCTACCTACGGAGGGTAAGCCGCGAAAGGGAGAAGAGCAGGGCGAACTCCCCCAGAAAGCTCCTTTCCGCCCGCGAAATGTCCATACTTGCGAACTCCATCCTTAGCGTCAGGGACAGGGCAATAGTGGTTCTTCTGGCCAAGACCGGAAACAGGAGGGGAGAACTTGTGAGAATCGATGTTGACGACATCGATTGGGATGAGATGTCGATACGATTGAAGGAGCACCCGAAAGGGAGCAACACAACAGTTTTCTTTGACTCTGAGACCGCGAGAAGCCTGCATAGGTGGCTGAGGGTTAGGAGCAACTACGCCACCAAGGATACGAAAGCCCTTTTCGTTGGTGTCTTGGGAAACAGGCTTGGAAGGAATGGGATCTACAGACTGGTTGTCAAGCACGCCACAACCGTCCGACTGCACAACCCACAATCCACCAGAACACAGGACCATGTCACACCTCACTGTTTCCGCCACTGGTTCACAACTCATCTCCTTCGGAATGGAATGCCCAGAGAGTACGTAAAGGAATTGAGAGGGGACATGAGAAGGGAAGCGATCGACTTGTATCATCACATTGACGGAGAGGACCTGAGAAGGGAGTACCTCGCAGCGATACCGGTCTTGGGACTATGAGGATCACTCATCCACTCGCTTTCACAGACCTTACCACAATCTCCTTGCCATCGATGTCTGTCCTTAGGACTTCGATATGTGAACCGGGACCGATTTCCTTCAGTTTCCGAGCGAGATTGCAGTTCTCCCATACAGAATCCGGAACAGTCAATCGTACCTTCTTGTCTCCATGGATTGAAACCAACAACGTATGTTCATCGCTGTCTGCTTGAAGACCCAGATAGCGACCTATGATTTCCTGCCATTTGCCCAGACCAACTCGCTCAATCTCCTCGGAATCCTTGGTTGTGGAGATAGAGCCGTTCTCGATCGCGTCCGTCATTCCCTTTCCTCTCTCGACCTCTTTCTTTGGCCGCTATTCTGTGAAAATACATCGGTCACCTTCTCTTTCCTGTGATCGTCGAGAAGGGGCCTCTGCTCAAGGTATGCCGCGTTACTCGAAGCGGGTGATGTCTCAGTAGTCTCTCTCCCGTTCTCTCGGTATACCGAGGGGAGACGGCCTTCCGCATAGTCTCTCAAGAA
>JAGLRN010000018.1 GCA_023136265.1 Thermoplasmata archaeon
AGTGCAGAACCTACCTGTGGCTTTGCTTACCAGCTCACATCCGGGGGACAGGGCTTTGGAGCTAGCTTGCTCATTAGCACCCTCTCTTGCCCTGGTATGGAGTGAAAACGGACCTACTTGAGACTTATATAGCGATTGTACAATTGGAATCGAGTCTATGGACAAGGTCGCCTCTCGCGAATAGAACATGGAGGAGAGCCCTCGGTGCTTTTCAAACACGATGCCCTCGTGTTGCCATCTGGAGGCAGCGAGGATCCAAAGCCGTTGACCGTAAACTCGGAATCCGAGTCACTTACTGAAACGAAGGGGATGTCTGAGACTGTGTCATGGTAAGAGTCTGAGGCCAAGTGGGAGAGGCGATGAGAAGGTAGTTGACGACGTGTTGTTTGGATAACACATCGAGGCAGACTGACTGTCACAGTTTCATCTGAAGTCGCTATGAACTGTTGCGGTCACGAATCTGCATGCAACTGGTGGACGCGTGATCATTTCGTCCATGACAACCTTTTTAACTTCCCACCGAGTTTCATTCTCCATTCGGTAGGCAGCATCGCTAACTCCTTTGCAGTGTGCGTCTAGGGAATAGACCACGTGCCGCCTGTTCCTGGGTTCCGTACCTGTGGAGGGGTGGTGCTGGCCTACCGAAAAGATTCCAGGACAGGCGATCACGTGAGAGGATTAGAGCGTTTTTGCGTCCCATATTTCGACAGGGAGATGAGAAAGGAAGATGTAGCGTTTGTAACTACGGTCCGGGATTGGATAACCAGACTCTCGAAGGAGAAACCAGAGGAGCTGAGATTGAAATCTGATCAAGAACCAACCGAATCAGAGTTCTTCACAGACCCACCGACACATTCTCACGCAAGAATGCTGTTTCGCACAGTCTTGGAGAATGGCTTTGTCAGACGGGCAAGGCGCACCGGGAAAATGTACAAAGTTAAGGACCTGATGCCAGATTCAGCGGCAATTAGAAACTTCTTTGAGTGGCGAATACTAAAAAGCCCAGAGGAAGTATATCATCGATTTGGCAGTTTCCGATACTTCTCCGCAATCGTCACATTCTATGCACAAAAAAACCTTTCATGGCTCCTGCTCAACAGAGTTAATACCAATGCCCTAGGTGTGTGGGCAAAGAACAATTTCCTCGAAAACTGGAAGGGAAAGGGAATTGATAGAAGGCTTGTCGAGTGCAACGAGAGGTATTGGAGCCTTTTCCTTACCTTCTGCATTATAGGAATCAACAACCCGGAAACCCTGTCTGACCTGAAGGTGTTTGAGAGGATACTCAACGCTGTAACTAGTATACCTAGAATGAAGGGGAGATCTTGAATGGAAGCCATCTTCAGAAAGCAGACCGTTTCAGAGAAATACACAAACTTCCTTCAACCAAGACAGATTCCCAGACCAGGGGATTGCACCGTATCTGACCCATCAATAGTCCCTTCTCTTCGGTGAACGTCGGTAACTCTTGCCGGATGCCAAAGGGCGTAGAAGGTGGGAGCCCTGACAGATGACGGGTAGGGACAAGGAAGCACAATGAAGAGGTCTTTTCTTCTCGATGCGGGGAAGGACAGGTTCTGAGACATGATAGTGCCAAGCTGATGGTAGCAGAGCATTGGGAAATCGCTCCCTGCGAAAGGCGTGGTTACGGATACGTTCCATCCATGCGGTCGCGAAGTGCTCAGAAGAACAGCTTCCTTTACCCGACGAATACACGATGTTGGGTGGGAAAAGAGGAAAGCACAAGAAGCGAAAGAATGCTAGGACTGGACATGGCAAGCAACGCCGTGTCCCGGCCACAGAGATGCCAAGAGTGTGAGAGCATGAACCCTGGTCTAGGCGTTCGCCCAGAGACAAGAAGATGATCTGAGGGCGTCACGAACTGAGACACCTTTACCATTCTCTACAAGAAACTGTCTAGGACTTCCTGTTTGACAAGATCCAGTTCGTCATGCAGAACGGGGAATCTGAAAGTCCTTGATTGAGAATACTTGACAGCCACCCCAAGCTGGCGTATCGCTGTTGCGATAGCCAATAACCCAAAGATGTGTCGCTTCTTGTTTGTGGCATCAAACTGGGTCGACCGCATAAGCGTTAACTATGGAGAACCATATGACCCTTAGACCTGAGCGGATTCTGTCCCGCGGACTCACCTTATAGAGGCGAGTGTCAAAATCGGTTTCGAACCCAAATTGGGACGAATCCCTTCAGGCCCGCTAGTCGATCGACATGTCCAAATACCTTTTCCTCGTAGGAACCGCGGGCTGCGGAAAGACAACGATGACGTATGCCTTCAGGACATGGATGAGTGCCCAAGGGTTCGACTCGATTACCGTGAACCTGGACCCCGGCGTGGAGGACCTCCAGTACGAGCCAGAGGTTGATGTGAGAGACTGGGTAACCCTGGAAGCGGTGATGCAGGAATATCAGCTCGGCCCGAACGGAGCGCAGATCGCTTGCGCCGACCTGATCGCCCTTCAGATACGTGAGATCGTGCAGACCCTGGAAGGCTTTGACACGGACTATGTCTTCATCGATACGCCTGGGCAGATGGAGTTGTTCGCCTTCAGGGAGTCGAGCAGAGAGGTCGTACATGTCTTCGGAGCCGAGAACACGGCCATCATCTTCCTCCTGGACCCGCAGCTCGCGAAGAGACCTTCGGGCTTGGTCTCCCTCCTGATGCTTTCCGTTACAACTGGCTTCCGGTTCTCCGTTCCCCTGATCAACGTCCTGTCGAAGTCCGACTTCCTCTCAGATGAGGAGGTCGCCCAGGTCCTCGGATGGGGATCTAGCTCGGACAGGCTCTATGATGCTCTCGTGGAGGAGATGGGAGACCCCGCGGGCATCCCGAGCATAGGATTCTTGCATGCGTTGGACGATGTAGGGGCGTATCGGGAGCTCATTCCGATATCCTCCGAGGCCCTCTTGGGCTTCGAGGATCTCTACAGCCTGATACAGCTCTGTTTCGAGGGAGGCGAGGACCTCTACAAGGACTAGGGAGCTCCCGCGAGACGCTGCGGTGAGCGAGAATCGTTGCACAATCCCGAGGTTTTGAAGATTATCGTTTCTGATAACCGCCCCGCAATCTGTTTCTATCCGTAGCGACTAGGTTAGATGAGGACAGCAAATGTTGATGAGGGAGAACCCCTACGACTTCGTAAGCAACGACTCAAAGGACAAAGACAAGTCAAAGAAGTCACCCACGAAAAAGCGAAAGAAGAAGGGTGAGGACAACTAAGCCAGTCGAGTCCGGATAGACGTACAGGAGACCACAGGCAGGTTTGCTTTTATATGCCTAGAATCGCTTCTACATCCGCCTGAAGCTCAGGACATTTTTCTCTCACGGCGGTGAGGATTTCCAGAACGCTCAGCTTCTCCCAGTCGTAGTCGGATATCGCCGAGAAGATCCTGTTGAATCGCTCGTCCGTGTATGTTGTGAGCTTCTCCTTTGTCATCCAGTTCCTATACAGAGTCTCCTCGAGCCTGTCCCGCCAGAGTCTCTCATACTTCATCAGGAAGGACGCGGACGTATCCGCCGCCTCAACCGCCTCGGCAGCGACCTGCCCGGCGAACTTCCCCAGGATGCAGGCGTTGTGTATCCCCCCGCCCGTCACCGGGTCTGTGACCCGGGCCGCGTCACCCACGAGCATCACCCCGCCCGTGGTCGTCCGCTCGATGGGCGCACAGATGGAATACGCCCCCGAAACCTGTTCGATCACCCTTCCCCTGCTAAGCTCCTCCGTCTTGGATATGAAGTCGTCCAGCAATCGACGAGCCATGCCCTTCTCCCTGATCTTGCTGAGCTGCACGCTGATGCCGACGTTGGCGATGTCCCTTCCCTTCCAGAACACCCATATGTAGCCCCCGGGAGCATAGCTTCCCAGATAGAAGTCGTTGAACCTGCAGTCGCCCTCGATCCCGACAAGCGTGTACTGGAAGCAGGAGTCGATGTCCTTGGGCTTGAGCGACGTTTCTATCCCCGCCCAGCGCCCGACCTGGGACTCGTAGCCATCCGCGCCTATCACGATCTTCGCCCTGACATCCAAGGTCTTGCCGAAGGATTGCAGCCTGGCACCGGAGACTTCTCCGTTCTCGTGGAGAAGACCGACCGCGCCGGTCCGAACCATCAGCTCTGCGCCCGAGGAAATGGCTCTCTTGGCGAGGGCCCTGTCGAAGAGGTCCCGCTCAATCACATAGCCCCATTTGCTCCCCGCCAGCTTATCGTCGACCTCGAAGAAGCTCCCATCGGGGCTGAATATCCTTGCGCCGTCGACTTCGTGTGCTATCCATCGGCTGTTCGGCTCCAGTCCGATCTCTTCGAGCCATCTCTTGGAGATGCCCTCACCGCACCTGACCGGCGTACCGATCTCTTGCCTCTTCTCTACGAGAAGAACGTCTGCACCCGAGTCGGCAGCGTATTTGGCGGCGGTGCTTCCAGCCGGTCCTGCTCCGACCACAAGGACGTCATACTCGAGCGCCATCCGCCACGAGATGTCCCCAGCTCATAAAAGGCCTTTCCCTGGTGGCCGATACTAGAACTTCCAGATTCTCGGGAGAGCACTCCTCGGCGGCTGTCGACGCTGACGTGACCATGATGTGGTGCCAAAAGTTCCTTAATGTCAACGCAATATGGGGCACGTATGTTTGCCAAGGGGAGTCTCGTGTGGCTTGCATCTCCTCTTGCCATGGCAGTGGCCGTCATGACCGTCTCCATCTGGTTCAGGTCGATCATCGGCTACGCAGCGTCCGTCTTGCTCTTCCTAATCACGGTATTCATGGCCTGCTTTTTCCGGGACCCTGAGAGAAGGATCGGGAATGGCATCGTGTCGCCTGCGGACGGGAGCGTCGCGTTCATAGACCAGGAAGGAAGGAAGCTGTCGATAGTCATGGGCCTTCGGCACGTGCACGTCACAAGAGCTCCTCGCGGCGGCAAGGTGGTTGGCCTGGAGCGCCGAAGCGGAAGACATCGACCCGCGTACAAGGATGTCTCCGAGACGAACGAGAGGGTCGAGGTCGTGATCTCGAGCGGGCTGGGCGACCTGAGCATGACCCTGATCACAGGCTTCATGGCCAGGAGGATTCTGCCTTACGTGAAGGTGGGAGATGAGCTTAGCAAGGGGGACCGGGTCGGGATCATCAGGTTCGGTTCAAGAGTCGATGTCCAGCTTCCGGTAGGCTGCAGTATAACGGCACACCTGGGCAGTAGGGTCAGGGCGGGCGAATCGCAGATCGCGGAGGCAATCGATGACACTGATTAGGAAGTTGTCCGCGGCAGATCTCGTCACGCTGGCAAATGCCCTGCTCGGATTCCTGGCCATTACGTACGTGGTCGACAGGAGATACGCGCTCGCCGGCCTTCTGGTCTTCGTCGCGATCGTCCTGGACGGCCTGGATGGCGCCCTCGCGAGGAGGTTCGGATCAAGGCACCAGTTCGGGCGGTACCTGGACTTCTTCGCGGACTCGGTTTCATTCTGCTTCGCCCCCGCAACTCTGATCTACACCGTGACGTACGACATCTCACGGGGCCCGGCCTGGGTGTCCTGGGAGAACTCTCTGGCTGTTGTCATACCGACCATCTACGTATGCATGGGGATCCTGAGACTCGCCAGGTTCGCTGAGGAAGGGTACCAGAAGCCCTACTTCGAAGGGTTACCGACGCCCGCGGCGGCGTATCTCGTAGTCACGGTCTACATTCTGTTGGACGGAGGAGCCGCGCTTGAGCTGGGTTCCCACCTGTTAGTCCTGATAGTGATGGCGTTCGCAGGAGGCTTGATGGTGACCAGCCTTCGCTATCCGAAGCTCCAACGCGGTCTCATCGCCCCTTCCTTGGCCGGGATCCTGTCGATGGTCGTGGCGACCTGGCTGATAGTCGTCACTTCCGACGCTGTGTCTGCACATCTCCTCGCCCTCTTCGGCCTCTCCCTCATCGCGGTCTACGTCCTGTTCGGCCCCCTATATTCGCGGAGAAACGTGTTGCCTCGAGCCCCCGAGGAAATGGATTGACCCGAAATGATTGTTGAATGCACCGAAAGACTTATATGTGAATTAGAGAAACGCACAAGAAAATACTTAATATGCCGATGACTAAATTATTGTTAGAGGACGGAATAACTTCCGACTCGGGTGTCGAGCACGCCCGTTAAGCACAAACCCTCCTATATGCCGTCAAAAACAGCGCCCCCCTTTAGGCTGTAACGGTGATTGAAGGTTTTTGACGTGCTCGACATCTTTCTACACTTCTCATCGAAGGCTTCAGGAAAAACTTCATCTATCATCATCCTTCTTCGCGGTCTGTGTCATTGGATGCCTCGCAACCGTGGATACTTGCACTCGCGAGTGTATTCCTCATCAGCGTCATCTCCCTCATAGGGCTGGCCGTAATCTCGATGAGAGAGGAGAGACTGAGACGGGCGGTACTGATACTCGTCAGCTTCTCGGCGGGAGCTCTATTGGGTGATGCCTTCATTCACCTCCTGCCCGAGGCTGCTGAGAAGGGTTCCTTCGGGCTGGGAATGTCAGCTGGCATACTCCTCGGGATCATCGTGTTCTTCGTGCTGGAGAAGTTCGTCCACTGGCATCACTGCGGAGCTGCCGAGGTGGGAGAGTGTCCAAAGGCCTTTGCCACGACGAATCTGGTCGGCGACGGGCTCCATAATTTCATCGACGGGATGATAATCGCGGGAAGCTACCTCATCTCCGTGCCACTGGGCATAGCCACGACTCTGGCCGTTGTCTTTCACGAGATCCCGCAGGAGATTGGTGATTTCGGCGTCTTGGTCCATGCGGGGTACACCAGGAGAAAGGCGTTGCAGTTCAACTTCATGAGCGCATCTCTTGCGATCGTCGGTGCCCTTGCGGTTCTGGTCATCGGCGGGCAAGTACCGGAGCTCGTCACATACTTGATTCCGTTCACGGCGGGAGGGTTCATCTACATCGCTGCGTCCGACCTCATTCCGGAACTGCAGAAGGAGACCCAGCCGGGGAGGTCCGCCATTCAGCTTGCGGGGCTCATCCTAGGCCTTCTCGTCATGGCTGGATTGGTGCTGCTGGAGTGATCTGCTATTTCTTTCGCTCAGCAAAATAATATTTTATACTGAGAATGCATTCACGTTAGGAAGACGGGGCTGAAAATGGGCGAAAGCGTGAAGGTTGGCATTACGGGCCTACCCGGCGCTGGCAAGACATACGCCTTGCTTAAGGTTATTGAAATGCTCGAAGCTGACGAGCTCACTGTCGGAGGGATGATCACCGAGTCCATCATCGTGGACGACAAGAGAGTGGGCTTCTACGTGATGGACTGGGCGAAAAAGGTCAAGAGGGTGTTTGCTCACGAGGACATCGACTCGAAAACGAACGTCGGAAAATACGGCGTGGACATCGAGGTCTTGGAGGAGGTCGGCGTTCAAGCGATTCGGGATGCCACGATGGATTCGGGAGTTATCATCATCGACGAGGTCGGGAAGATGGAGGTCGAGTCCGAGCCCTTCGTGAGCGCCGTCAGAGACGCTCTCGATGCCGACAAGCCTCTCATTCTCACGCTTCACAAGAAATCGAGGAATCCGCTTCTCCAGGACATCCGAAGGCGAGATGACCTCAGGATTCTAGAAGTCACCGCGGTGAACAAGAATCTGCTCCCGTACAAGATCGTCAAGCTTCTCAAAGGCGAGATTCTTTGAGTTCTGAAACCGAGATAGTGAAGGAAGGCCTCGTCAAGATTGAGGTTCCAAGGGTCGAGAGACTTCGCGGGCCAGGACGCAAGAGCCACGTGCCGTTCTTCAATCCACTGATGCGGACGAACCGGGACGTCTCCGTCTTCGTAGCCTTGACGACCCTGAGCGACGGGGACACGGTCCTTGACGGACTGGCGGCCACAGGAGCATCGGGTCTGCGGACCGCTCTCGAGACCGAAGACGAGCTTGCCGTCACGCTGAACGACAAGAATCCGACGTGCCATGATCTCATCGCGCGTAACATCGAGAGGAACCAGGCCACGAACTGCTCAGTGACGTGTGAGGACCTGAACTCTCTGCTTTCGGACGGGAGATTCGACCTCGTTGACGTGGACCCGTTTGGCACTCCGATCCGGTTCGTGGAGGGCGCGGTGCGCGCAACGACCGATGGAGGGATTGCGGCGATCACCGCAACGGACACGGCGGTGCTATGCGGCTCAAGAATGAAGGCATGCATAAGGAGATACGGTTCGCGGCCCAGGAGGACGGAGTACTGCCATGAGCTGGGTCTTCGAATCCTCGTGGGGTATATCGCAAGAGCGGCTGCCAGGTTCGACAAGGGAATCGAGCCGTTGCTGTGCTTCTCGACAGACCATTACTTCAGGGCGATCGTCCGCGTCAGAAAGGGTGCGAGGAAGGCGGACCGCACGCTCGAGAGGCTCGGACATCTGCACATGAAAGGGCTGGAGAGAGGGCTCCTTCCCGAGACGGGAGCGGCTGGGCCCCTCTGGGCGGATGCGTTCCTGGACGCCGCGTTCCTTGAGTCGGTCAAACTGCCGAGCTACTTCCCGCATAAGGTCTCCAAACTCCTGGAACTCTGGCGAGAGGAAGCGTCGTCCCCTCCACTCTTCTACACGACAGGCGAGGTTGCACGGGGGTTCGTTTCCGAACCGCCAGCACTCGACAGAATCATCGGTGCTCTCAGGGACGAAGGATTCGTCGCGACGAGGACACACTTCAGGCCGGATGCGTTCAAGACGAACGCCGATGTGGAGTCAATAGGCAGAATCCTCAGAACTTGAACTCGCCCTCGAAGTCCGCCGCCGAGCAGGGGTAGAGGCACTTCCCGCAGTGCTGGCAGTTCTCTTCGATTATCCAGGCCTGCTCCTTGATGACTATCGCGTCGTTCTCGCAAAGACCGAGGCAGACCCCGCACGCGACGCAGTTCTCGGCCTTCTTGATCACCCGCTCAAGATCCTTCGCCTGGGACGCGAGCTTCTCCTCCGACTCCGCCCGGATTATCACCAGGCCCTCCCTGAAGACGACGAACCTCTCCATCTGGGCCGCCTCGACCTCTTCGTCGTAGTCCACATCCCCCAGGATCGTGAGCATGTTGGTGACCCTCTCCATGTCCAGCTTGTCCATGAAGAACCCCTCCGTCCTCAATCCCAGCGTGCAGGGGATGTGCGTATCCGAGACCAGGAGCTTGAGCGGGTCGGGCGGGGCTTTTTCGTCGACACGGGACCGCGCGAGCTCTCTCACTCCCTTTGGCGGGACCTTCCACCGCCAGAGGCCGAGCTCGAGCCACTCATCGCCCTTCTTGTTCCTCTCCGCATATTCCTTCAAGTATGTGGTCCAGCGCTCGAACTCGGGCAGTTCCTCGGACACTACGTCCAGCTCGGCGAGGTCCGAGGCGGGGCACAGGAAGCAGCCGATCCTGGCCAGCCCTTTCGAGTACCACGGGTTGTAACTCACCTTCTTGGAGAATATGTAGAGCCACACGTGCAGAGCGGTCCAATCCTGAATGGGGGACGCCGCGTACTGTCCCGGGACCCAGGGATTGGTCCACACCGGACCTTTGGCAGACCTCGGAATGGACTCGTACCGCCTCTGACCTATGAACGAAAGGACCCCGTCGGGGTAGTTCTTCGAGATCAACCTGGCAGCCGGACCCAACTTGGACGTCTTGCAGCACCATCTGAAGTCCTTGCCCGGAGGACCGAATGTCTCCAGACCGTTCCAGAAGGATTCCCCCGCCGATTCCGAGACCAGGTGGAGGTCGAACTCCTCCGCAATCTGAGAGACGTGATCAACGGTCTCGGGGAACTCCAGACCAGTATCGACGAACAGTATGTCTGGATGAAGACCTGCATCCAGGACGAGAAGAAGCGTGGCCAGGCTGTCCTTCCCGCCGCTGAAAGACACCGCCACGGGGAGGCTGGCCTCCTCGACGACCCTTCTCACGAATCGAATCCCCTTGTCCGTCCTCGAGCTCAGCATGTCCTTGTTGGCGTCCAGCATGAGTCCCCGGTCCTGGCCGGACGGAAGTGGATGAGCATCGGAAGGTTCGGATGACCAGCGCGTTTTCGTGGCCGCTCCCCGCTCGTTCTCCGTCATCTGCCTTCCGCTGATTCTGGCGGGACCCGCCGCAATCGTCCTCTTGTCCTTGGTCAGAACCAAGGTCTCGTCGCCCGCCTGGATGTCCGGGTCGAGGTCGACGATCCCGGAGACCATCACGCTCGCTCCGGAGGAAATGGAGTCGACGGCACCGTCATCTACGATGATCCAGGACTTCTCGAGTACAGGCACCAGTCTGCGGGCCGCCTCCATCCGGGGGATGAACTTGTAGCCGCTCCCCGGATTGAACTGCAAGGCGCCCAGTACATGACCGTCCAGTATGACCTCGTCCATCCGGTCGATGTGAGGGACACCGTTCAGCAGGACGATCTTGTCGTCGGGAATCAGGGACTCCCCGCAGCCGTCGCCGAACTGGCTGTCGATTGTCTTCCTGATCAACTGCACGTCCGCTTCGAAGGCGGGCCTGACGTCACCTGGTGGGGTCACGGTCACGCTGACGGTGGAGGAACCGCAGGCGGAACACTTCCTCTGTTCCAGGACCGGCACGTTGCAGTCCGTGCACCACCGAAGATGCATCTTCCCCAGTCGCAGCGCTGGCACGAGGTTCTGATATGCGGCCACGGATAAGTATTTCACTATTTCACCGACCCCCGCCTGAAACGCTTATTCCCTTCGAAGGCTACATATCGTACGTGACTAGAGCAGGCGTTGCGGACCTCCCGCTTCATCCTGGGAGAGCCCCTCGGTGGCTGTTCGTGAGGATGGTCGGGCTCTCCAAAGGGATACTGAAGACCATGTGTCTGGAGTTCGGGACCGAGAAGTTCCTCGAGCGGATATCCGACCCGTTCTGGTTCCAGGCGCTATCCTGCGTTCTTGGGTTCGATTGGCATTCATCCGGAGTCTCAACGGTCACGTGCGGAGCACTGAAGGAGGCCCTCAAAGGAGAGGACCTCGGCATCGCGATTGCTGGGGGAAAGGGGAAGGCGTCCAGACAGACGCCGGCACAGATCGAGGAATTCGGGGAACGCATGAGCCTCTCATCACGCGCAATTGATGACATGATCTACACGAGCAGGATGTCCGCGAAGGTGGACAACTCGGCCATCCAGGACAACCATCAGTTGTACCATCATGTCTTCATTTTCTCTGAGCGGGGAAGCTGGACGGTCATCCAGCAGGGGATGAACAAGGAGAGCGGCTACGCTAGGAGATATCACTGGTACCACGCCCACGTCGATGACATGCTTGAGGAACCCCACGATGCCATACTCGGCACGAGAGCGCAGACGACGTTGGACATGACCTCGCGGCTGAGCCGCAACTGCAAGAGCACATCACTGGACGTTGCCCGCGAAGAGCCAAGAAGGCTGAAGAGGCTCTTCTCATCAGTTAGGCCCCCGAATCAGTCGTCGCTCAAGAAATGGACAGGAGAAAAGGACGAAGTCAAGGTTCTGCGGATGCCCCGAAGCATCAACTGGAATGCCATGAGGGCGATCTATGACTTCCAGCCAAGCGACTACGAGGAGATGCTGGCCATCAGAGGTGTGGGGCTCAGTACCGTGAGAGCCCTCGCTCTCATCTCGGACCTCATCTACGGAGACGAGCCAAGCTGGCGGGACCCGGTGAAGTATTCCTTCGCCGTTGGCGGGAAGGACGGAGTCCCATATCCCGTGGACAAGAGGACGATGGACGAATCCATCCACATTCTGAGGAGTGGGATCGAGGAATCCAAGCTGGGTAACAAGGAGAAGATTAGAGCGCTGAGAAGGATGCGAAAGGTCATTCCCAACGGTCAATCGGTCCATTGAAGGAGGTCTTACGAGACCCTTCATACTCCTCGTCAAGGACCACAGTGATATCATCGGCCTTCTTCTTCCCGACCTTGGGAACCCTCATAAGATCCTCCTTGTTCGCCATCATCACCCTCCGCACACTCCCGAACTCTTCCAGCAGGCTTTTCGAGAGAGTCCCACCAACATTGGGGAATCCCTGCACCACGAATAGCTGTTTCTCCCCCATCGTGAGCATCTTGGGCTTGTGTCTCAGCCCGTAGTTGGAGCCTCCATTCTCCTGCCTCCGCCAAACGGCCCTGAGAATCCTCGCGGTCTCCAGCCTGCTCGGGGAGAAGAGGACACGGATATCTTCGTCCATCAGAATCGCGAGCAGAGCCCCCCAAAGGGCGGCGGGATTTCGGTGAGTGGTAATGTCGTTGAGATCGCCTTCGACGAGCACGATGGGCGTCTGATAGCAGCTCTTCAAACGGAATACCTGATCGAAGAGACGCTTCCTCACCAAGGAGCTGAAGAAGTCGCCTAGTGTCTTCCTCTCGATCCCGACCTCGCCGACCACGTAGTCCCCAGGGGTGATCTTCTTCACCGTGAACGGAACCTTGAGGTCCTTCAGGTGCCTGGCGATGGCCTTGGGCTCATGGACATCCATCGTGAAATCAACCATGCTTCATCGAGTGCAGATAGAGTATTAGAGACTGCACGCGGGAGGGGTCCGCGAAAAGCCGGGAAAAGGCTACACTCACACCTGTTAAGACAAAAGAGAGGGTCATACGCAACCTGTGTAACGGCAAAGCCGAAACTACTCCACCGAATCGGTGAATAGCGGTTATGACTGTTAGTAACCGCGGGCTGAAGTGGTCGCCGAAGCTTCCACCGTACACCCCGGTTCTATCAAACTCGTCATTTACGAGTGTCATAAGGTGCCTTGTTTTGAGGGCGGCTTCGAGCTTAGATGCTTTCAGCTCTTATCCGTTACGGCGTGGCTGCCCAGCGATGCTCTGCCGAACAACTGGTAGACTAGAGGCCGCGAAGCCCCGTTCCTCTCGTACTAAAGGCTCCTTCCCCTCAGGCACCAAGACACTTCCACCGAAAAGCAACAAACCTGTCTCGCGACGGTCTAAACCCAGCTCACGATCCCTTTTAATCGGTGGACACCCGCACCCTTGGCAGCTAATGCACCGCCAGGATAGGGAGAGCCGACATCGAAGTAGCAAGCCTCCAGGTCGATACGAACTCTTGCTGGAGACAACTCAGTTATCCCCGGGGTAACTTTTCTGTCATCAACCACTCTCACAAATAGAGTCGGTTGGTTCGCTAAGCCCTGCTTTCGCATCGTGGTTCGTTATTGGGCCGAACCACGTCAAGCCAGCTTTTGCCTTTGCACTCAACGGTAGATTCCTGACCTACCTGAGCTGACCTTTGGGCGCCCTTGTTATTCTTTTGAGGGCGTGGCGCCCCACCCAAACTGCCCACCTATCGGTGTCCTTCCGGAGAAGTGAGTAATACAATGCTAAAAGGGCAGTGTTTCACTTGTGACTAGTCCCGAACTGGCGTCCGGTTTTCAACATCTACTGCCTACTCTACACATCCAATATCGCAATACAACGACAGGTTGCAGTAAAGCTCCACGGGGTCTTCGCTTTCAGGTGGAAGGTACTGGACTGTGCGCCAGTAATGTCAGTTTCACTGGCTTCCAGGCGGGGACAGTAGAGCTCTCGTTGGGCCTTCATGCAAGCCGCCAATTAAGCGGCAAGGTATTACGCTACCTTAAGAG
>JAGLRN010000019.1 GCA_023136265.1 Thermoplasmata archaeon
CAGCCTCCCGCCGAAGAGATAAATGGCGTGGTCGTTGGCACTGTAGGCCATCGAATGGCCGCTTCTTGGACCGGGATCGTCTCCGCCTGCTGGAGGCAGCTGACTCCACGTCTCAGTGGAGAAGTTGAAGGCCCATATATCGTCCAGAATGACGTTTCCATGCATTCCGCCATACAAGAGCGCGGAATCATCGCTCGGAACGTAGACCATGGCGCTCTCCTTTCTGCTGACTGGCGCCGGAGAAAGGCCGTCGAGCTTCGACCAGTTCCCTGAGACAGGATCGAAAAGCCAGGTCTGGACGTAATCTGTTTCCAGCCCGTTTCCACCGCTGACGAGCAACACCTTGCCCGATACTGGACTGTAGGCCATGACGTGCCTGTCCTGCGGCAAGGGTCTCTTCATTGGAAATGCTCGCACCCACTCGTCTGAGCTGGCGTTATAGAACCAGGACTCATCGTCCTTCCAGATGGCCGAGAAAGCGTACACCTTGCCTTCCTCGGTTCCCACGAACACCCTCTCGTGGGCGCTCACTCCAGCGTTGCCGTCGGCATAGATAGCTATCGACGTGACCTTGCTGTCGAGAGTTGTCCGCGAGACGTTCTTTCCACTGGGAATCTCAGAGGACTTGTCAGTGAGAGTCATTTCCGCCCATCCCGGTTCCCTCAACTGGTAGAACTCCCCGCTTTCGGTTCCGAAGTAGAGGATCCAGTGAGCGGTATTCGGATCGTCCACCGCCCCGTAGTTTGCGATCATAGGTCCGGCAGTCACCGAGGAATCGGCCTCAAAGCAGCAGATCTTGTTGTTCGGATTTCCGATATACCACACCATCCGGCCGGTGGAAGGGCGGAGAGCGATGACCTTGTCGCCTGAAGCGAAGTATATCCTGTCTGCCGGCGGACCAATAGCCGCTGGTCCCAGTCTGAACGCAACAGACTGGTTGATGGGATCTCCCGCATTGAATAACGCAGTAGACGTGTCAATAAACCAATACAGGTCGACCTCGCCTATGTCCTCCCCCGTATCCTCAAGGGGTCCGAAGGATCCGATCGAAAAGGCAAGAACCACTGTCACGACAACGATCACTGCGATGATGGCCGTGATTGTAAGCATCTTTCCCCCCCTTGTGGGGGGATATTCTCGGGGAATCCCCTGCGGTTGGTATCCTCTGGGCTCGCTTACGGAACTTCCACTTGACATGACATCCCTCGTGAATCGCATAATGATGGGACCTGAAAAGGTTTTCGGATGGACGCTTCAGGCTGATGCCCATGAGGAAGGAGAGCTCCCGCTGCTTTGAGGATCCTCTTGGCTAGCCAAGCGTTGCGGCGCGCTCGTGTTCACCGCCCATTCGGACAGGACCAAGAGAACATATATGTGGTCCCAGACCCATCTATCGATGGATGAAAAAGACAGCGGACGTCGAGATGGTTTCCATCCCGAGGCCCTTGTATGAGAGCCTCCTTGAGACCCTCGAGGTCCTCTCGGACAAGTCGGAGATCGAGAGCATAAGGAGGGGAATCCAGGACATCAGGAAGAGGCGGACGTACTCCGAAGAGGACTTCCTGGAGATGTACGAGAACCAGTCATAGCCGTCCTGCCTGTGACAGTATGTCTCTGTCTAGGCTCGGAGACAGAGGAACCGGAGCTCAGTACGTCTCGACCCTGAACCCGAACGTTCTCCCGAGCGAGATGATGTCCTCATCCCGCGTGATGAGTTTCAGCCCACGGGCAAGAGCCGCGCCTGCGACCATGACATCAACTGCGGGTTTTGGGCGTCCCAACCGAAGCAGCTCGGCCCGCATCTCCGCCGCCCTGACGGCGGCCTCCTCATCGAATGGAATGATCCCGAATCGTGACGCGATGGCCCGGAAGGCCTCGACCTCTGAGCGGGACCTCCTGTGGAACAGACCCGTCTGAACCTCGTAGAGAACGGGCGTGCTGAGGAACTTCATGACCCCAGAGCCATCGATCTCATCGGCCTTCCTGAGCGCGTCGCTGTCGCCACGCATCAAGTCTATGACGAAGCTGGAGTCGACGGATACGTTCACTGCTCCATCTCCTTTCGCTGGAGCTCGATTTCCTCTCTCCTCATTCGGGCGATTGTCTCGGCAACCTCCTCCGCTGCCTTCTTCGAAAGGAGGCCGTGGAACTCGGTGAGGGAGGGATTGTCCCCGAGTAGCCGGTTGACGACGTCCGAGAAGCTCTCACCCTCCCGCTTCGCTGCCTTCAATCGTTCGTAGGCGGACTGCTCAAGGGATATTGTTCTCGATACCACAGTACTGCATATGTGCATCTGTGTATTTATATTTGTGCAGAAGAGCTTCCCTTCGGGCAATTCGGAGAGCGCCTTCTCATTCTTCATGCTCTCCCTCCATCAACCTGTCATGAGTGGCGGAATCATCCTTCTCTCTTTGACGCTCCTCCGCAATGGGGCAGTCTGCGTACTCCTTCAGGTAGTTGAGCAGAGCATCCCTTATGACCTTGGCCCGCGAGCAACCCTCCATTTCGGCGATGGAGTTCAGCTCACGCACCATGTCTTCGGGAAGACGAATGGAGATCACGGTCGACCCGCGTTCACCCATCGGATGCACCAGACCTGTCCGACCGTGCGTCCTTGATCGCCCTCTATGTCTCGTCCTGCAGTGCCTGGGCTTTCTCGAGCAACCGCAGGATGAGGTCGTTGTACGTCTCGCCGGGGAGCTTCCTACTCTTCAGCTCGTCCCTCAGGCCCTTGCTGATGCGGATTCTTATCATCACCAGAGCATCGCGCTGATGATGGGACTTATCCCTATGTCTAGTGACAAATCCGAAGTCAGGGGTAATTCCCGAAAGGTTCTAATACAACGAGACACCAATAATCAATAGAGGAGGGGCGAAATGGAGGGAAGACGAGTTCTCCTATACAGCATCGTGCTGACTTCACTGCTCGCTGTTGCGGGTCCATCGCTGGCGGACCCGGGCGTTGATGCCGGCGGGCCGTATGGTGGCCCTGACACGTACGAAGGGTCATCGATAGGATTCTATGCGACCACCGACAATCAGACAAACTGGTTGTGGCGTTGGGATTTTCAAAACGACGGCATCTGGGACACGACATGGGATATATCCGCGACAATGTCATATGCCATCGAGAGGTACTACTGTGATGATTACCATGGCCACATTGCCGTAGAGGCGTGGGATGGCTTTAGTACGAAAACGGTCATAATAAACGGAGAGCCGGTGCTGGTTCCCGATTCAGAGAAGGACACCGCACGGGTGGATGTCTTCAACGCCCTGCCCATATTGGACCCGGGCGGACCCTATCTGGGCTCCCCGGGGGTCCCCATCACCTTCCGAGCCGTCGGCAGGGACCCAGGATGCGATGACCTGACATTCATCTGGCTCTGGGGAGATGGGGACTCTGATCTCAAGACGTACGAATGGACACACTTCCAGGTAGAAGTTGTGGACGAGAGAGAGCACACGTACGCAGAAGAGGGAACATACACGGTCACCCTGTTCCTGCTGGATGACGACGGCGGATACGTGGAGGCGAGCTTCAACATCCTCATCCGCTCTGGCGTGGACGACATCGACGACATGATAGACTACACCGAAGGGCTCCCGATCCCGGGGGGCATCAGGAAGGGGCTGGTCGCCCAGCTGAACGCCGCCAGGGGATGTCTCGTGCGTTTCCATGAGCAACCAGCGGTGCGCATCCTGGGCGCTTTCGTGCACCGCGTGGAGGTTCTCGAGAGGAGGGGCACGCTGACGGAGGAACAGAGCGATTTCATGACTGCGTCGGCTCATGATATCGTCTGGAAGATTGGTTGATGAAGATTCCCCACTGAGCCCGCGATCTCGGAATTCGAGCGGTGACCATACCTTTATCTTCCCACTCACGATTGGCGGGACGGGGGATCGCGTGAAGGCAAATAGGCTGCTGACGGTCATCATTCTGCTACCGGTGTTCCTGGCGGGCAACGCGGCGGCGGTCACCCTGAACGCGAGCGAGGTTTCCGCGAGCAGCGTCACGCTTTCCTGGACCGAGCACGACGGGACAGGCTTCGACAGGTACGATGTCTACGTGAACGACGGGCTGGGCTGGGCGCTCGATAGGACCATCTGGGACAGCTTCATCACGGAGCACGAGGTGACCGGCCTCGAGTCGTCGGAGACGTACTCTTTCAAGGTCACGACGGTGGTGTACAACTCGACCTCGATGGCGTACGAGCCGGAGGACTCGAACATCGTGACCGTTACGCCGGAGGAGATTGACATGCCCTTCCTGTTCATGCTTCTACCTATCATTGTGATCGTCGTCATCGTGATGCTGAGCATGATGTTGATGAAGAAGACAGCAGCCCGCATGAAGCAGGAGGGACAGGAGGAGGCTGAAGTGGAGGAGGAGTCCGAAGCTCCCTGATAGGGGTGCCTGCTGAACGGAACTGCTCCCTGTGATGATTATGCCCGCCCCGCCTCCGAGAGCCGCTGCAACGATCTCGTCATCATCAGGATCCGCCCGGGAACCATTTCATACACGCAATCTCTTATAATGCAAGACTCTTAGCCGTGAGGGACATGACTCTCTATGCGGTCGCCGTCGGCCTGTTCATCCTCATCGCGTTCATCGCCATCTGGTACCTGGTCTACGACGAGGTGGCGCAGCGGACGGGCATGAAGACCCCGAGGTTCGGAGCGGAGGCGCGCAGATCGAGAAGGCTGTTTTGGCTCGTCACTGCGCTGAGCGTGGTCTCGCTCGTCGTTGCGTGGATCCTGCTCGGATAGCTCTCCGGCGGGAAGTGTCATCTCGGAAGGACTCAACTGCTCGTTCCCCATATACATCCAGGGGTCTCTTCCATCGGCTCAAGAATCGTGTCTGTCCCACGGAAGCAGCGTAATGTGGGCCTCATCCACATCACAGCGGATGTCGGGACCAGGAGGACGCTGAGCATCATCACCGGCGTGCCTGCCCGTCCCTCCGGAACCGCCCTGAGGCTCACTGGAAATAGCCCTAGTGACTTAGGCGAAACGCCCCCGGAACCCGTCCGCCCTACTTCGGCGGTGGCGGCTCGGAAGCCTCCTCTTCTTCCTTCGTCCCTCCGCCTTTTCGGAGGACGATGAGCACGAGGCCGATGACCATCAGAACCACGATCACGATCAGCAGTATCATCGAGAAGTCGTCCCTCACGGACCGGCTCGCATCGAGCGGGTACGCGTCCGCGTAGTCGGGCACGCCGTCGTCGTCGTCATCGCTGTCCGTGTTGTCCCCGATGCCGTCACCGTCGTTGTCCGTCACCTCGAACGGGTTGAGATCGAACATATCGCTGGTGTCCGGGGCGCCGTCATTGTCGTCGTCCGTGTCCGCGTTGTTGCCGATGCCATCACCGTCCGTGTCCAAGGTCTCCGTCGCGTCCAGCGGGAAGGCGTCGGCAGAGTCGAGAACGCCGTCATTATCGTCATCGACGTCCGCGTTGTTCCCGATGCCATCAGAGTCCGTGTCCAGGTATTCGTCCCGACTTAGCCGGAAGGCGTCCAAGGTGTCAGGCACGCCGTCCCCGTCATCGTCCGTGTCCGCGATGTTGCCGATGCCATCGCCGTCCGTGTCGAACCACTCATTACCGTCGAGCGGGAAGGCATCTTGACCATCCAGGTAACCGTCGTTGTCGTCGTCCGTGTCGGCGTTGTCGCCCAAGCCGTCTTCGTCCGTGTCCTTCCACTCGAGCCTGATCAGCGGGAAGTCGTCCAACGTATCAGGGACGCCGTCCCCATCGTCGTCCGTGTCGGCGTTGTTGCATGTCCCGTCACCGTCAGTGTCATCCTGCTCGTTAGCGTCGTACGGACAGGCATCGTTCACGTCGAGGCGAAGGTCGTTGTCGTCGTCGAGGTCCTTGTTGTCACCCATTCCGTCGCTATCCGTGTCCCGGAACTCTGACGCGTCGAGCGGGAATTCATCGACGAGGTCTGGTACGCCATCGCCGTCGTCATCGAGGTCGGCGTTGTTGCCCGTCCCGTCCCGGTCGGTGTCCCGGTACTCGCTGTCGTCGTACGGGAAGGCGTCCAGGCCGTCCTCGACGCCGTCGTTGTCATCGTCCGCGTCCAGGTTGTCCCCTATGCCGTCGCCATCGAAGTCCTGGTACTCGTTCGGATTTAGCGGGAAGAGGTCGCTGAAGTCAGGCACGCCGTCCCCGTCGTCATCGTTGTCGGCGTTGTTCCCGGTCCCGTCACCGTCCGTGTCGAGCCACTCGTTCGGATTTAGCGGGAAGGCATCTTGACCATCCACGTAACCGTCGTTGTCGTCGTCATCATCGACATTGTCGCCCTTTCCGTCCCCATCGGTGTCCACGAACTCGTTCGGATTTAGCGGGAAGTCGTCATCGATGTCAAGGACACCGTCGCCATCATCGTCCGGATCGAGGTTGTTGCCGATTCCGTCGCCGTCCGTGTCATACTGCTCGGTCGCATCGAGCGGGAATGCGTCAAGGTCGTCGGTCACCCCGTCCCCGTCGTCATCGGTGTCGACGTTGTTCCCGGTCCCGTCGCCGTCCGTGTCGAGCCACTCGTTCGGATTCAGCGGGAAGTCGTCAACGCCGTCCGGCACGCCGTCGCCATCGTCGTCCGAGTCCGCGTTGTTACCGATGCCGTCACCGTCCGTGTCGAGCCACTCCGTCGGATCAAGCGGGAAGGCGTCGGACTCGTCCGCGCGGCCGTCGTTGTCGTCGTCCGAGTCCGCGTTGTTACCGATGCCATCGGAGTCCGTGTCCACCCACTCGTTTGGATTTAGCGGGAACTCGTCGCTCCCGTCCGGCACTGAATCGCCGTCGTCATCCGGATCGAGGTTGTTGCCGATGCCATCACCGTCGGTGTCCTCCCACTCGAACGGGTCGTAGGGGAAATCGTCGATGTCATCCGGATAGCCATCGTTATCGTCGTCCAGATCCGTGTTGTCCCCTATGCCGTCGCCGTCGCTGTCCGTGTATTCGTTGGCGTTGTATGGGAACTCGTCAACGCCGTCCGGCACGCCGTCGTTGTCATCGTCCGGGTCCGCGTTGTCGCCTATCCCGTCACCGTCGAAATCGGACCACTCGGCGGGGTCGAACGGGAAATCGTCCACGTTGTCGGGCACGCCGTCGTTGTCATCGTCGTTGTCGAAGGCATCCCCCGTACCGTCATTGTCCGAGTCGTAGTCAGGTATGGCCGCCAGCACCATCGAGGTCGGCGATTCGTTCGGAACGTTGTCCTCGGCCGATACCTTGTAGAAGTACGTGAGACCGTTGGACACGCTCGTGTCGATCCAGTGATCGCTGCCCGACGGGACCTGCCCGAGGAGAGTATAGCCCATCGCATCCATGCTCCTGTAGACGTTGTAGAACGCGAGGTCCGGCTCCGTGTTCTCGGTCCATAAGATATTCAACGCATTGCCCGACGGGACAAGCCTTATCATGAAGTCCAAAGGCGTGACCGGCGGCGTCGTGTCCACGACCGTGACGGTCTTGTTCGCGGCGTTGTTGGTCGTTATGTTCTCGTTCGGGACAAAGCTCGCTTCGACCTCTATGAAGTAGTCGTCGCTGACCATCGGTGTCCACATGAAGCTCACGTTCTGAGACGTCAGCGTCGGAAGCGATGGTATGAACCGGGAGTCCTGAAGGACTCCATCAATCGAGTAATTGACCGTGATGCTGAACTCGTCATTGAGCCCGAGGTTCCAGATGGTCGTGTTCACGTAGTACGTCCCCGTCCTCTCCACAACGTCGGGTATGTCCAGCGAAGCCACTGCGACATCATGATCTACCGATATGGGATTGTAGAGTATGATGTTCTCGAGGATCGGGGAATATCCGAAGAAGTATCCCCACTCCAACGTCTGCTGGGACGCTATGACCGTCCCGCCACCGAACCTGAACTCGATGAGGACCGGGTCTCCTGTGGCGGTATCCTCGATGACCACCTTCGGCGAACCCGCCCATCCGGTGAGGTAGCCGTGCGAAGCGGAGTTCCAGTTGTCTATCTCGGTGTCCGTTATGACGTGCGGCACGTTCACCATCTCATGGCCGTTGTCCACGATGGTCAGCAGCTGGATGCCGACGTCACCGATGGACGTGAGACCGCCGGGCATGGTAAGGCCGTTCCACGCGTCCGAGAAGTAGGTTGCACCGTGCATCTGGAACTTCTTCCCGATCGAGATGTAGCTCTCGAACCACGCACGGTTGGCCTCAACATCCTGATAGAAGGACAGCTCCTGACAAGAGACTATGATTATCTTGTCGTAGCTCGAGAGGTCAACAACACCCATATCCGCCGTCGTGAAGACGTCATACGGAATCCCGTAAGCTGTCAGGACATTCTCGTTGCTCAAGGTTCCCCACGCATCCCTGTCCTTGAACAGTGCGACAGAGCCGAGTGGCGGAGCCTCCGCGGACTCGGGTATCAGAATGACCAGTGCGGAAAGAACCAGTATTGCTCCCAAGAAGTAGGCACACAAACTTCCACTAATCTTTCTCATTTCACTCCTCCATTCCCAAACAGACCTGGAGCGTCGCTCCACGCCTTCGAGTCCATAAGCTGGGGCGAATTTAACGTTGTCGGTCGACCCGGAAGGACCTTCACGCGACTGGTAGAAACCCTAGGTATGCAACTATAAATAGAGCCGTCAGGATAGGCCAGCGGGATGGACCTATTCGGCACTGCTCTCGACCCCGAGGTCGCAATCGTAGTCAAGCTGGGAATATCCATCGCACTTGGGGGACTGGCGGGGCTCGAGCGGGAGTATGCGAGAAAGGACAAGACCGCAAGGGAGTTCGCGGGGATCAGGACGTTCATCCTCATCGCCATGATGGGCACGATCTCTGCGATGTTTGACGTTTGGTTCTTCGTTGTATCTTTCATCGCGTTCTCCGCCCTAGTTGCCATTTCATACTACGCGTCGTCACAGAAGGGTTCCATCGGCGGCACGACCGAGGTGGCGACGCTCATCATCTTCATCGTGGGCGGTCTCGTCTACTTCGAACACCTCATCGCAGCAGCCACGGTTGCCGTTGTGACGACGGCGTTCCTGTCGGTGAAGCCAGCTCTGCACAAGCTCGTGGAAAGGGTGAGCCGAGAGGATGTCTACGCGACCCTGAAGCTGGCGATATTGACCATAGTCATTCTCCCGATTCTCCCTAACGAAACCTATGGGTGGCTCGGCGTCCTCAACCCCTTCTACATATGGCTGATGGTCGTCTTCATCGCGTGCATCGGGTTCGCCGGCTACGTCGCCGTGAAGGTCCTTGGAGGCAGGAAAGGCGTCGGGCTGACGGGACTGCTCGGCGGCCTGGTGTCCTCGACGGCCGTGGCGTTGGCCTTCTCCCAAAGAAGCAAGGAGAACCCATCACTGACCAGGTCCTTCGCGATCGGGATAACCGTGGCCTCCATGATGATGTTCCCGAGGATCCTCCTCGAGGTGGCTGTGCTCAACCAACCCCTGTTCTGGATGCTTCTCGGCCCCATGGCGGTCATGACCATCGTCTGTGCCGTGGCGGCCGTCGTTCTCTTCTTCAGGAAGGAGGTGGGAGAGACGGAGGAGGTGGAGCTCAAGAATCCTTTCAGCGTCCGACAGGCCCTCAAGTTCGGCCTGTTCTTCGCCATCATCCTGTTGG
>JAGLRN010000002.1 GCA_023136265.1 Thermoplasmata archaeon
ATGGACGCTCCCCTTGTACTGACCACCAGGATAAACCCGAACGAGATAGACAAGGAGGCCCACAACATAGACCTCGATGAGGGCTATCCGCTGGAGTTCTACGAAGCGGCGAACAGGTTCGCCCATCCGAGGGATGTTGAGAACCTCGTGGACACGGTGGGGAAGAGGATAGGCAGCGTACTGCAGTACGAGGGGCTGGGGTTCTCGCACGAAACGTCGAACATCGCCTCCGGTCCTCTCACGTCCGCGTACAAGGCTGGATCGATGGTTGAGAAGATGGAGGCTCAGCTGCGTCTGGCTCGAAAGACACGAGCGGTTGATGCCCCTGATGTCGCCTCGAGGATAGTGACTCATCACTTCCTGCCCGACTTGATCGGGAACATGAAGGCGTTCTCGACCCAGCACGTGAGATGCACGAAGTGCAACGCCAAGTTCCGCAGGATACCACTCAAGAAGAAGTGCTCCCGATGCGGCGGGAACCTCACGTTGACGGTCCACAGGAATTCCGTCAGGAAGTACCTGGAAGTCTCGAAGAGGGTCTCCGAGGAATATGCGATTCCAAAATACCTCAGACAGAGGATAGATCTCATCGACGAGGCCATCGAGTCCCTCTTCAGCAACGATAAGGTCCAGCACCTGAAGCTCGACGACTTCTGTGAGTGAGCGCAATACTATTAAAGCCCGGTCGGGTATTTGTTTCCAGAAGGTAACACGGGAGCTATAGCATCGTGAAAATCCTCCAGTTGTGCGTCAGGTTTCCACCCGCCCCTGGGGGCGCTGAGACGCACGTACACTCGATCTCGAAGGAGCTAGTGAAGAGGGGTCACGACGTCACCGTGTTCACGTCGGATCTCTACACGGAGACGCCGTTCGTTCGACTGACCGAGGTGCCTGACAGAATCGATGGCATACCGGTCAGGAGGTTCCGAGCCCACACGATGGGTGGAGAGATGCACTACGTCCTCGTTCCATCCCTCTTGCGGGAATCGATCAGAGAGAAGGTCGATGTCGTCCACGCCCACTCCTATGGATACTTCCACGTCAATGCCGCCCTCCTCATGAGAAGATTGCGCGGTGTCCCCTTCGTTTTCACTCCTCACTTCCATCCAGAGTGGTCGATGTGGGGCGGGAGCAGAAGGAGATTGCTGAGGAGGATCTACGACAAGCTGCTTGGACCGACCATTCTCGATTCCGCGGACAGGATCATCGGCGTCTCGAAGGCAGAGATGAGCCTCATGAACGGGGGTCGCTTCGCGGAGGGAAGGACCACGATTATACCGAACGGGATCTCGCCCGAGGACTTCGACCCGCCTCCAGACGGTCGACTTTTCAGAGAGCGCTATGGATTGGGTGGGAAGGTCGCCCTCTTCGTCGGGCGTCTTGCGTCCAACAAAGGTCTGGACACGCTGGTGGATTCCATTCCAAAGGTAATCACTGAGCAAGATGACGTCAAGTTCGTCCTCGTCGGGCAGGATGAAGGAATGAGGGAGAGTCTGCTCAAGAAGGCAGATTCTCTGGGTGTTTCGGATGCCCTTGTCTTCACAGGCCACATCACCGATGACCGCCTGTTCAGGAGCGCATTCGCCTCCTCTGATGTGTTTGTGCTTCCCTCCGAGTACGAGGCTTTTGGAATTGTGCTACTGGAGGCGATGATGTGCGAGAAACCCTGCATAGCGAGTGCCGTGGGTGGAACGTCGGAAGCCGTTGTTCACAATGAGACTGGACTTCTGGTCGAGTACGGGAACGCTGACGAGCTCGCAGATGTGATATCTGGAGTCCTGTCAGATCCCCAGAAGGCGAAGGAGATGGGCAAGAAAGGGAAGGAACGGGTTCTCAGGAAGTTCACATGGGAACGCATCGCGACTGAGATCGAGAACGTCTACGAAGAGCTGGTCTGAGACCACTTGACCTTGCGACACGACAGCGCGGTGTACCGACCGGAATGCCTCATCTTTGGCAGCTTGTCAATAATCGAATCCAAACGCTCGGCGATGTCTCTCATCCTCGCAGAGCTTTGTGATAGAGCTCAACCAGTCTTTCCGTCGAGCTCCGCCAACTATAGTCCTGCGCCGATTCGAGCGCTCCTGCTCTCAACCTTGCTGCCAGGTCTGAATCCCCCAGGACGCTCAGGATCGCTTGGGCCAGCCCATTCGGGTCACCCGCCTTGACCAGGAGACCGTTCTCGGCATGCCGGATGATCTCTCTCGTCGAGGGAACGTCACTCGTTATCACAGGCAGTCCGCATGCCATGTACTCGAAAATCTTCAGCGGGGAGAAGCCATAGTCTACGTGAGGATAAGGTGCGACCGCCACATCGCTTTCCACGAGGATGCGCGGGATTTCCTTGTGCTCGACCCTGCCAAGGAAACTGACCCTATCCGTGATGCCAAGGCTCTCTGTCTGTGCTATCAGATGGCCGATCTCGTACTCCTTCGCACCACCGACGAGCAACAGCCTCATGTTGGCTTGCTTGGCAAGAGCTATCGGAAATGCCCGTAACAGCTGATCAACGCCGTGCCAGGGCCCCAGAGCCCCGACGAAGCACACAATCGAGTCGCTCCCCGCGTTTAGCCTGTCACGAATGCCGAAGGGTTCGACTCCAGGACTGAAAAGGTCGAGGTCCACACCGTTTGGAATGACGTCGACCTTGTTCGCATCCGCTCCCCATTCATCAACCGCAACTCGCCTAAGGCTCTCACTCACGGCAAAGGCATGATTCGCCCTCCGCAACGTCCGCTGACACCACCACAAAGCCATTCCCCGATAAAGTCTCGTGGCCGCGATTCTCGAAACCAGGGCTTCCGTCCTTATCCAGTCATCATCGATTTGGAGGACCGTGGGTATCCCTGCCTTGCGGGCGATGGAAATGCCCGACCCGCCGAAGAGATAGCCGCGGTCGTGTACGATGTCGAACTTATGCTCCCGCAGCAAGGTCTTGACCTTGCTCTTCGCGTTCCACGTGAAGAACAGCCTACTCAACGGAACATCTTTCGAGAACACCCTGTGGTATGTAATCCCTGTCTCGTGGGAGGGACTGTTGTCGTCCCTTCGGCAGATGAGATGGACCTCGATTCCCATTTCAACGAGGTTCTTCGCGAATTCGAACTGATGAACGGACTGAGCCAACGGCTCAGGAATCTTCACCGAGGGAGCCACCATGCAGACGCGCATAATTTCATGTGACAAGTTACCGCATCTCTATTTACTTTTTGCCCGTGCCTGGACCGCGAATCGCTAGGAAGCCTGGGCTTGCTGGGAAACGCGCCGATAGACCCCCAAGGTTCGAGTGGCCATTCTCTCCGCGCTGAACCTCTCCAGGCTGATCTTCCGCGCATTTTCTGCCATCTTCAAGCGAATCTCATCGTCGGACAGCAACCTCATCAGATATGAGACAAGAGCGCTGATGTCCCGAGGCTCGAATAGAAAGCCGGTCTCTCCATGCGAGACCGCAGCTGGAGTTCCACCGATGTTGGACGAGATAATCGGCAGGCCAGATGCCAAAGCCTCGGCCAAGACCAGAGGGAACCCTTCCACGTGAGTTGTCGGAAACACCAAGACGTCGCTGGAAGCATACAGAACAGGGAGGTCCTCCTCAGGCACGAAACCTGAGAACACGATGTTTTCGGAGATGTCGAGACTGTTCGCCAGTTCCTGGAGATGATGGAGATACGGACCACTGCCCGCCACGACCATCACCACATCGCCGACGTCCTTGATCACATCGGCAAGGGCTCGAATCGCATATTGGGCGCCTTTCTCCTCGACCAGTCTTCCGACAAACAGAACCATCTTGCGATCTCCAATAGAGAACTGCTTCCTGATCTGTTCACCATCCAAGGCGGGGGTGAAGATCTCTGTGTCGGTCCCGTTTGGGACCACGGTCACTGCATCAGGTTTCGCGAACTTGAACCTCACCAGATGGTCTCTTATCTGGGAACTGACTGCGATTACTGCTTTCGACGACTTGTAGACAGAGTAGTGATGCGGAAGATACATTAGCGTTCCAGCCATGCCCACTGGTTTGCTACGTAAATGATGCGTGACTATGTGCGTCCTCGTATCGCTGAGCGGCGTTCCGTGACAGGTGGCAACCACCGGTATTCCGAATTCCCCAGCCAACCCCAAAGAGGAATATCCGCCTATGCTCTGGCTATGAATGACGTCATAGGGGTTGGCTGACTGCAGATCCCGAACCGCCTTCTTGCTGGCCCTCCACCACTCGATCGAATACTTGCCAGGTTCCGTGCCCCCCAGGTACATAATTCTCTGATTCTCAACTTCGCCATCCTCATGCCTACCATGAGGATGTGATGTCGTGATGATGTCAACCTCGTGACCGAGCTTGCAGAGGCCATCACAAAGCAGGCTCGTTTGTCTTTCCATGCCTCCAACCTGGTGAGCCATCACAGACCTTGTGAGAAAACATATCCGCATGTCCGCTTCGTTATCGCCACTGAATATAATAACCTACCTCGCTGCCGAGAGGATGTTCCAATCGGCACCCAATAACGTTAAGAACCTCCTTATGATTCCAAGACCAAATGAGGAAGTCCATTGCTTCTGCACTCCTAGCTGTGTGCATATTCTCCATGTTTCTTAGGTTGTTCCCCTTAACGAGGTTCCTGTTCTGGGGAGCGGACGTCGGTGAGTACTACTACATCAGCACGCAACTCATGGCGGATGGGTCGATATCTGGGACCTACGCCGGATGGGGGTTTGCATATCCGCTGTTCCCGGGCATGGAGACCGTCGTGGCAAGCACGTCACTGCTTGGGATGGACGCCTCGATGGCCCTATCGCTGATGATCCCGATTCTGGCATCCCTTATCGTGTTCCCAATCTTCATGATAGCGACCGAAATCACGGGCGATGCCAGAGCTGGACTGATCGCAGCGGCGTTCATCGCAGTGGCCATGCCCCACGTCTATGCCACCTCCCATCCAATGCCGGCAGCCATGGGAGACCTGCTCTTCGCCACATGTCTGCTGCTCTTCCTGAAGTGGCTGAGGAATCCCAAGTTCGGGTTCCTGCTGTTCCCTGTCACTCTCGTCCTCATCGTCACACATCACCTTTCAACGTATTTCCTTCTCATCTCTCTCATATTCGGAGTGTTCCTGGTCCAGCTTCTCAGGAGCCACACCTCGAAGGAAGTGCTGATGAGGGAGTTGACGTATGTGCTCTTCACGGCCGTCACCGCCGCTCTCTTCTGGTTCGTTGCGGCACCGGGTTTCGCCGAAGGAGTGCTCTCCAGCGAGAGCGCCTTCCTCTCTGCCGTCCTCTTCGGTTTGCTCGTGCTCGCGCTGGTCGCCGGTTCTCTCATAGTGTATGCGAGGAGGAAGCTCCTGCCGAATCTCGTGCTCAGATATCCGACGTTCAGAAGGGCGGTCGTGACCTACGTCGCCGTCTTCGTGGCATCCCTCTCGATACTTCTCCTGAACGCGCTTGTCTTGGTTCCGGGCACAACTATCAATCTCACACCAGTGATCGTCATCCTTTTCTTGCCCCTCGTTCTCTTCATATCCTTCGCGGGTCCCGGTTCCCGCCCAATCGGCTTCAACCGCGGTGGAACGTACCCGTTGGCCTGGACTCTCGCCATATCGATTTCCACTCTCGTTGGTGTGGCTGCCTCCAGCAAGGTCCTGCTCCCCTACCGTCACTTAGAGTACCTCATGGTCCCAATCGCGGTGCTCGCGGGCGTGGGGACCGTCCATGCGTTCGGTCTCATTCACTTCGCGGAAAATCGTCGCCGAGCGGGGGTGGCCGTGGCGGTTGCCCTCGGTCTGATTGTGACGAACGCTGCCGTGGCTTACCCTCCGAGAGACCTCATGGGAGGCTGGGAAGAGGGCATGAAGCCAGAAGCGGTCAGTCTCGCTCTGTGGACAGGTGAACATACGGACGGCTTGGTCGCGGCGGACCATCGGGTCTCCACGATGCTGTTCGGCTTCGGACGAGTAGACGCGACATGGGACACGGTGACGCTCATCTTCCATGCTGAGGACTTCGACGAGGCCCGGGAGGAGCTCGAGAGCGTGGACTCACCCTCCGGGAGACAGAGGGCCGCCTACGTGGCGTTCGATAGTGATACTGTTACCGGTGTGACTCGGTATCCTTGGGACCCCGCCGAGCCGATGAGCGATGAGGCTGTCGAGAAATTCGAGACCGCCCCATTCCAGAAGTTGTACGACGATGGCTATTCCAGTCTTTTCCTGATTAACTGGGGTCTGACGTAGGGCGGCAAGACAAAGGTTTATTTCGGAATCGGCAATCCCACTGTGTATGGATGTCTCCGCCATAAGGAAGGATTTCCCGGTGCTCCAAGGTGACGATGCACCGATATTCTTCGATAGTGCTTGCACGACACTGAGGCCCGCTCAGGTCCTCGAGGCGATGAGCGACTACTACGAGAAATATCCATCCTGCGGCGGGAGAAGCATACACAAGTTCGGAACCCGCGTGACCCTAGAGGTCGACGAGGCCAGGAAGAGTATCCATCGCTTCCTCAACTCGGAGAGACGAGAGGAGATCATATTCGTGAAGAACACGACGGAGGCGGTCAACATGGTCGCCTCGTGCCTCGGCTTCGAGCGGGGCGATGTCGTGCTGACAACGGACAAGGAACACAACTCCAATCTCGTTCCCTGGCATGAGCTCTCGAGGAAGAAGGGCGTGACGTACAGTGTCGTGAGGTCCAACGAGGACAACACGTTCTCCATGGAGAACCTCAAGGAGATGATGTCCAAGAAGGTCAGGCTCGTCAGCATGGTTCACACTTCCAATCTCGATGGCCACACCATTCCAGCGAAGGAGATCGCGGAGGTCGTTCACGACTACGGCGGGCTGTTCATGATGGACGGTGCGCAGAGCGCGCCTCACCTGCCGGTCGATGTCCAGGACCTGGATGTGGATTTCTTCGCGTGCTCCATACACAAGATGTGTGGTCCGAGCGGCATGGGTGTGTTCTACGGGAAGTACGACCTTCTCGAGGAGCTCGACACGTTCATCGTTGGCGGGGATACGGTCTCGGATTCGACGTACGAGGGGTGCGAGATCCTGAAACCGCCCCACAAGTTCGAGGGGGGGCTCCAGAACTTCAGCGGCATCATAGGAGCCGGCGCGGCGGTGGACTACCTCTCGAACATCGGCCTCGTGGAAATCGAGGAGCATTCACGCGCGCTCAATAGAAGGGGCACGAAACTGCTGGAGAACGTCGCCGGTCTGGAGATCCTGGGGCCGGACGTGGAAAACCGCGGAGCGATCCTGCCCTTCAACATGGAAGGACTCGATCCCCACGACGTCGCCATGATACTGGACGAGGTGGCAAACATAATGATCAGGAGCGGGATGCATTGTGTGCACAGCTGGTTCAACGCCCACGGTGTCAAAGGTTGCTCGAGGGCATCTTTCTACATCTACAACACCGAAGAAGAGGTCGACATCCTCGGCGAGCAGATCGCCAAGATATCAGAGCAGTTCTCCTAGCCTCCTGATGTAGACGACTTTCTGGCGGGCGTCCTCGAGTTTAATCCTCTCAACCACGACATCGCTGTTCTTGAGCTTGGAGAGCGCAAAACGCAGCGTTCTCGGACCCAATCCAGTCTCTTTGCGAAGCTCCTTGTGACTCATTGGGCCATTGTACAACAAAACTCTATAGACTAGCTTGGCCGAGGGAGGCATTCCTTCGAGGGCAAAGACCCGCCCTGTCGTTCCGGACAAGGTTCCTCATAGTTTTTCTCCTCCAAACCGATTATCAGCGGGGATGCAGATAACTGTTTCGGAGGCTCAGTCGATTGAGAGGAACAGATACGCGCCGGAACCGCCGCTTCTGACCTCTAAGTGGATATCCCACGTGCCGCTAGACACCCTGAGAGAGCCGTCGTTGGCGGTCATTCTCAGCCCGTAGTCCTCCAATGTGAGATATCGCGTGTCCTCACCGATGAACCTGAACCTTATCGAGGCGCACAGAGGAGAGTCCAGCGGTCCCCCGAACTCGACAAAGTCTATGTGACGCAACACGCCGTCACGAAGCCTGACGGTGATGTCCGCTCGACCGCCCCCCGCATCGAGATACAGAACAGAGATGTTCACGAACCTGGCTATCTCGTTGACCAGATCATCCTCGGTCCTCAAACGGTCATACGTCTCGAACGCGGAAAGAATCATGGGAACAGATATGGCGACGACGACGGCGAACAGAAGCATGTTCGTTGACAGACCGACCGAGCCGCCACCGTTATTCGCGCTTCGAGAGAGCGTGGGTCACACCCTGACCACGGGAAAGGTTCTTGTCAATTTGATGTAGCCAGATTTCTCCACAAGTATCTCCAGATGGCCTATGGGCGACCCGCCATTTGGAAGGAACGTATCCGAGACATCGATACGAGCCTCACCGTCCTCATTCGTGGTCTCGTATTCCGACACCCCACAGCCTTGGACGACGACGACCGCTCCCGCCAACGGGTTCAGGCCTTGGTCGAACACGATAACCGTTATCCTCCTGGGCGAGACTTCCCCTTCCTCCGGGTCATACTCCAATGTGTCGATCTGTTCGCCACCGTCGGTGATCTGAACGGACCGAATCGATTTCGGAGGTTCCAAGGATGACATCCATCCAAGGACCATCGCAATCACTATTCCCGTGATGACCACCGCTATGAGCAACTGAAGTGGCAGACCCTCGACAGAGCCGCTAGAACCCATCCTGATGCCTTTCAACCTCACTGCATCCCTCCGGATGTTGAAACGCCCTTCAGAGTATTCAAGCTTCGTTCGATTACAATTGTGATTGTGCTCGCAAAAGCCACCGGAGAGATTCGAACTCCCGACCTGCTGATTACAAGTCAGCCGCTCTTCCAACTAAGCTACGGTGGCGCAGTGTGTCTCAAGCCCAGGCGGCTAATAAAGATTATGGCCTATTGAAAATCACATCACAACAAATATATAAGCCCCCTATTATCGTCGAATCGTGATATAATGGTGGATTGCCCCAGGTGTGGTGCATCCTTGCCAGACGACGCAGAGAAATGCGCGATCTGTGGCGGGGATATGAAGGAGATACTCTGCCCTGAGTGTGAGAAGCCACTGTCATATTTGGCTGAGCATGAAAGGTACTACTGCTATGAGTGCGAGACCTACGCACCGAAGGGAATAGAGATACGCGACGAAGAGAGGAAGTGCCCGGAGTGCGAAAAATACCTGACGTATGTGTCCCAGTACGACAGATGGTACTGCTTCAACTGTCAGACCTACGCGCCCAAAGAGGAGGTGGAAGAGACGCCAGAGGAAGAAGAGCCGGAAGAGCCCGAGGAAGAGGAGAGACCAGAGCTGACGGAGGAAATCGTGAAGGCTTCGAAGCGCGACGATCTTGTAGTGCTCTGCAGGGCCTACGGGCTGAGGGTTGGCGGGAAAAAGAAGGCCCTCCAGGACAGACTCCTTGCCTACATGGAAGAGCAAGAAGAAATCCAGCCACCTGAGGAGGAGGCTCCTCCGGAGGAAGCCGAGGAAGAGGTTCCTGAAGAGAGGGAACTACCTGAACCGCCCGAGGAAGAGCCGCCCGAAGCAGAGGAAGAGACCGAGGAGGCGCCCACCGAAGAGGCTCCTGAAGAGGAGGCCGTTCCAGAAGAGGCGGACGTCGAAAAGGAGATGGAAGAAGAGGGCGTGGAAGAGATTCCAGAGCCCCCTCCCGAAGAAGAAGAGCCGCCCGAGGTCCCGCCTGAGGAGAAACCTCCCGTTGAGAAGAAGGTCATGCCCGCGGTGGTGAAGGCTCCGCCAAAGAAGGAGCCCCCAGAGATCGAGAAGCCGAAGGTCAAGAGATGTTCCACGTGCGGGGAACCTCTAACGTATGTCGCCAAGTACGAGAGGTGGTTCTGCTCGACGTGCAAGAAGTATGCGCCTGAAGCCAAGAAGGCGGAAGTCAGGGTCAAGAAGTGCCCCACATGCGGGGAGGCTCTAACATACTACTCGCAATACGACAGATGGTACTGCCACACGTGTAAGGAGTATGCGCCGAAAGAGGCCAAGAAGCCCGAGGTGGCGGTCGCGGAGGGGGTATGCCCGAGGTGCCATGGCAAGGCCAGTTACATGAAGAAGTATGACAGATGGTACTGCCACACATGCAGGTCCTACCTGCCCGCCAAGAAGCCAACGGTGGTCGTGAAGAAGAAAGCGGCAAAGAAGTGCCCGACTTGTGGGGAGGACCTCACGTACGTCGAGAAGCACAATCGGTACTACTGCTACGTCTGTGCGAAGTACGCTCCAAGTGAGGCCCCGGCCAGGGCGGCTCGTCCAGCCGCAGTCGCAGTACCAGTGGGGAGATCTGGAAGCGCGAAGGCCGGGATTGCCATGATAGGGACGGGAGCCGCGTTCTTCCTGGTTTCCGGACTCCTGACACTGTTCATCGCCATGGGAATGATCTCTGAGTTCTCCTTCTATGAGAGCTCCGGTCGGATAATCACGCTGTACGGCATGTCTCTTACTACGGGTTTGTTCGACCTGTTCCTGTTCCTTGGCATCGTCTTCGTTCTGTTCGGTGTCGTCGCGGGTCTTGTCGCTACAACGAGCCCCAAGAGGAGATAGCCAAGCATTCTTGTCTCCGCAGTGTATTCGAGTGCGTGCAATGACCTTTGAGGATGTCATCAAGCGGCTCAGGAAGCCAGGCAAAAGGAGTCCCGAGAGGTTCATATCGACCTGGACAGAGCAGGAGGTCTTGGACGGCGAGGCAACGGAGTGCTACGTCGTCGTTCTTCGGACAAAGGGCTGCTATTGGTCCAGGACGAGCGGGTGTTCCATGTGCGGATACATCAACGACTGCGCAGAGGAAGCCCCTTCAGAGAACATACTCGCACAGTTCGAGGAAGCCATGAAAGGCCATGCCGGACAGAGGTACGTGAAAATCTACACGTCGGGGAGCTTCCTGGACGGTGACGAGATCGGGGTCGATGCGGCTCAGAGGATGCTGACCGCTGCGCTCGCCAGGGCCGATAGGGTGCTCATCGAGAGCAGGCCGGAATTCGTCTCCAGGAAGCGCCTCGAGAGTCTGCCCGAGCCGAACAGAATCGAGATAGCCATGGGCCTCGAGTCGGCGAGCGATGTGGTTCTCCGGAACTCGATCAACAAGAAGATGGACTTCGAGGACTTCAGGAAAGCGTGCGAGCTCTGCCAGGAGTTGGGGATGGGGACCCGGGCATACGTCCTGGTCAAACCCCCGTTCCTGACGGAGAAAGAGGCTTTGATGGACTCTGTGGCGACGGCGCGGTCGGCGTCCAATCTCACCAATACCATCTCCCTCAACCCTGTCAATGTTCAAAGGAACACGCTCGTGGAGTTCCTCTGGAAGAGGGGCGAGTATCGACCTCCTTGGCTGTGGACCGTCCTGGAAGTCATCGAACGGAGCAAGGACATGGACTCGCGCATCGTCGTTTCAACTGTGGGAGCCGGCAGCAGGAGAGGTGCCCACAACTGCGGCGGGTGTGATTCGGCGATCATCGATTTCCTCCGCGAGTTCTCGTTGGACGGCTCGACGAGCCCGCCAGACACTGGGTGCGATTGTCGGGAGCAGTGGCTCGACCTCCTAGACATACAGGGACCCATGCAGTGCTCGGCCGACCCACACTCCTTCTTCGACAGATAGCTTTTTTTGGCGGGATTCCCCTTACTCCCCTCATGCGCCACTATCCTGTCAAGAGGGGAAACAAAGAGAACTTGCAGCCGGACAACCTTCGCGGCCTTGTGGCGGAGAGCTTCGGCGACTGCTCGGAGGAGGAGGGCAGATTCACCGCGTCCTTCGGTGCCCTGAAGCAGATCTCCGCCTGGACCGATGGAAAAGACCTGATAGTCGACACGGAAATGGATGCGTCCGTTCCGGATGACGTTGCGATGGAGACCATAAGAAGATTCAACGACTTCCTTCTCAGGACGACCGGCTACAGGAGCAAGGAAAGAAAGAAGAGGGCGGAGAAAGAGCACAAGAAGTAGTGGCTCATCAGCACTCAAGATCTTTGTCATCGCCCTCAGGCTCAGGCCACCTTTCTCATCACGATTCCTGAGCGTGGATCGACGTGCCTAGCCCCGCCGGAACTGCAGCACGGAGCTGCAGGGAGCTAGGCTATCCGAACAGTGCTCCCAGACCGGCGGCCGCCTCTTCTTCGCTGACCTCTTCCTTCTTCTCCTTCTTCTCCTTCTTCTCCTTCTTCTCCTCTTCCTCGGGCGCTGCGGCTTCAGGCGCTGCAGCGGCGGGAACGGAGAACGCGGTTGACATTGCCTCTTCGATGTCGACGCCTTCGAGCGATGCGGTCAGAGCTTTCACCCTGGTGGGGTCCGGCTTGACACCTGCAGCCTTCAGGACCTTTTCGACGTTGTCTTCCGTTATCTCCTTTCCTACCGAGTGGAGGAGCATTGCTGAGTATACATATTCCATTCGTTCACCTCCGTGATCCTCATCCGAAAAGCGCTCCGAGGCCCGACGCGGCATCTTCCTCAGAGACGTCCTTTTCTTCTTTCTTCTTCTCCTTTCCCTCGTCGGGCTTCTCTTCTGGCTCGCGCTTCTTTCTTGTTGTGAGCTTCGCCTTGAGCTCATCGTCGAGAGCGTCAGGAATCCGCGAGGACAGGCTTAGCATCTGCCCGTGAGCCTTCTGCAACAGAAGCTCCGCCGTCTTCTTCGTCAAGATTCCAGAGGCCATGGCCACATTCAGCGCTCTCTGTTCCGCCTGCACTATGAGGGGTTCGATGGTCCGATCCGTGATGTAGTGTATGAACATCGCCAAGTTCATCGACCCGCTTATCGCGTCGCACAGGCGCGACATGAATTCGACGTCGTCGATCCTGAGGTCCTCCGGCGAGAATATCAGGCCGTTCTCATAGACTCCCGTCAGGTTCAGTCCCACGATGATGGGATAGATCTCGAGGCGGGTGAGAACCTGAGCCACTTGTTTGGGTATCTTCTCCCCTTCCTTCACGAGAATCGTGTCCTTCTTTATGACCACCTTGCCTCTCTCGATCGAGGCGGGCAGTCCTGCTCTCTGGAGCTCGCTCATGATCGGTCCTGGCTTGAAGGGCGTGTCACCCTCTTTGACGAGAATGTCCTCGGGGCATACTTCTCCACCCCTGGCGGGCGCTTTCGTCTTCGTGGACTCCATCTCCTTGAAGAGCTTGAAGGGATTGAGATCCGTCAGTACGAATGCCACTTGCCCGCTCAAGTGGTCCGCGAGCTTTTCGATGCCCTCTTTGCTCTCCGAGAGTTTCGTCAGTGAGTGATGGATCAGGCTCTTCTTGGAGACTATTATCCTGGCCCTCCCTCTCAATCTCTGGCGAATGTGCTGGAGCTGCGGAGCGGGGATGCCCTTGACGTCCGCAATCGCAACCACAGAGCTCTCCGTGACCGCGGTGGTAAGTTCCTCG
Organism: Thermoplasmata archaeon; assembly: GCA_023136265.1. Taxonomy (GTDB): domain Archaea; phylum Thermoplasmatota; class Thermoplasmata; order RBG-16-68-12; family JAGMCJ01; genus JAGMCJ01. Next base: position 13,393 of record JAGLRN010000002.1, read on the forward strand.
ACTTTCCGGACTTTCCATTCAGACACTTCCGCCGTAGCCATCACCTCACATAATCTTGACAGCAGGTCCCATCGTCGTCTTCACATAAGCCGATTGGATGTTGTCCCTTCCCCTCTCGAGGCGTGAGACCAGCCGCTTGATGATCTCGTCCAGATTGTCGGCGAGGTCCTCGGGCGACATGCTCTTCGTCCCCACCGGGGCGTGGAACGTTCTCCTGTCCTTCGTTCTTATCTTCACAGTCCTCTTCATGTTCTCGATTATCGGTTTGGGATCTGCCCCTGGCGCTACGGGCTTGGGCATCTTCCCCCTTGTTGCTAGTATCACTCCGAGGCGCTTGCCTATCGTGGGCATGAGCGGGGCCTCCGCGAGGAAGAAATCAATCTTCCCTGCAATCTTTCGCGCCCTCCTCTTGTCGTCCGCCAGATCCTCGATGTCCTCTGGCCCGAATACCATGTCCACAGAGCCTTTCGCCTTAACGGCGAGTTCCCCCGTGGCGAAGATCGCTATCCTGACCTGCCTGCCCCTGCCCTTCGGAAGAAGAATCTCCTCCTCTATCCTGTTCTTGGGCACAGAGAGGTCCACATCCTTGAGATTGACCGCGATTTCAACGCTCTCCTCAAAATTCCTCTGCTTGGAAGCTTCGATTGCCTTCCCTATCGCCTCAATCGTTCCTTTCTCGACCAAACAGAGACCTCCCGTAGTGCCAGCGGCGTTTGCCTCCTACAGTGGGAAACTGCATATCCAGTGCTCCGATATAAGTCTTTGGATTCTCAATCGCCCATGAGCACGCCGTCGTAGACGCCCTTCTTGATATCCTTCTGCATGTCCTTGGGGTCCTTTCCTTCCACGGTGACGCCCACGGAGACACACGACCCGATAATCTCGAGCGTCCTATCCTTCTCCCTCTTGCCGAGCATTGACGATTTCTTCATCTCGGCGATCTTCTTGATCTGCTCGATGGTCAGGTCACCAGCTTTCGTCCGAGTCGTGTCCCCGGACCCCTTCTCCACTCCCAGCTCCTTGAGGATCAACGCTGAAGTCGGGGGCGTTCCCACTTCCACCTCGAAGTCCTTCGTGGACGTGTCGACCGTGAGCGTAATGGGGACCTTCATCCCCTCGAACTGTTTCGTCTTCTCGTTTATGGCGTTGATGACTTCCATGATGTTGACGCCCATCGGACCAAGAGCCGGTCCAAGAGGCGGTCCAGCAGAAGCCTTTCCTCCATCAACGAGAACCTTGAGAACCTCGGCCAATATCACTCCTCCCTCTCTTCCTTCTGGATGACCCGTACGCTGTCTCCCCTCACAGTGACCGGTATGGGAACGACGGCCTCGAAGAGCTCGACCGTGATCTCTTCCTTGCCCTCATCGATCTGCTGGACCCTGGCCTTCTCACCCTTGAACGGTCCCGCGATGAGCTCGACGATATCACCTTCGACTATCCCTGACACGAGGGGCTTCGGTTCCAGGAAATGATCGATTTCGGAGAGCGACGTCTCCCCTTTCACGATTCCCCGGGCCCTCCGGATGCCCTTCACCATCTCCTCGAGCCTGTCAGGGTTTATCGTCTCAACGAGCACGTAGCCCCTGAGGGTCGTCGGCGATAGGACGGAGAACACCCCGGTCTTCGGGGACTTCGCCCTCGCCGCGATGGAGTCCGCGACGCTCTTCTCATGGCCTATGGAAGTCTTGACGGCCATCACCATCTGCCGGACGGTAGTGGTAATCGTCTTCATGTCGGAAAGGGCCGGATCTCCTCTTGATGTGGCAATGACCACGACGTTCAGACGGTCACCGTACTTCGGTCCCCTCGGGGCGACCACGTTCAACGTGAACTCCTTCTTCTCGTGCGAGCCCGTCTCGATCTCCCTTTCGGTCAGCTCGGTCAGCGTGACATCCCACACGTTCTTGAAGAGCCCCTCGATCTTGACGGTCCACTCAGAGTGCTCTCCTTCCTCCTCCTCGGTATACATGAGGTCGAGCTTGATCTGAACGGTGTCCTCGGCGTCCCCGAGGTTCTCCAGCGTCATCTCGAAGTCGTTGGACGAGCCCGACGTGACCACCCGAGTGGTCTCCTCGCACGTGAGTGCGATTCCGAAGCGCTCGGGACGTTCCTCGGGTTCCTCGGGTTCCTTCTCTTCCTCTTCCTCTTCCTCTGCTTCAAAAACTCCCACTGAATCAATCTCCCTAGCTATGCATACATCTTTGGAAGCTCTACCATGATGAGGAATATGAGAAAGCCCACCGCACCAATCAGGATTATGCCGAGACCCGTGATTTGAAGAACCCTGATGTACTCGTCCGTCGTCGGTTTTCGAGCCATCCTCAGGATCCTGCCGTACTTCCCCCTGCCGATCCTCTTGGCCTTCTCCTCAATCTTCCTCTGTATGTCCCATGACTTGTCAACGATGTCCATTGGTCGCACCGAACTACTTGATTAAGTCAATACCGCCTACTTCAGCTTTTCGGACCTCTTCTCGGCCCAGAATCTGTCTGGACTTCACGCCCGTCAGAATCACCATGACCCGCATGAGGTGCTCCAGGGACGGTTCCACCGCGGCTCCCCAGATGATCCGCGCGTTCCGGCTGATTCTGCTCTGAACTATCTCGGCGACCTTTTCCGCTTCGCTGACAGTCATGCTATTACCGCCGGTGACGTTGACCAGCGCGCCTGAGGCCTCGGTTATGTCGACATCGATCAGAGGAGAGTTTATTGCCTCCTCGACAGCTTCCTCGGCCCGGTTATCGGAGTCGCCCTCACCGAGGCCTATCATCGCCACGCCGCCGCCCTTCATTATCGTCCTTATGTCGTTGAAGTCGAGATTGACCAGGCCGGGTTTCGTGATGACCTCAGTGATTCCCTTGATCGAACGCATCAGAACCTCGTCGGCCACCTTGAAGGCAGCGTTGAGCGCCAGTCTCGGGACCAGCTCGATAAGCTTGTCGTTCGGGATCACTATCACCGTGTCAGCGTGGTTCCTCAGCTTCTCGAGCCCATACTCCGCGTTCTCCATTCTGATCGTGCCTTCTGCCCTGAACGGAAGAGTGCATATCGCGATCGTGAGCGCCCCGACCTCCTTGGCCAGGCTCGCAATGTAGGGTGTTGCGCCCGTGCCCGTGCCGCCTCCGAGACCGCACGTGACGAAGACCATGTCCGACCCTTGGAGCATGGCTCGCAGCTCCTCCTCACTCTCCCGGGCGGCTTCCTCGCCTATCTGCGGCAGGGCTCCGGCCCCCAGACCTCTCGTGGACCTCTTGCCCAGAAGCAACTTGTGGGGCGACCGGATGGTCAGCAGGTGCTGCGCATCGGTGTTCGCCGCGTACAGTTCCGCGCCCAGAACACCGGCACCCACGAGCCTGTCTATCGTGTTGGACCCTCCACCGCCCACACCTATGATCCTGATGTTCGTTTTCAGTCCCGCTAGAATCCTCTCGAGCTCTTCATCATCGGCACTGAACCCGCCGAGTTCAGTGGGCGCTTCCCGAGCAACAGTATCTTCACCCGCTCGAGATAGAACTTCTTCTACTACAGATTTCATCTCGAATCCTCCAAATCAATCCATGGATACAAATGGGTTGAAGGCTTTCGTTCACGTAAACCACACAAGGCTATAAAAGGTTTCGGTAGGATGGCTGGCGGTCGCCGGATGTCTGGCTATGACGATTTTCTCGCGTTGGAGGGGCTATCTTACGACGTCCACGCCCATCTTCTTGCCGACGGGTGAGCTGGTCTTCCCGAGTATCTGCTTGGACCTCACTCCGGTGACGATGAGCATCACTTTCAACGTGTGCTCGAGTGTTGGATCGACGCTGGCGCCCCATATGATGCGCGCATTGGGGCTGACCCTGTCCTGTATCTCCTCGACCACCTTCTCGGCCTCGGACACTGTCATGTCGTTCCCTCCCGTGACGTTGACGAGAACGCCTCTCGCATCGCTCACGTCCACATCGAGCAGCGGAGACTCGATCGCTTCGGTGAGGGCTTCGACGGCCCGGTCCTCGCCGACCGCATCGGACTCACCGAGCCCGATCATCGCAACTCCCGCGCCCTGCATTATCGTTCTGATGTCGTTGAAGTCGAGGTTCACGAGACCCGGCTTGGTGATGACCTCCGCAAGGCCCTTTATCGCCCGCACAAGCACCTCGTCGGCGAATCGGAACGCAGCGTTGAGAGAGAGCCGTGGAACAAGGTCCAGGAGCCTGTCGTTAGGTATCGATACGACTGTATCGGCACTCTGCCTGAGCTTCTCGAGGCCCCACTCGGCGTTCTCCATCCTCAGCAGTCCCTCGCCCTTGAAGGGAAGCGTAACGAATGCAACGGTCAGAGCTCCCGCGTCCTTGGCGAGCTTCGAGATCACATGGCTTCCGCCGGTACCTGTTCCGCCGCCCAGACCGCAGGTCACGAAGACCATGTCGGAACCGTGCAGGAACTTCCTGATGTCCTCCTCGTTCTCGCGCGCCGCTTCCTCTCCGATCTGTGGTAGGGCACCCGCTCCCAGACCCTTGGTCACCCTTCTTCCGAGGAGTATCTTCTTCGGTGCAGGCGTCGCCAGGAGGTGCTGAGCATCGGTGTTCGCCGCGAAGAGCTCTGCCCCGGTTATGCCTTCCTCCATCATCCGAGCGATGGTGTTGCAGCCGCTGCCCCCGCATCCGAATATCCTCACCTTGGTCTTCATCTCGGCGAGAAGCGATTCGAGTTCCGTGTCGGCTCTCATATCCTCATTAACCGCTGGCGCGGTGCTCACAGGCTTGTCGTCTCTTGAAAGTGCATCCTCTAATAGGGTCTTCATTCTCAGACCTCCAGTATTTGTGAGGAATCCCATCCCACAAATCGGACGTTAATGCTGCTACGGATATTTAGAGATATTGGGTTGTATCGGACGGTGCTTCTAGCGGTTTCTGGATCAACCGAAAATGACCTTGGGCGCTGCCTTCCCGACCGCTTCCCTTGCTTTCGGAACACACGAAACGAGAAGGACCCAATCCGAGACCTCTCTCCTCCGCAGGGTCTTGCTCAGACCGCTCATGCGCCTGAGAGGTCTCACCTTCTTCCCGTCGAGGATCTTGACGTCGAGCTGGTTCATCCTCGGCTCGGTGACGAGGAGCTCCGGGCGGGGCATGTCCAGTATCACTTCCCCGCGCTTGGCGTTGGCTCGGTCCGCGATGGAGTCCTCGACCGCCCGTCTCCGCCTCAGGTCCGAGAGCTCCGAGAGCGTCTCCCGCCTGTCACCGCTGAGCTCCTTCTCCTCTAGGATGTAGGCCTTCTTGAAGAGCTTCCTGTACTTGATCCTCATCGCCATGTCCCGCTGCAGTCCGCCTTCCGATATCAGCCAGGACATCAGCTCCGAGTCCACCATCCTCTGCATCCTCTCGTAGTCCGGCTCGGCGGCCCGCTCGACCGCCCGGGCGAGCATCAGTTCGGCGACCCGGACCGTCTTGTGGAAGTAGACCGATGAGTACATCAGCGCGCGAGCGACGAACATGCCCTCCACCGAGCTGATCCCCTTCTTGTCCGTGACTATGTTGTTGTCGAATATCTGGACCGTCTGTATGAGCCGGTCGACGTCTATCACTCCGTGTGCGACTCCTGTGTAGTGGGAGTCCCGCAGGAGGTAGTCGATCTGGTCGACGTCGACGGAGCCGTGGATCATCTGCGATAGGTACTTCCTCGATTCCGACGGCTTCTGCCCGCCAAAGTCCGAGAGCTTGGAGAAGCCCAGCTCTCGGGAACCCATCACGATGTCGGAGACCAGCTTCGGGTCGAGCCCGTGCTTCTCGAGGACCTCTGGAACGGACGGGATGTCGTCGAACTGCTCCTTCTCCGGTCCGGCGATCATCTCCTCCTCTCCGCGTATCACCTTCTTCGCGAGTAGCATGTGGTCCAAGCCGCTCAGCTCGGAGATGTGGTACTCCAGCATGTGCGAGAACGGCCCGTGACCGATGTCGTGCAGGAGGGCTGCGGCCGAGACGGAGAGTCTCTCCTCCTCGGGGAGATTGAGGATATCACTCATCCTCTGTGCCAGATGGCAGCACCCCAGCGAGTGCTCGATCCTGGTGTGATTGGCGCCCGGGAAGACCAGGTAAGTCAGTCCGAGCTGCCTGATGCCGTTAAGTCTCTGTATCTCCAGTGTTTCCATGAGGTCCAGGAACGGTCTTTCGAACCTCATGCTCCCGAAGATGGTGTCCTGTATGATCTTGAAATCCATCGCTGAGCCATCCGCACGGGGATATTAATCACTTTTCGATGGGCGGGAGGCGTTGGAGAAACGTTCGAAACCCTTTGGAGCGGTTGTCAAGGTCTCCTAGACGGAGGTGAAACGGAGTGGGTACGGAGGAGTTACGGAGGAGAAACGGAGGATCTCTAGTGGGACATAGGAGAACCATAGAAGGAGCATAGGAGGCAAAGGTTTATGAGGGGTAACAGGCGGGCTCGGAGCTCATTCTATCACGGAGACACAGCGAATAGCAAGGATCCTGCAAGGAATAGCAAGGGAGGAGCAAGGATTCGGCAAGGAACCTGCAAGCGACCTGCAAGGATCTAGCAAGGATTCGGCAAGGATGTCTATGGTAAGTGTATGGTAGGTCCCTAGGATGTCACAGGAAACCTTAGCGGGACTTTAGGGAAACCTCAGGAGGAGCCTAGGATTTGCCTATGATTTGTCGTTCATCATATTGAAGGGCGACATCTTCTACGAGATGCCTCCTATGCGAGGAAAGCCAGCGCCCGCGGTGCGGCGCGCTCATGTTCACCGCAGCGGAGAGGTGGGAACGGAAGGATGCCTAGGCAAACCGATGAACTCCCACAAGAATTATAACGTCCCATACGAATCGTGACGGCGAGGGATAGCGGTTGAGGTGTCACAAGAGAATCATCCTTCTCGCAGTCTGCATCGTTGTCACATCTCTTCTCTTGCCGACCACGAGTGCTGGTCTCCTCCATTTTCGGGAAGTCACGGGCTCACTAATCGTCCAGAGCGACACGAACATCTCGTTGATGGTTGTGGATGTCTGGATATTCCTCAGGGAAGAGTATTCTGTGGGCTACGGCAACTTCACTCTGTACAACCGGGACAATGAAACGGCTTCATTCACTCTGGGCTTCGATCCAGGGGGATCTATCGACACGGCAGCCGCCAAAGTGGATAACTCCTCTGTTCCTTTGCGTTGGGGCCGTCTTGACAACACCGAGATGCCCGTGTTCGACACTTCTATCGAGGCGATGAGCTTCCAGAATGTCTCGGTTTCTTGGATGGCGAGGTCGAAGTACTGGGACTACTCCCGGAATCCCTTCATATCTGGAGTGGAGGCATGGGAGGCCCGCTACGACATAATAGGAACTCGAGCCTGGCCCGATGGCATAGAGAATGTGACGGTGAGGTTCGTCACCGACTGCGAGGCCTTCCGTGACCCCCGCTCACCTGTGCCTCCGACTCAGAGGTTCCTCGACGACAACGGGAGGGAGGTTCTGCTTTTCGAACGCGGGGGGCAATTCACTGAGATTGGCCTCGTGGTCACGGGAGACACGATCGAGGTTTGGGATCGATGGTGTTTTTTAGGACTTCTCATAGCAGCACTCGTTGGTCTCGCTGTTGTGTGGATAAGGAGAACGCATACCAGTGGCAAGCGTTTCTTCAGGCGGTAAACAACGAAACACGGCTCTTGATCGGATATGGCATGGGATTCGCGGTGCTTTTCATCAGCACAGCATTACTCTGCAAGTTGTCGGACTCCAATGAGAACCACGACATTCCTAGCCCCCGTATCTTCACCAGCTCCGCGACCAGCTCTGAGGAGGCAATAATTGCCGCCATAAAAACCTTAAATATCCTCGAACACGATGGACTCTCGGGCCGAGGTGACAGAGCGGCCAATGTGACCGCCTGCAGAGCGGTTTTGTGGGGGTTCGACTCCCTCCCTCGGCACTTTGGTGAAAATCATGCTCGTCTACAACACACTGACGCACAAGAAGGAGGAGTTCGTTCCTCTCAAGGGCAACAGAGTGACAATGTTCGTCTGCGGCGTCACTCCCTACGATTACTCGCACCTGGGACACGCGAAGACGTACGTCGCGTTCGACGCCATCGCGAGATACCTCAGGCACAAGGGGTACAACGTCCTCTACGTCCAGAACGTCACGGACGTGGATGACCACATCATCAACAGGTCGGCGGAGACGGGCGTCTCAGAGCCGGAGCTCGCGGAGAAGTACTTCAAGCACTTCCGGGAGGACATGGAGGCCCTCGGCGTCGAGAGCATCAACATATTCGCGAAGGCGACGGAGTTCATGGCCGAGATAATCGAGCAGATCAGCGGGCTCATCGAGAAGGGCTACGCGTACGATGTCGACGGGAACGTCTACTTCGAGGTCCGCAAGTTCAAGGGCTTCGGGAAGCTCTCTCGCCAGAAACTCGACAAGCTGAAGCCGGGGGCGAGGGTCGAGGTCGACGAGAGCAAGCGCAACCCGGAGGACTTCGCGCTGTGGAAGAAGCAGAAGCCGGGCGAGCCCGCGTGGGAAAGCCCCTGGGGGATGGGAAGGCCCGGCTGGCACATCGAGGACACCGCGATAGCCATGACGCACTTCGGAGAGCAGTACGACATCCACGGCGGGGCGACGGAGCTCATCTTCCCGCACCACGAATCCGAGATCGCTCAGGCCGAGGCCCTCACGGGCGTGGAGCCGTACGTCAAGTACTGGCTACACACGGGCATACTGAACGTCGAGGGGGAGAAGATGGCGAAGTCCCTGGGCAACTTCTGGACTATCAGGGATGCTCTGACCGAGTACATGCCCGAGGTCCTGCGGTTCTTCCTTCTGCACGCGCACTACAGGAGCCCGATAGACTTCAGCAAGGACCAGCTGGAGGAGGCGAAGAGGAGCTATCAGCGGCTGGTCGATTCGCTCGAGACCGCGAAGCAGTTCCTGCCGAGAGCGGGGAGCGGGGAGACCGATTCCGGAAAGCGGCTCGTGGAATCGGCGGAGAAGGCGGAGAAGCAGTTCGAGGAGGTCATGGACGACGATTTCAACACGCGCGAGGCCATAAGCCTGCTTTTCGAGCTCGCGAGAGAGCTCAACGTGGCGGTCGACAAGAATGCAGACAAGGATTCCGTCGAGAGGGGTCTCGGGACATTCACGAAGCTGGCGGGCGTCCTCGGGCTCTTCCCGGAAAGGGAGGCTCAGACCGAGGCAATCGACAGGATTCTCGAGCTGATTGTGGAGATCAGAGAGAGGGCAAGGTCAAAGAAGGACTACGAGACGGCGGACTGGATTAGGAGCGAGCTAGAGAAGCTGGGAATCCGTCTCGAGGACACCGGGAAAGGAGTTGTCAAGAAGGCCCGCTAAAGGGTCGTTTTCGCGGGACCATCATATTTAAGCCTTTCCCAGAAAAAACGTGGCAGAAAAGACACCATCCAGATAGTCCAAAAATCATTATATAGTCGACGGGCTATGGAGTAAGCGCGAAGAAATGGGATGCACAGACGTTGAGAAATGGCTGAGGTTTAGATGAAAGAAGAGCGTTCCTACAGAGAGGAGGACATCGTCGTTCTCGAGGGTCTTCAGGCGGTCCGCAGAAGGCCGAGCATGTACATCGGGAGCACGGATGAAAGGGGCCTCCATCATCTCGTGTACGAGGTCGTGGACAATAGCATCGACGAGGCGATGGCGGAGTCCTGCGACAACATCGGAGTCCAACTGAACACGGACGGGAGCGTCACGGTCGTCGATGACGGCAGGGGGATTCCGGTAGGGCCGCACCCCAAGCTCAAGACGTCCGCGCTCGAGATCGTGATGACGAAGCTGCACGCTGGCGGGAAGTTCGACAGAAAGACGTACAAGGTCTCCGGTGGGCTCCACGGCGTCGGCCTTTCGGTGGTCAACGCCCTCTCTGAGTGGCTAGAGGTGAGCGTGCACCGAGACGGAAAGGAGTGGTTTCAGAGGTATGAAAGAGGAAAACCTATCGGGGACGTCAAGCCCGTCAGGGACGCAGAGGGCACGGGCACGATAATCACGTTCATGCCGGACTCGGAGATATTCGACCACACGAATTTCGACTACGCGACGCTGTGTTCGCGAATGAGGGAATATGCGTTCCTCAACAAGGGTGTCAAGATCATACTGAAACGGCAGGAGTCGGAAGAACAGGAGACCTTCTGCTACGACGGTGGAGTATCCGAATACGTTCTTTGGATGAACAGGAACAAAAAGCCCCTGCATGAAGAGCCGATCTACGTCGAGGCCGACAGGAAGGACGTTCACGTAGAACTGGCCTTGCAGTACACGGACGCATACTCGGAGAACATCCACACGTTCGCCAACAACATCGCGACCATCGAGGGAGGCACGCACCTCAGCGGCCTCAGGTCCGCTCTCACGAAGACGTTCAACGATCATGCAAGAAAGCAGAAGCTGTTCAAGACGAAGGACCAGACCCTTCACGGGGAGGACGTGAGGGAGGGGTTGACGGCAATCCTGAGCATCCGGCTTCCGGAACCGCAGTTTGAGGGCCAGACGAAGACGAAGCTCGGGAACAGCATGATCAGGGGGCTCGTCGACAGCGTGATATCGGAGAAGCTGGGGGAGTTCCTTCTCGAGAACCCCAAGATAGCCCAGACGTGCATCCAGAGGTCGCTGCTGGCATCACAGGCCCGCGAGGCCGCTAGAAAGGCGAGGGAGCTGACTCGGAGAAAGGGGCTCCTGGAGGGCCTGAGCCTCCCAGGGAAGCTGGCGGACTGCAGCGAGAGGGACCCTGCCCTGGCCGAACTGTTCATCGTTGAGGGGAACTCGGCGGGCGGCAACGCGAAGCAAGGCAGGGACAGGAGATACCAGGCGATACTCCCGCTCCGTGGAAAGGTCATAAACGTGGAGAAGGCGAGGCTGGACAGGGTATTGAGGAACAACGAGATCAGGACGCTTATCACCGCCCTCGGCACGAGCATCGGGGACGAGTTCGAGATAATGAAGCTGAGATATCACAAGGTCATAATCATGACAGACGCGGACGTGGACGGTTCGCACATCCGCACACTGCTGCTGACGTTCTTCTACAGGTACATGAAGCAGCTCATAGAGCAGGGCTACGTGTACATCGCACAGCCGCCCCTCTACGGCCTGAGGAAGGGAAAGACGATCCACTACGTTTACACAGAGGATGACAGGGAGGAGAAGCTCGAGGAGCTGGGCCGCGGCACCTCAATCCAAAGATACAAGGGACTCGGAGAGATGAGATCGCACCAGCTCTGGGAAACGACGATGGACCCGGAGACGAGGATACTGAAGCAGGTGACGATCGAGGATGCGGCCAGGGCTGAGGACATCTTCGTGATTCTGATGGGCGACGCGGTCGAGCCGAGAAGGGAGTTCATACTGGCCCACGCCCTCGAAGTCGTAAATCTTGACGTGTAGGTGGTCGATTGGAGGAGGAAGCAGAGACTAGGACCACAAAGAGACCGATAGAGAAGGAGATGGAGAGCTCCTACATCGACTACGCGATGAGCGTGATCGTCGGAAGGGCCCTTCCCGATGTCAGGGACGGTCTGAAACCCGTTCACCGTAGGATCCTGTATGCGATGAAGGACATGGGGCTGGACTCGTCGAAGCCCCACAAGAAATGCGCCAGGGTCGTTGGGGAGACCCTTGGAAAATACCATCCACACGGAGACCAGGCCATATACGACGCCCTCGTGAGAATGGCGCAGGACTTCAGCCTGAGATACATGCTCATCGACGGTCACGGCAACTTCGGATCGGTCGACGGGGACGAGGCCGCCGCGATGAGATACACGGAATGCAGGCTAGTGAAAATGGCGGATGAGCTGCTGACCGACATCAACAAGGAAACCGTGGACTTCGTCGACAACTTCGACGGCTCGCTGAAGGAGCCGACGGTTCTGCCCTCGAAACTCCCGAACCTCCTGGTCAACGGCTCTAGCGGGATAGCCGTGGGGATGTCCACGAACATGCCTCCCCACAACCTCTCCGAGGTGGTCGACGGCATAGTGCTCCTGATCGAGAATCCCGACGCGGACACGAGGGAGCTTCTCGAGGTCATAAAGGGCCCGGATTTCCCCACTGGCGGGATCCTCTACGGGACCAGGGGAGTCGTGGAAGCGTATCACATGGGAAGGGGCGTCGTCCGCATTCGCGCAAAGGTGGAGATGGAGTCCGTCAAGAAGAAGCGATCCATCGTTGTCACCGAGATCCCGTACATGGTCAACAAGTCCACTCTCCTCGAGAAGATAGCCCACCTGGTCAGGGACAGGCAGATCGACGGGATCGTCGACCTGAGGGACGAGAGCGACAGGGAGGGAATGAGGATCGTCATGGACCTCAGGAGAGACGCCAATGAGGAAGTGATCCTGAACCAGCTCTACGCAAGGACGCAGATGCAGTCCACCTTTGGAATCATAAACATCGCTCTCGTCGACGGGGCACCGAAGGTCCTGACGCTCAAGGAGATACTCCAGTGCTTCATCGAGTTCAGGGAGGAGATAGTCAGAAAGCGCACGGAGTTCGATCTGAACAAGGCGATGGAGAGGAAGCATATCGTCGAGGGCCTGATCACGGCCATTGACAACCTGGACGATGTCATCGCCCTCATCAGGAAGTCGAAGGACGCGGAGGAGGCGAGAAACGGCCTCATCGAGAAATACGAACTGACGGAGATCCAGGCCAGGGCCATCCTGGAGATGAGGCTCCAGAAGCTGACGGGACTAGAGATAGAGAACCTCCGCAAGGAGATGGAAGAGCTCAAGAAGACGATAGAGGAGCTGGAGAGCATCCTGGCGTCGGAGGAGAGGATCCTCCAGATAATCAAGGACGAGGTTCTGGAGCTAAAGGAGAAGTACGGCGACGAGAGGAAGACGGAGATAGACACGCACCCGCAGGACCTCGAGATCGAGGACCTCATCCCGGTCGAGGATGTCGTCGTGACCATCACGAACACCGGCTACATCAAGCAGCTCCCGCTCGACACATACAGGAAGCAGAGGAGAGGCGGCGTCGGCCTCATCGGCATGGAGACGAAGGAGGAGGACTACATCGTCGACATGTTCGTCACCTCCACGCACAATGACATTCTCTTCTTCACGACCAAAGGACGAGTCCACTGGCTGAGGGCCTGGAGACTGCCCAGGGGAGGGAGGCACGCGAAGGGAAAGCCCATCGTGAACCTACTCCCGAGACTGGAAAAGGGAGAGAGCATCAGTGCAATGATCCCGATCAAGGAGTACGACGAATCCCACTATCTCGTTTTCGCGACCCGCAGAGGGAAGATAAAGAAGACCGCTCTGACAGCCTACAGTCACCATAGGGTCACTGGGATATGGGCGATAAAGCTCCGGGAGGGCGACAGCCTCGTGGGCGTGAACCTGTCCGACGGAGGCAAGGAGATCGTGCTCGCCACGAGGCAAGGCAAGGCGGCCAGATTCTCGGAGAAGGAATTCCGCGCGACCGGTAGATACACGATGGGAGTCAAGGGCGTCACCCTGAGGGGGAACGACAGAGTGGCAAGCCTCGCGGTGGTCGACGAGGACTCCGTGCTGCTCACCATCACCGAGAACGGATACGGGAAGCGATCTCTGGTGTCCTCATATCGAAGAACGAGGAGAGGCGCGATGGGAGTGATAACGATAGTCACGAGCAAGAGGAACGGGCTCGTTGTCTGCGCCAAGAAGGTCGATGAGGAGGACGAGCTGATAATCACGAGCGTCAAGGGGATGACCATAAGGATTCCGGTCGCCGGGATACGGGTGATGGGAAGGGCGACCATGGGAGTCAAGATGATGAGGATGAAAGGGAAGGACAAGGTCGAGGCGGTGGCAAGGCTGGTCACCGAGGAGCTGGCCGAGGTGGAGGAGCCCGAGGCCGAGGAACCCAAGTCAGTCGAGGGAGTCAAAATCGACTTCGACGCCCAGTCCCGGTCTTCCGGAGACGATGAGAAGGCCTGATTCGAACCCGAGCGCGCCCTTGGCGAAGTCATTCGGGAACGTGAAATGGGAGTCTAGGTCCAGGAACTCGACCGTGCTTCCGGAGAGTGCCAGGTGGAGACCCGCCGCGATCGACAGGGCGGACTCGGAGTAGCACCCGACCTGCGTGCCGGCGTTGAATGCATCGCAGATGGAGTCTATCTTCAGTGACTCGGTTATCCCGCCGCATTTGAGGATTTTGATGTTCAGAAGGCGGGCAATCCCGCCCGCGAGCATCGAAGCGGCCTCCTGGGAGGTCTTGAACGACTCGTCTGCCATGATCGGGACGATGGAGAGGTCGCTCAGCTTCTTCAGAGAGGCGTAATCATTTCGGGACACTGGCTGCTCGAGATACGCGAGACCCATATCCCTGGTCCTCTTGACGAATTCAACGGCCTTCTCGTACGAGTAGCCCTGGTTGGCGTCAACGGAGAGCACGATATCACGGGGTACCGCCTCCCTCACGGCCATGAGTCTGGCTATGTCCTCGTCTATGTCAAGACCGATCTTCATCTTTATGGCCTTGAAGCCGCGAGAAACGACTTGTGTCGCCCTCTCGAGGGTATGGTCGAAATCGATGATGCCAATCGACATGTCCGTCATCATTCTGTCCCTGCTCCCGCCAAGGATGTCGTAGAGAGGCCTGCCGGATGCTTTCCCAATCAGATCCCAGAGCGCGATGTCCAGACATGCCCTGGCGCAATTGCTTTCCGGGCGCGAGGAAGCCATCTTCTCGTTGAGAGCTTGAATCTCCGTCGCCTCACCTCCGATGAGCTCCTTACTCAGGGTCTGGAGGTCCTTGCGGATGCTGTCGGGCGTCTCGCCTGTGACGCTGGAAGGGCAGCAGCTTCCCAATCCGCAGAAGTCCTCGGTCTCGATCCTGGCGACGAAGTTGAGAGCCGATTTAGATGTGCCCGTGGCGATTGTGAACTCTTCCTCCCGCTCAAGGAGGACTTCCCTGAAGTCGATTCCTCTAATCCGCACTCTTCCCCCTCGCCGAGTCCAGTGGATAGCTGTCGCACAAGCCCGCAAGTTCGCAATCGTAGCAGAACGGGGCTATCGGTCTGCAGACGTCCTGACCGAACCTCACGAAGAGCTCGTTCAACCTGACCCAGTACCTCTCGGGAACGACGTTCGAGAGAGATTCCTCCGTCTGGTCGGGATTCTTCGTTCGCACGAGTCCCAGCCTGTTCGAAATCCGGTGCACGTGCGTGTCCACCGGGATGGCGGGCTTTCCGAATGCGTAGACGAGCACGCAGTTCGCCGTCTTCCTTCCCACCGCTGGAAGTTTCAGTAGGGAATCGAGGTCCTCGGGGACGTTGCCTTCATACTCGTTCACAAGAAGAGAGGCGACCCGCTTGATGTTACCCGCCTTCACCCTGTAGAATCCTGCTGGTTTGATGAGGCTTTCAACCTCGTGAACGTCGGCGCCCGCCAAGGACTCCGGTGTCGGGAAGACCTCGAAGAGGTTCGTGGCGGCCCGGTTCGTGTTCTCATCCTTCGTCCTGTGCGAGAGGATTGTGGATATCAGCACGCGGTAGGGGTCCCTCATCTGACGGCTTATCGCCGTCCCTTTGCCCTTGCCTGGAAAGGCCCCAACGTGGTATCGGCGGGACAGAAGCCCCATCATCTCATCGATCCTCCCGCCAGCCTTTGATTTCGTCATGAGGCGATGACAGTTATCCAAGCCAGAATGATAAAAGTATGCTTGGACAACAAGGTATAAATGGAGGCAGATTAATCGCAACACGTGCACCCCTCTGAAGCTATCCTGAGCGTCAAGAGCGACAAGCTCGAAGGCGAGACCATCGTGATAGGGATAACCGGAAGCATTGCGGCCGTCGAGTCCGTCAAGCTCATTCGCGAGCTGATTCGACACGGCGCCGACATCATTCCCGTGATGTCCAAGGAAGCGGAGAGGATAGTGCATCCGAACTCCATCGAGTTCGCGAGCGGAAAGAAGCCCATCGTCGAGCTGGACGGCAGTGTCCCCTATGTCGGGCTCTGCGGGGCCAGTGGCACGGCTAGTGCGCTGTTGGTGGCTCCGGCGACGGCGAACACGATATCGAAGATCGCCTGCGGGATTGCGGACACGCCCATCACGACGTTCGCCTGCGCGGCACTCGGATCGGAAATCCCTGTTCTCATCGCACCATCGATGCACGAGTCCATGTATCGGCAGAAGATACTGAAGGAGAACATGAAGAGGCTCGCGAGACTGGGCGTCGTTTTCATCGGCCCGAGCGTGGAAGAGAACAAGGCGAAGATGGCGGGCATCGAGGAGGTCGTCTCCGCTCTCATCAGGACCCTGTCCGAGCCCGACCTGAAAGGGAAGAAGGTCGTCGTCATCGCTGGCTCCACGGAAGAAGAGGTAGACGACGTCAGGGTCATCACGAACCGAACTTCGGGCCGCATGGGTGTAGAGCTTGCGAGGGACGCCTATGAGCGAGGTGCGACGGTCGAGCTCTGGATCGGCAAGGCAGAGGTGAGTCCCCCGCCCTTCGTCAAGGTGAGGAGGTTCACCTCGGTCTCGGACCTCTCGAAGCTTGTCAAGAACATCCGGTGCCACTACTGCGCCGTTCCGGCGGCGATATCCGATTTCCGCCCGAAGAAGGTCAAGGGCAAGGTAAGCTCGAAGGAGAAGTCGCTTACGATCGAGATGACGCCGACGCCGAAGATCATCGACGCCATCAGGAGAAAGAGCAAGAGGACGAAGATCATCGGCTTCAAGCTGGAATCCCGGCTCTCCGAGTCCGAGATGAGGGAGAAGGCGCTCGAGAAACTGAAGAGCGCGAAGCTTGACCTGATCATCGCGAACGATGTCAGGACGATAGGCCGAGACCGCGCCAATATCATTCTCCTGGACAAGTCCGGAACCTCGAAGAGCGTATCCGGCACGAAGGCAACACTGGCACATCACATATGGAGCGCTGCCATACATGGCCTATGATGCCGTCGCCTTCTGTCCCGGGCACATCACGGGCATTTTCGAGGTCTGTCCTGACGAGGACCCTCACAAGATGGGCTCCAGAGGTGTGGGGATATGCATTTCCCTCGGAGTTCACACGGGCGTGGTCGCCACTGAGTCCGACGCGACCTCGGTCAACGTGAGGATAAACGGTCAGCCATCCGAAGCGCCCGTGACGAAGAAGGCGATCGAGAACCTCCGCATCGAGCGGGACGTGCACATCGAGGTCAACAGCGAGGCTCAGCTGCCCGTGTCCCAGGGATTCGGGATGAGCGGGGCGGGAGCGTTGAGTTCCATGATCGCCGTCAAGGAAGCCCTGGGCTTGGAACTGCCCCGGGACGAGGTCGTGCGAGCGGCCCACAAGGCGGAGGTCGAATGCATGACAGGGCTCGGCGACGTTCTTCCCCAGTCCGTTGGGGGACTCGTCGTGAGGACGGAGCCTGGGGCTGCACCGCACGGAGAGGTCCAGAGGTTCGAAAGGGAGGGCGATGTCGTCCTTTGCGTCGTGGGTCCTCCGCTCTCCACGAAAGATGTCCTGTCCGATGAGGCGATCGTAGCCAGGATAGGCAAAGTTGGGCGGCAATATGTCAACACGTTTCTGAACGAGACATCCTTGGACAACTTCCTCCACCTCTCCCTCGAGTTCGCCAGGGAAGCGGAGCTCATCCCGGAGACGGTGGAAGAGGCTGTGGAGAACTGCAAGGAGTTCGGAGTGGCGAGCATGTCGATGCTCGGGAACTCGGTCTTCGCCGTAGGCGAGGCGGAGAACCTGAGATACAGGCTTCTGGATTTCGGCAAGACCTTCGTGTGCCCCATCGACAACGAGGGCGCGCGCCTCGTCTCCCCTACTCCAGAAGAGTGAAGAGCCTGTTGTCCCCTCCGGTCTCGAAGAGGCCCAGCCTGGCACCTGCGTCCAACCAACCGTGCGCGTAGTTGATGCACCCGTAGGCGTTCACGAGGTCCCCTTTCTCGTAGAAGTGGATCGCGTCCTTGAAATAGGAGGTGCTCATCAGAAGGAAGTCCTCGGCGACCTTTCGAAGGTGCGATTTCTCGGGCGACGCGATTACCACCTTGTCAAGAGCCCTTCGCGTGATCTCAATGTCCTTTTCCACGAGGTCTGATCCGATCTCCAAGATGGACACCGATGACCCCATTCCCAGAAGCGTATTAATCCTTTTAGCCCTCGATCACGTTGATGGACTTCCCACCGTGCTCGGACTCCCTTGACCTAACCTCGACGAAGAGTGGGGACGTTATGTTCCCTCCCACGACCAAAGCAACGCCGATCGGAAGCCTTTGGATCTCATCGGTCATTCCGGGTGTCAGGCCTTCCACGGACGCCACGATGGCTTTCAAGTCGTTCGGGTTGGTCAGCTTCAGGATGATCTGGGTGTTGCACTGGCTCAGGACGTTCTTGTCGATCTTCGCGGCTCTCTGCGACAGAACTAGCAGTCCGAGGCCGAACTTCCTCCCCTCGGAGGCGATCGTTCTCAGGATCTTGGAGGAAGCCGCCGTTCCCTGCTGCGGGCAGAAATTGTGCGCCTCCTCCATGACGAGCATGAGCGGGGGGATCTTGTTGAGTTTTCTGAGCTCGAAGAGCGCGGTCGCAAGCCTGTTGACTATGAGCTCCTGGATATCTGGAGCCGCACCCTTCAGGTTCATGATCGATGTACCGCCCTTGGTAATCAAATCATCGATCTTCGTGCCCTCCCTTGCGAAAATCTCGACCTCCTTCAGATACTCAAGCTCGTTGATCAGGCTCGAGTTCGACGGATCATCCTCACTATCCAGGATGGCAATGATGTCCGCCAGGTTGTAGTCCTTGCCCCCGTTCTTGAGGATATCGAGGGCTCTCCTCAATGACAATAGGTTGGCGCGGACGCTCTTCAGGTTCGTGAGGCCGATGATCTCCCTAGCGTCGAGATTCTTCAGGGTGAACCTGAGCGGCTTCGCGTCTGGGTTGACCTTCGTGTCAGGAGAGAACTCCATGATCTTGCTGCGATAACTTCTCGGGGACACGCCAAACCTCTTCATCGATTCCGTGTGTTCGGCGGGCATCTTCATGGACGTGTACTCACCATGGGGATCGATAATCACTGTCGTCACGTCGTGCTTCATGAATTCCTCGATCAGAACGCCCGCAGCGTAGCTCTTCCCCCCGCCAGTCTTCGCCAGTATGCTGACGTGCCTCTGCACGAGAGAGTTGATGTCGACAAGGATCGGGACATTGTGGCTGCTGAGCATACCGAGGTATGCACCTTTCCTCTCGTCCTTGTTGAGCCCGATGACCTCGCAGATCAGGTCCTCGGCGGCCCGGTACACGGCCTCTCCTGCGCGGAAGGGTGTGTGGGGGACCTGCAGCAGATCCCTGTCGTCCCGGAAGCCGATGATGGAGATCACCGCGATGACCTTCTCCTCTATCTCGATGTCATGGCCCTCGGACATCTGCTGGGCCCTCTCGATGGACAGGTCCGTCTTCCTTTGAATGTCGTCCACTTGACCCAGCACGTACCCGCATATCTCGTGGTGGATCTGAACATATTCGTTCTTTGCGAGGTGCTCCGTCACTGTACACCGCAGAGAAAGGCTCCCTACGTCGCCGTAGACAATTCCTACGGCTTCCGCGGGAGTATCCGCGTGGGATATGGATTCTGCTACCTGATCAAAGGATGGTACCATCGGTGCACCCCATCGAATCTTAATGGTGTCAGCGAGATAAAAGCTTTTGGAGAGAGCGAGCCACGAATATCACTCATGATTCCGGCAGAGCAGGCTTATTATATCTCCAAATCCTCTTTCTATATCGATGCTCCTAGGCTCAGCGAAAGCCAAAAGAAAGGCACTCTTCGGAAAAGCCTTCCTCATCGAGCTTCAGCGAGGCAACACCGCGAATGCCACGCTGTTCGCCAAGGCATTCTTGAAACAGAACGATTTGGCAAACACCGGCGGAGCACACGGGTTCGCACAGAACTAGAACTCGGATTCCAGTATTTTGACAACGTCCTCCTTGACATCGTCCAATGTCTGAGATGCGTTGACCACTCGGAACCTCTCCTCGGATTCTGACAGGCTCCTGTACACCCTGTCGACCTCGACCAGAAAGTCGAGCTTCTCGAACTTGGTCATCTTCGAGCGGTTCGATATCCTCTGCATTGCGATCTCGGGGTTGACTTGCAGGAGGAATGTGATATCGGGAACGAGCACGTAGGGCGCGCTCGCATTCTTCAACCATTCCACTGCATCCTCCATCCCTTCAGCCTGAAGTGAGGCTCCTTGGTACGCGAGTGTCGAGTCGATGTACCTGTCGGAGACGACGATCTTTCCCTCCGAAATCCACTCCTCAATTTGGAGCGTGTGCTGGGCTCTGTCGGCCATGAACAGCAAGGCCTCCGTGAAGGCATGGACACCTTCGGAGAAGCCCCTTTTCACGGAGTCGCCGATCCAGGTCGTCGTCGGCTCCACGGTACGGACCACATCGAGCCCCTTGGAACGCAGCCACTCGGAGATGAACTTGGATATCGTCGTCTTGCCGCAACCATCGATTCCCTCAGCCGTGATAAAGCTACAGCGCCTTCTCTCCCCAACTCCCTCAAGCGGACTCAACAGATGGTGAAGAATATCAGAGCTTATAAGGGTAATCGAAACGACAACTGTGAGGGGCCGGACAGGGCGTTCACAAACGTTTTAATATCCTCCTCTCATTCCCCTCTCTGCAGGTTTCGTTGAGAGGGGGAAAGGCGATGAAACTGTGTCCAGATACTAGGGAATTTCCCAATGATGCTGATAGAAACGGCTCCTGCAGAAAATGCGGTTGCCGGTTGATACTTCTTCCGAGGGATAGAAGGAGCGGGTACTGTTTCGAGTGCTATGATCCGTTTCTAATCGAGGAGTCCGGCTTCGAAGCGGCCTAGGAGTACTTGCGCTTCAGTTCATTCTCCTTTTCTTTTCTCTTCGCCTTCCACTCTTCGACATCCTTCGATATCCACGACTCGGGCCTGCCCTCCGCCTTCATGCCCTCGACAGGAGGCCCGTGAATCTTGTCCCAGAATTCAAGCTCTTTCTGGACCTTCTGCTTCGAATCCTTGGTGAGTCCCCTTCTTCTCGCGGGCGCACCTTCCAAGGTCTTGATCCAATCAGCGAGTTCGGAGAGGAAATCCGACTTCCGCTTCCCCTCCCAGACGAGCCGGGACTTCAGCGTAACGCCCCTTTCTTCGTCCCTGTCGAAATAAGCCGTGACCTTGTCGTCCCTTCCAATCCATTCGAAATTCCCCAGCGAGCCCTTCCACCTCAGTCCGTGCTTCCTCAGTATCCTCTTGAAACCATCCTTGTTGCGCGAATAGGTGCTTCCTTCGAGCTCGAACTCCTTCTTCATCTCTCCTTCCCTAAACGCAGGAGACGAAAAGAAACTATCTATGGTCCTTTGCTCGGATGCCGTACCTGACGAGGCTGAAGGCTGCGACCGCGAATATGATGGCGAGAGAGAAGCCGTACAGAACCGCCGTCGGGTCTTCGTAAATCAACTCGAAGGATGCGAGATAGTTGAACACGCCGTGCATGAAGACGGCCAGGAGATAATACGGAAGGACGGCGGCCCCTCTGAACAGCAGGCTCCGTCCTACACCATATCCCATGACGGCCGACGCGCTCGCGTGCAGCAGAGAGGAGGATATGGACCTCACGAGTATCAGGATGATCGACGCTCGGAAATCCTCAATCATGAGGTAAGCCGCGAGGCCATACAGCACGTTCTCCGTGGCAGCGAATCCGAGACCGCTTGCCGCTCCGTAGACCATTCCGTCCTCGGCTTCCGTTATCGATTCTCTGACAGTGTAGACTCCGATGCCCTTGGCGAATTCCTCGACCATGGGCGCAACGACGGAGAAGAGCAGAAGAATCCAAATGGTAGACTCGGGTCGAAGCCAGTAGTATTGCCGCTGTATCGTCTCCCCGAGAACGTAGACCACGAGGGTGCTCAGTATGATCGAGACTACCACGGCGATGATCGCTCCCCAGAGGAAGACCTTCGCGATCTGCCTCCAGGGCTCCACCTCGAACCTCTCAGAGCGTCTGACCCAGATGACGTAGATTATCGCGGGTACGAAGGATACGAGGATTAGAATCGCTATCTCAAGTTCAGGCGGAAGCGAATCCATTGAATGGCTCCGTTAATCCGAGCCCTCAGGTTTCCTGAGACCTCATCGCGATTACGTACTCAGATAGGGGCTTGTGGGATACATGAGTCTTTTCCACTCGTTTTCCCTTTTTCCACTCGAATGTATGCACGGTCATCTTGAGCGGGTCCTGGAGTCCAGGTATGGAACGAATCTCCTTCAGCGTCATCGTGAATATGTCCTTCTTCTTACTGAGTGCCCATTCCGTGGCATAAACGAACGCCCGCGTCTTGACCACGGTGTCCGGGTTGAGGGACATGCTGTTGATTCCCTCCTTCACCAGGAACGCCGCGATGGACGGCCAGTCCGAAGGGGCCTGTCCGCATATCCCAATCTTCTTCTTTTTCTTCCTCGCCGTCCGAACCACGCTGGAGAGCATCTTCTTGACGGCTTTGTGCCTCTCGTCGAAGAGATGTGAGACGAGCTCGCTGTCCCTGTCAAGGCCCAGAGTCAGCTGGGTGAGGTCGTTGCTGCCGATCGAGAAGCCATCGAATATCTCCGCGAACTCCTCCGCCAGGATGACGTTGCTGGGAATCTCGCACATGACGTAGACCCGGAAGCCGTCCTTGCCCTGCTTGAGCCCGTTCTCCTCCATCAGAGCGATGACCTTCCTTGCCTCCTCGGGCGTGCGACAGAAGGGGACCATTGCTAGGACATTCTTCACTCCCATCTCGCCTCTGACCTTGTGCAGCGCCTTGCACTCAAGAGCGAAGGCATCCTTGAACTCCGGTGAGTAGTAGCGACTGGCACCGCGATATCCTATCATCGGATTGGATTCCTCGGGTTCGTAGTACCGACCGCCGATGAGATTCGCGTATTCGTTCGTCTTGAAGTCGGAAAGACGGACGATGACGTCGTGAGGATGGAAGCCCACTCCTATACGTGCGATTCCATAGGCGAGCTTGTCGATGAAGTACTGGGCCTTGTCCTTGTATCCCAGGGTGAGCCTGTCGATCGTCTCGAGAGCGTCCTCGTAGTACTCCTTCTTCTCGCGGATCTCTTTCTTCTTCTCGGGATCCTTTCCGGCCTTCTGTAACTTCTTCTTGTAGCCGCCCTTGACAAATCTCGAGAGCTTCTTGTAGTCCAGTAGCGCTTGCGGATGAATCTGAATGTGCGAGTTTATGATGAACTCCTCTCTTGCCAGCCCCACACCGTTGTGCGGGAGCTGTCCCTGAGTGAACGCGAGCTCCGGGATGCCCGCATTGACCATGATCTGCGTCCGCGTCTTGGGCATCTTCTCAATCTCGAGGTGTCGGACATCGTAGTCCAGGAGGCCGTCGTAGACAAGCCCCCGTCCCTGTGAGCAGTCCGTTGTGACGTCAGAGCCCTGCCTGATGTTCTGGCTGCCGTTCTCGGTCCCGATTATGCACGGGATCCCCAGCTCTCTGGAGACTATCGCCGCGTGGCAGGTCCTCCCGCCCGTGTCAGTGACGATGGCAGCGGCCTTCTTCATGATCGGTTCCCAGTCGGGGTTCGTCGAGCTTGTGACCAAGACCTCCCCGCCTTTGAAGCGGCCGATCTCCTTCACTGAGCTTATGACGTTCGCCCTTCCCTGACCTATCATCTCGCCGACCGCCTCACCTTCGACGACGACTTTTCCCTTCTTCTTCAGCCTGTACGTCACCAGGACGCTTCCGGATTTCGCAGCATGGACGGTCTCCGGCCTTGCCTGGAGGATGTGGAGATGCCCCGTTCTGCCGTCCTTCGCCCACTCTATGTCCATGGGCATTCCGTAATGCTTCTCTATCTCGATTGCCCAGGAAGCGAGCAACTCCGCCTCCTCGTCAGAGATTACAAATCGGATCCTTTGCGAGGGGGGAACGGTCCTCTCAATGGTCCCGCCGCCACGCGCGTAGACGAGCTTCTTGTCCTTCAGTCCGAGCTTCTTATCGATGACCTTCCCGGTCTCCTTGAACACGTAGAAGCTGTCGGGATTGACCGTGCCCTGGACGACGTACTCCCCCAGACCGTACGCTCCATTGATGTAGACGACGTTCCTGAAACCGGTCTCGGTGTCCAGAGTGAACAGCACTCCTGCGGATGCCAGATCGGACCTCACCATGAGCTGGACAGCGGCAGAGAGGTAGCTGTCGAGATGGGAGAAGTTCCTGTCCACCCGGTAGGAGATCGCTCTGTCCGTGAAGAGCGAGGCGAAACACTCCTGAACGGCGCGCACGACGCTTTCGGATCCGCGCACGTTCAGATATGACTCCTGCTGACCCGCGAAAGAGGCGTCGACCGTGTCTTCGGCCGTCGCACTGCTCCGGACCGCGGTATCGACGTTCTTGACCCCTGACTCCTCGCAGAGCTTCTGATATGCATCCTTAATCTCCGAAACCAACTCAGGGGGCATCTTCGCGCGCACGATGGCATTCCTGATCTTCCTTCCCCTTTCCTGCAGGTTCTTGATGTCGTGCGTGTCGAGGTCGGAAAGCGTATCCTCTATGAACTTGTCCAGACCCGTCTTCTTGATCATCAGTTTATAGGCGTTTGTGGTCACAGCGAAACCGTCTGGAACGGGAACGGTTGGCAGGTTCACGAGCATCTCACCGAGAGAGGCCCCCTTCCCGCCCGCCAAGTGAACATCCTCCTTCCTGATCTCTCTGAACCAGAGAATCATTTTCTCTTCACGTTTCATCTTCGAATCCTCCTTACTGGAGCAACCAACCACACATTTCGAGCACCTATTTATCTCTTGCTGAAGAAGTTCTAATCGAAACCGAGTTCTGCGATCCTCAAGGAGGCGCGGCTTCCCTCCATGAAGCGGTAGACCGCTGCATGCTTGCTTCCCTCCATGAGCATCTCGACGGCCTTCTCCGCTACCCCGAGCTGAACCATATCGCCAATCAATCCGACCGTATTGCCGTATATGGAGACGTCGACACCAGTGAGCTCCTCGACGAGCCTTCTTGTCTTGCCCCCCGTTCCGATCAACCGCGCTCGGACCTGCCTGACCCTCTTCGCGTTCTTGCCCGCGAAGTCCCTAACGTCGAACATCCTGAGGAAGATATCATCCTCGAGAAGGCGAAAGGCCCTTTCCTCGGAGAACCCCCTTCCGATGGCCTTGACGATGTCCTGGACCGTCAGCGCGTTGGATGGGTCCTCGGCCTGCTCCTCGTCAATGGTGACCTCACCGTTCTCGGAGTCGATCACAACCTTGACTCCCGTGGCATCTTCCAGCTTCTTCTTGGTCTCGCCATTCTCCCCGATGAGCACGCCGACTCTCCTCATAGGTATCTTGACATAGAGCATCATTCACCCCTCACTCGCTTGATGACGTCCTCGAGGTCTGCCTCCACTCCGAGCTTCACGAAGTACCTGGTGATGTTCGCAATGTCCCTCCGGAACCACTCCTCGGCCATCGCGTGTTCAAGGGGAACGCCTTGGCCCACATCGATTATCACGGGCGTGTCGCCATCCATCAGGATGTTGTACTCGCTCAGGTCGCCGTGCACGAGGCTGACCTCGTGAATCCTTCTGACGTTCTCCACAATGTCATCGAAGACCTCCTCCGGGGAGTCGACGAATACGTCTTTCAACAGGGGCGCTGGCATTTCTTCCGTCCCGATGTACTCCATCGCGATCATGTTGTTGAGACAGTACAGTGGCTTGGGGACTCGCACCTTGCCAGATGTCATCCTCTCGAGGTTGCGGTGTTCCTTCCTCGCCCACATACGGATAACCTTCTTGCGGTTCTTCTGGACACCGCCGAACCTGGGATCTCCCACGATGTACTTGGAGATGTGCTTGAACGTGGCCGTCGAGATCCTGTAGACCTTCAGCGCGACGCTCCCGTCGGGCCCGGAACACTTGAAGACACTGCCCTCCTTGCCCGTGGATATGGGGAAGTCCACCGAATCGAAGATTCCCTCCTTGAACAGCTTGTAGACGGACATAAGGGTCTCCCGGTCGAACACCTCATCGAGGGTCTTCCGATCATCGGCATCCTTCACTCTCATCCGCCATGAATCGATCTTTATGTCCATCCGTCTCAGTTTCTTCTCGTCCACCATGGGGTTTGTTCCTGGTCATACTCAGACAATCTCTCGCTGATGAGAGAAAGCCAACGTATCTAACTTGATGAAAATATTTAAGCTATTGTGCTAGAAGATGTCGACAAGCTTTGGGATCTTCCCCCTTCGACTGAGGTGGGTCGACTGAGTCCTCGTGTATCTGTACAGTATGTTCGCCTTCTCATCCTGGAACTCCCACGGCAGGATGATCAGAAGATCACCCTCGCGTATCCACATCCTCTTCCTGAGCTTTCCCGGGATGCGGCCGAGCCTTGACTTCCCATCCGCACACGCAATCCTAATCTTCGACGCGCCAAGGAGCTGATCGGCGATCGCGAACATCTCCCCGAGTCTCGCCTTGGGGAGCCTGAGCCTGCCCACTCCTTCAGAACCGTCTCTTCTGTGGAATCCCATTCGCTCGAAGTAAAGGCAATATGGCTATAAGCGTTTGGGTTATGACTCTGGCGGAGTCAGAGTTCGAAGAACCTACCGTCCATTACGGCGACCCCTTCAGGAATGGTTACTCGTGCATCCTCGACGTAGCCAAACCAGTAGACGACCAGTCCTTCCCCGAACATGGACCGGTAGGGTTGCAGCTGTTTCTTCACGTGCCGTTTGAGCTCAAACGGGTCCCCGAATGTTGCCTTGGACTCTATCCACATCCGGTCGGAGCCGTCCAACCTGAGAGGTTTGCGGAAAAGGGCGTCCGGAGTCTTCTTGTACTTACCTCTAAGCTCCGCTTCGGTCCGGTACTCGATGTTCTTCTTGTCCAACCATTCGTTCAGTTTGGCTTCTCCCCATCTGCCCCTCTCCCTCTGTATCTCGATACCTTCTGGAGAGTAGACGAGATCGGCCTTGCAGGCATTCATGATGTCTTGTCTGAGCCTGTTGTCCCTGATGTCTTCAGGCTTAAGGGCCATCTTCCAGAACCGCTTCCGGGAGATCTTGTTCTCCTGCATAATCAGCAAGGCAGTAAGAATGGGCGGGAATGAGAACTCTTCAGATATTTGACGAAAGGACTTCCCGCTCTTCCAGAGATAGAGCATCTTTGGTGCCCTTCTCTTGACCACATAGAACCTCCTCGTAGCATCTCTGACAACGTTCTGTGTGTAGAGCACCATGAGCAGTTCTTTGTCCAACCCGCTGTTCTTGGCGATGGACTTTACGTCCGAGAGCTTTTGCAAGCGGCTGGAAAGTTCTCTGTATTCCCCGTACTTCATTTCTGGCACAGCCTAGAAGCTATGTAAGGCCAGATTACGCCACCACCTATTTCAAGCTTCCGAGACGGTTCCAGATATCTCACCAGAAGCATGGGAAGATAGAAATAGTCGGTGAAGGATTTTCGAGAAGAGATGGCTAGCGAAATCACGCGGATGATATCCGACACCGCCTATCAGGCCTACGTCAAGAGGCTTGAGATGCAGGTCGAGAGCGGCAAGATCCCCAGACACATCGCGATAATCATGGACGGGAACAGAAGGTTCGCAAGAGACCTAGGCATCGATCCCAACGTCGGGCACGAGAGGGGAGGAGACAAGCTCAAGGAGGTCCTTCAGTGGTGCCTCGATGTCGGCGTCAAGGTCCTCACGGTCTATGCATTCTCCACGGAGAACCTGAAAAGGAGCAAGAAGGAGGTCAGTCATCTCATGAGCCTCTTCGCGGAGAACTTCAGGAGGATCGGTGAGGACGAGAGAGTCCACGAGCACGGCATAAGGGTCAGGGTGTTGGGACAAAGGGAGCTTCTCCCAAAGGACGTGAGGGAGGCGATAGAGTATGCGGAGGAGATGACCAAGGACTATAACAACTACTTCTACAACATCGCCATCGCCTACGGAGGGAGGGAAGAGATCATCACTGCCATCAGAAGCCTCGCTCAGGACGTGAAGGATGGGAGGATCTCGGTTGACAGCATAGACGAGAAGACCTTCGCGTCCAAACTGTACACTGCGGATGTTCCAGATCCCGACCTTATCCTGAGGACCTCGGGGGAGGAGAGGATAAGCAACTTCCTTCTGTGGCAGCTGGCCTACAGCGAGCTATACTTCGTCGACGTATACTGGCCTGGCTTTCGAAAACTGGATTTCCTGAGGGCGATAAGGTCCTATCAGATGAGACAGAGGAGATACGGCGAGTAGTCAGATTATTATCGCATCCGACGGCCGGAGAACCCTTACTCTGGTCCTCAGCTTCCTCTCTCTGACCGCCTTCTGGAACTCCTCGGGGGTTCCAGGGGGTCGAACCTCGCTTTCCCCTATGCGAGCGGGGTGCCAATGGATGGGGACGGCGGACTTGGCCTTAAGGCGGGCCGCCGCGTCCGCGGCCTCGTCCGGATCCATCACGCTGCGTCCTCCACGGATTCTCCCGCCGACGGGCAGAAGTGCAAGGTCTATCTCATACGTGTTTCCGATTGCGGCCATCTTTTCGAAGAGGAGAGTCGGACCCGCGAAATACACGTTCTTGGCGGAGGAGAACAGAACGCCAAAGGACCCCCTCGTATGCTTGGAGGGGAGAGTCACCACCCTCATGTCCCCGATGTTGAAGGCCCTTCCCGACTGGACCTCGTGCACGTTCACGAAGCCGCGCTTTTTGAGTCTCTTCTCGGTCCCGCGGGGACAAACCACGGGAATGGTCCTTCTCACTGGCTCCAGGACCTGCCATGAGAGTGTGTCCACTCCAGGATGCGTTACGACTATTCCATCGAGGCGGGGAAGATCGTCAAGGCTGACGGCCTTCTGCGTTCTGGGAAAGCAAGGATTGGTGATCAGATTCGTACCATTGTTCCCAACCACAACACAGTCCTGCCACACGAGTGTGAGTCTCATGTCTTCAGACCCTTGATGCTCTCTGAACCTAGTCCTCACCAAGTCCAACGACTACTTCTGCTTTTCTATGTCCTCCTCTTCCTTCCTGTAGGTTCTCAACCTTGAACCGCAAACTTCGCAGACGTCAGAGTGGTCCTCGTAGCTCCTTCCACAGCCCACGCATCGATACCGCCATGACACTCTCTTCGTGATCTCTGGAAACATGACACCCTTGTATTCGATTCCCAACACCATGGCGAGATTCTGAATCGAGTAGTCGTCGGTGAGGATGGTTGCTTTCTCGTCCAACGCGAGCGCTAGGAGTCCAGTATCCGTCTGTGACAGCCTCTCGGAATCGCCGCTTTCCAGGGATGCTTCCATCACCCGTCCCATTCCCTCCTCCGATGGTGAAGCGATCCTGATCTTCACCTCGATGAAGGAGCGGAGCTCGGATGTCATTCCCTTTTTCTCCAGTTCTCGAATGACATCGGGCGTTGTGAGCATCTCATCCATCTCTGGATACTTGCCCACGAGAAGGGCCGAGGAGTCCAGCACAGCTTTCATCGAGTCTCACCACGCTCCGGAAGAATGAGGGAGTAGATCTCGCTCACCAACTTCTCCGCCTCCTCCCTGTCGTTCGTTTTTACAATAGTCTTTCCATTCCGGTACAGCGTGAGTTCGACTTCCTTCTTGACGACGAGAAGAGGGCCGGCGTCGGTGACCTCGTAGTCCGCGTCTCTGAGAAGTGAGGCCGTCCTCCCGAGGTCCAGCCTGACTTCCCCCTTCAGTGTTGACATGAAGCCTGCCGATGTCCTGCAAGGCTCCAGAAGGTAATAGGTCATAGAACCTCCATTTCCTTCAGCGCATTCTCGACGAGCTCTTCGACACCCACCTTCATCTCTTCCTCCCTGATCCTTTCCACGTTCGAGACCGTCGCTGGCCTATCTGGAACAATCGTGCAGCAGAGCCCGGGTCGGATCGAGATCTCGTACGTACCGATCTCCTTGGCGATTCTCTCTATCTCCAGCTTGTCGAATCCGATGAGTGGCCTCAGGATGGGGATGTCGACCGCTTCCTCCTCGACGACGATATTCGGAAGCGTCTGTGAAGCGACCTGACCGAGGGATTCGCCAGTGACCAACGCTTCACACCCCTCCTTTCTGGCAATCCTCTCACCGATGCGGAACATCATCCTCCTGCAGAAGACGCACCCGAATCTCCTTATGGCATGTCGCGCAAACTCGATCTGCGTCTTCCCGTGAGGAACGATGTATAGGGGGATCCTCTCACTGGAGTACTCCTCCAAGCACCTCACCAGGTCCTTTGCATTCCCCAATTGGCTCTCGTCGGTGAAGGGTTGGTTGTCGAAGTGGAGAGCCAAGCACTGATCGCCTCTTCGCAGCATCAGGTACGTCGCGACCGGAGAATCGATGCCTCCGGACAAAAGGGAGATGAGCTTCATCGCATCTAGTCTCCTATGAACCTGGAATACAGCGACCTGGCTTTGGCGGTGTCCCCTGTGCCCGAGATGAGGACTCGGCCATCCTGGAAGATCGTCATCTTGTAGTCATCCACAGCGAACTTGAGGATGTCATCTCCCCTGCGTGTGTCCCCGACCTTCGCCAGGCGGGCTTCCAAGGAGTCGAAGTCGATGCGTTCCGTCCGCTTAGCGCTGATCGAGACGCTGTTCGTTCCGCAGAGCGAGACGGCGAGATCGGCATCGTCCTCGGTCAGGTATCGGAACTCCTTCCTCCCGCAGGAAGGACAATCCTCGTTCCTGGAGATTTCCATCTCATTGATCTCGCGCAGCCAAGCGTCATACGTCAAGAGCTTGCCTCCAACTTCCTCCCCAAGGATGAGCTTCAGTGCATCGGTGACCTGGAGCGAGGACACGGTCGCGGGCACCGTATTTAGGATGCCTTCAGTTTCGCATGTGGCCACGGACCCGGCGGGCGGCAGGGATGGGAATAGGCACTCGAAGCACGCCGTCCTGTTTGGAATTATCGTCATCGTCATTCCGTATGTTGCCACGGCGCCGCCGTAGACGAACGGTATGTCGTTCTTGACACAGTAGTCGTTGACGACGAACCTCGTCTTCATGTTGTCGAGGCCGTCGACGACGACGTCCGCGCCAGCGAGCATGTCATCGACGTTCTTCGGGATCAGGTCAGATGGGAAGGGCTGGACCTCCACGGACGAGTTCATCTCTCCTATCCTCCTCCCCGCCACGACTGCCTTTGCCTCGCCAAGATCGCGCTCACCGTACAGGACTTGCCTTTGGAGGTTGTCGAGCTCAACGACGTCCCTGTCAATAACGACGATGTGTCCTATTCCGGCGCGTGCGAGGAGGATGGAGCTGAGAGAGCCGAGTGCGCCCAGGCCAATCACGGCAACTCTGGCGCTGATCAACTTCCGCTGTCCGTCCTCCCCGATCTGAGGAAGAATGAGCTGACGGTTGTATCTCTCCATATCTACATTCACGAGACTCAGATTGCATCACCGAATATCATATTGTCGCTTGACGGGGACCTCAGAAGCAGTATTGGATGGAGAGCCCCTCCCTCAGCTTCTTGGCCTCGGCGAGGACGTTCTCGCCCGAGATGCAACGCGAGATGAGAGATGCCAGGTCCGCCACGTGAGCCTCGTCCGCGCCGAGCCGGGTGATCTCGTTGACTCCCATTCTGCCGACAGCATCGATGATGATGTTCGACTCCTCAAGCCTGATCGCCAGGTCATTTATCCTCGTGCCCAGTTCTTCCTCGATCCTGCTGCTGTCCAGCAACACCTGACTGGATCGAGTGAAGCCTTCGCTCTCATACCGCACGGGGACGCCGTGCTCGTGCAACTGCTTTGCGAGAACGGAGGCGTTACGGACACATTTCTGGGCATACTCCTTCCCGAACTTCTTCATCTCCTCGAGTGCGAGTGCGAGTGCGGCGATGCGGTTCCAGTGGGCATTGTCGAGAACTCTCCACGTGATGTTCTTCTTCGCCTCCTCGAAGATGCCTTCGTCATTGGTCAGGAAGATGCCACCCTGCGGGCCGAAGAATGACTTGTGCGTGCTGCCTATGACGACATCGACGCCGTCCTCGAAGGGGCTCTGGAACTCGCCGCCAGCAATCAGCCCGAGTACATGGGAGGCGTCGTAGCCAAGGCTTGCTCCCACGTCGCTGCACGCGTCCCTGAGCCTCCTCAGGTCGTAAGGGAACAGGAGGAAGCTCGTGCCCACGACGACGATGGACGGCGAGACGTCCCTTATCTTGTCGGCTGCCATCCCGTAGTCGATGTTCGCCGCGGCGCCGTCGAAGGGGAGGTACTCGCACTTCATGTCGAGCATCTGCGGTACGTTCTCCGAGGCGTAGCCGTCGTACCCTCCGTCCTCAGGGCTGACGGTCAGGATGGTCTCGCCCTTTCTGCAACAGGAAAGAAGCATCAGCATGGAGGAGACGTGGCCGGAAAGGGGTTTCAAGCTCGAAAAGCCGCATTCGAAGATCTCCTTGGCGAGGTCCTCGCCGTAGCTCTCGACCTCATCGACATACTTCGTACCCCTGTAGGCGTTCTCCACGAAAACGCCATGGAGATCCATGTTCAGAGGCAACGTGTAGCGATGGCCAAAATCGGAAGCCAGAAGCTGTCGGACAGCATCACTTGTCACGTTCTCCGAAGCTATAAGATTAATACACTCGGACCGCCACTCTCGGTGGCGTCGCACAAATTCGAGGACCCCCGACATGTCAATTGTACATAGAAGGGTTGGACTTCGGATCGTGGAAGGTCTCGAATTCCTCATCGAGGTCAACCTCGACGACCATGCTGAAGAGCGTGTTCACGATGTCTCTCACTTCTTGGAGCTCGGCGCGCATCCTTCGGATCTCATCCAGAAGTTCCTTTGTCTCGTCACTCATGGTACTTCCTTCTTGTCCATATGCTCACGATGCTTCTTATTCTTTTCCGTTTCAACCCATGTGTCACCGTAGTCGCTGGATATCTTCCTCCGATCGGTGGAATCGCAACTCTCGCAGTAAAGGAGGTTTCCCTTCATTGTCATGGGGAGCCTGCATTGGGTGCAGTAGCCCCTCAGGATGCCGTATCTCTTCCCTGTTGTCGCCAGCTGAAGTGAGGGGTCGATCGAAATGACCTTTGCGCGTATGATATCGCCGATATAGAACTCTCCCTTGACGGACTTGGTGTAGCTCGAGGAGACCTTCGAGACGTGAATGGACCCGTTCGTGTCTCCGGACACGGACCTCTCCCTTCCCTCGACCTGAACGACGTCGGCCGTTCCCATCGATTCCCTCGTTCCCGACACGACGGCGATCACATCGTCGCCGTTCTTCAGCATGACGGGAGGGTTGAAGGCCTTCACCCTAAGGACGCGCTCCTTGCTGTCGAGCTCTACTATGCCGACAGTGCTAGCGTATATCTTGCCCCTCTCATCGAGCGTGCCTTCTCCCGCTATGTACTCCTCGCTGACCGCGAGCTCATCGCCTGGGAAGACCAGTTTCTTCTCCTTTGGCGGCTCATCCTTTCTTGAATCTGAAGAGTGTGACATCGAAACTCACCTTCTCCTTCGTGTGAAACTCGTACGTATGGGGTATCACGAATATATAACGTTTTAGGGTTTCCACCGTATTCCCAAGAGCCTCCGCCCTTTTCTGAACAAATCCCTCGGTCTCCTGAAGATGAAGGGAGTACACCACGTCCGCCACTCTCATCCCGGTCATGAGGAAAGGGATGTCGGCGTGCCTCTTCTGCGCCCCGAAGGGCGGGTTCTGAACGACCGTGTCAACGGCCTCGTGGAAGTCGGAGACCTTCATCACCTCGAAATGGACGTTGGCCTTGAGCTTGACAGCGTTCTGGATCGCGACCTCTATGGCGCGTGCGTCGATGTCCACGCCGTAGACCTCCTTCGCTCCAAGAATCGAAGCGCCTATTCCGAGGACGCCCGTACCGCAGCCCAGATCCGCGACCTTCTTGTCCTGGATGTCCCCGTCCATGAAGGCTGTCCAGAGCATGTCCGATGCGATTTCGGCGGGCGTCGAGTACTGCTCGAACTTCGCGGTCGGCTTGACGTATGGTTGGGCCTTCTGCAGTTGGATTTCGAGCTGCTTTTGCTTCACGAGCCGTGTATGCCATCTCGGCTAATATGGTTTTCTCGCCAGAGATGTCAGATCTCTATGGTGATCGTGCCCGCCGCTTCGGCCTTCACCCAGTAACCGTTTCCCGCCAACAGCAGGTCGGAATCCGCCAGAACTCTGAGATGATAGGGGATGTCCGCTCCGCTGAATCCCTCGACACGGACGACCGGGATCTCGGATTTCAGCATCGAGACCGTGTAGTTGGCCACGAAGGACGGGAATCCCACGAAGTTCCAGCCGCTCCGAAAAGCGATCGTCGTCGCCGATGGAACGAGACCGGTCGTCACGAGCTCCGAGGGCGATGTGATGTTGATCCAGATCGCCATAGAGGAGTTTAGCCACATCCAGTCGCCGTACGCACGGCCCGGGCTGAAGAGAAGCCACGGTCTGTCGCCGGAACCTGAAAAGGCTCGGACCATGTCGAATTCGACGCCCGCCAAAGCATCCTCGATGGGCACATCGCCGTCGAGCAGTGGGATGCTAACCAGGTTTGGTCCTTCGGGGAGAATCCTGGAGAACTTGACGGCTTGCTCCGATCTGGATGTGAGGTTCTCGAAGTCTCTCGCAACGACGAGATAGAAGTGCGTCAGAGCATCGGCACCTCCTCCGGCGTGGACATAGCTCGAAGTGCCGTTCAAGACGACGTCGAGAAGCTGATACCCCGCCCCGGAGGCGTCGAAGACCTCGGACGTGGAGATCTCATACGCGTAGACGTCACCGGTTCCCGCCCCGTCATCCGAGGAGAGGTTCCAGCTCAAGGTGACGTTCACGCCGTCGGTCACGGCGATGTCCGCCATCTCCGGCGGGCCCGGTGGCCTCAGATCGTAGAGAGGAATGCCCTGGCGGAGACAGAAATACGCCCGATAGGCGGTCACCCAGGATTCGTCCCCGTCGTCTGGGTCACCCACATTAGTCGGAACGCCCCCGTCCCGGTCTCCGTCCCTCGTTATCAGTCGATCCGTGATGTTCTGATAGTGTCCGAGGTACGTCTGGTTCCCTGTCGCATTGTAAGCCGCCCACCATCCGAGAGCGTACCAGGCCTCCCATCCGTTCTGACTTCTCCCAGGCCCAGATCCGGGGTCGGGAACCTCGGTCTTCAGGAGCGGTGCGTAGTACTCTATCCAGCTGGCGTTGGGATTCTCAGCCAGAACGGTCGTGACAATACCCCAGAGCGACGCCCCGCCCGCGAGAGCCCAGCTCTCGTTGCTCAACAGGCTCGGATCGTTCTCGATAGCAATCCTCAGCAGGTCACCCATCGCGACCGCGCTCTGAGCGGCTGAGTCGTTCCCGAGCTGTGTTGCCCACTTGTAGAGTGCACCGGCCCCCCAGCCCATTATGTGGCGCTTGGCGGTGACGTCGAAGGAGGGGAACAGGCCCTCCCATCCGTTTCTGTCGATTATGTAGGTTGCCGACTGGTTGGC
The DNA here is from genome assembly GCA_023136265.1 of Thermoplasmata archaeon. Classification (GTDB taxonomy): domain Archaea; phylum Thermoplasmatota; class Thermoplasmata; order RBG-16-68-12; family JAGMCJ01; genus JAGMCJ01. The sequence continues at coordinate 48,866 of JAGLRN010000002.1, forward strand.
ATACCACATCATATCCGGACTGCCGTACGCCATCCTGTATTCCCGCTCCGCCAAGAGCGCCCACGCAGAACTGTAGACCTTTCCTGAGTCCCCCTCCGTCCAAGCTGGATGGTCGATGGAGTAGTTCCAGGCCAGAAGGACGTTCGGAAAATACGTGTTGTCCCCGGTCGCCCTGTAGTATCGGCACCAGATCCAGATCGCCTCGAGCGTGTTGTCCGTGTTCTCGAAGACGTTGTCCTCAGCCTCCTCCATTCCTCCGTCCACGCCTTGCAGGCCCGCCACGAAGGACCCGGACAGGGAGAAGTTGTCCAGGTTCCCGCCAAGAGTGGTCTCGTTAGCGGGACTGAGCGGCCTGGGAGTGGGTGATTCGGGAGAGCTCTGCATGGCTCCCAGAGCAGCAACTACAGTCAGAATGACTAGAACAGTAGATGCGATCTGACGAAATCTCAACCTCCTCATTAGTTCGCCCATTTGTTTTGGGGCAGATTAAGATTTCGGATTCGGTAGCCCTACTCGATGTACTTCTCCGGATCCTCTTGGAATCTGTTCATGCAGCCCACCGCGCAGAAGTAGTACTTCTTGCCCTTGTACTCGTACTCCCCCGCGGCGGTCTCCGGATTCACTTCCATCTTGCAGATGGGGTCTATAGCCACTTGTTTCACCTCCTCTTTCTGCGGTCGAGGTGGTTCGTGCACTTCCTGCTCGACTCTCAACCGCTTGACTTCTGGAACATACCCTTTCAATAATCGTGAGTTCGTGACGACGGAAACGGAGCTGAAGGCCATTGCTGCGGCGGCGAAAATGGGAGCGAGAAGAATGCCGAAGCTCGGATACAGGATTCCGGCGGCGATTGGAATGCCCGCCGCGTTGTAGGCGAATGCCCAGAAGAGATTCTGCTTTATCTTGGACATCGTCTTCGAGCTCAGTTCGAAAGAGGCCACGACATCCAACGGATCGTCCCGCACGAGGACTACGTCGCCGGATTCGAGGGCCACATCGGTCCCACCGCCGATTGCGATGCCCACGTCCGCCTGAACAAGCGCGGGGGCGTCGTTGATTCCGTCTCCCACCATGCCCACCTTTTTCCCTTCCCGCTGGAGTCTGGCTATCTCGGACGCCTTGTCCTGCGGGAGAACCTCATACAGGACTCTATCGATCCCGAGCGTGTGCCCGACGGCTTTGGCGGTCCGCTCGTTGTCTCCAGTGATCATGATGACCTCGATTCCCTTCTTCTTCAGCGCCCTGACGGCTTTGGCGGAGTTGTCCTTCAGGATGTCAGCAACAGCGATGGCGCCAGCAACCTGTCCGTTTCTTGCCACGACGACCACCGTCTTGCCTTCACCCTCCATCCTCTGGAGATCGTGCTCGACATCCGCGGTCGCGATGCCGTTGGTCTCCATGAGCCTCCTGTTCCCCAGTAGGATCTGCTCGTCTCGGGTGCCCGCCTTGACCCCCATCCCTGGCAGCGCCTCGAAGGTTTCAGGATGCTCGAACGAAACCGCCATGTCCTTCGCTTTCTTGAGTATGGATTCTGCCAGCGGATGCTCGGAACCCGCCTCAGCAATCGCTGCGAGCCTGAGGACCTCTGCCTCGTTCGAGTGAGGTAAGGACATGATATCGGTGACCTCTGGCTCCCCCATCGTCAGGGTTCCAGTCTTGTCGAAGACCACGGTGTCGAGCTTTCCCGCGGTCTCGAGAGCCTCGCCCCCTTTTATGAGGATCCCGTACTTCGCGCCGAGCCCAGTGCCGACCATTATCGCAGTGGGCGTCGCAAGGCCAAGTGCGCAGGGACAGGCGATGACCATGACCGAGATGAAAATCAGGAGGGAGAATGTGAACGCCGTCAGGCCCGCTCGAGGCGGCCAGATGTTCGCTCCGAGGAGGAGCCAGAAGAGAAGCGAGAAAACCGCGATCAGTATGACCGCCGGTACGAAATAGGAGGCGACCCTATCCGCGATCCGCTGAATCGGTGCTTTCTTCTCCTGCGCCTCCTGGACCATCTTGACTATCTGGGCGAGCATCGTCTCTTCGCCCACCTTCCTCGCTTCCATCTTGAACGTTCCGGTCTTGTTTATCGTTGCGCCGACAACGGCATCGCCAGCGGACTTCTCCACCGGAATGCTCTCTCCTGTGACCATGGATTCGTCAACGGATGAGCTTCCCTCCGTAACGATCCCGTCCACCGGGATCTTCTCCCCTGGCCTCACCCTGATGATGTCACCGACGACGACTTCCTCGACTGGGATCGCCCGCTCAACTCCGTCTCTGACGACAAGGGCGGTCTTCGCCTGCAGCTCCATCAGTGTCCTTATCGCCTGCGATGTTCCGCTCTTCGCCTTTGCCTCAAGGTAGTTGCCAAGGAGTATCAGACCTATTATCATCGCGGCGGTATCGTAGTAGACAGCGTGAGTTCCAAACAGCGAGGGCAAGAAGGTGACGACGACGCTGTAGAAGTAGGCGGCGCTCGTTCCGACAGAGATGAGGGTGTCCATGTTCGCCGTTCGGTTCTTGATCGCCTTCACGGTTCCCCTGTAGAACTTCAAGCCAGGGTAGAACTGCACGGAGGTTGCCATCAAGAAGAAGATGAAGTTGCGTATGAACAGGCTCGTGGCATCTTCCGGGAACGATAGGAACTCCCATGCCAAGCCGACGGCGAGCATGGGAAAGCCGACGGCGAGCGCGAAGATTGTGATTCTCTTCTTGTACTCCATGTCCTTTCGATAGAACTCCTTAGCCTCCTCTCGACCCGCCTCGATGCCAACGTACTGGTAGCCAGCGTCCTCGATCGCCTTGCCTATGGTTTCGAGGCTGGTTACCTTGGGATCGTAAATGACCGTGGCCCGCTCAAGCGCGAGGTTGACGACTCCGCTCTTGGTTCCCTCAACCTTGGAAAGGGCGGTCTCGATCGTGTTGGCACACGTCGCACAGGTCATACCGCCAAGTCTGATCGTCTTCTTCTCGAGCGCCATTCCAACTTGTCTAAGACGAGACGTGTTTAAAAGGTTGTCCGATGACGAGTGTCAAGCGAGTTGCATAACAAGGCCGATCACAGGTGGATGAGAAGTGGGCTCAGGGAGATTCGAACTCCCGACCTTCACCATGTCAAGGTGACGTCATAACCGCTAGACTATGAGCCCGCGGTGCACCAATATCCCCAGAGTTTCATAAGGTTTGTGCTTCAGTCTGAGATGCACTGTAGGCTGCCGGGACGTGGTTCCTCCGCATGAGAGAGCCGACTATTGCCCTGCTCAAGCATTCCGAAGGACTATTGAAGGGGTTGACAGACATCGGAACGGGGAGAAGCGAAGAGAAGCATAGCCCGAGCGAAGAAACAGCGAAGGATAAGCGAGGTCAAAGCGAAGGATAAGCGAAGGAACCGCAAGGAAGACGCTACTTAAGCATTCCGAAAAGGCATTATACGCCACTGCGCGGGCGGGAACGGAGAAACAACGGAGGAATACGGAGCCGGGAACGGAGCGGAACGGAGAATCAACGGAGAACCATCGGAGAAGAACGGAGCGGGAACGGAGAAACAACGGAGCGAGCATAGGGCGAGCTTACAGAACGGACGGAGAATTCCCGGAGGAATCTCGGACGGAGAACGGAGAAACAACGGAGCGGGAACGGAGAACGGAGGCACAACTTCAAGAAATGGAATGTTCTTTGGTTACAGGTACAACCACGTCGCCAGATTCATCGGGCAGTAGATCGTGGATTTTCGGTTATGGGTATAGTCGAAGGAGATTCGCTCCCGAATCGGCGTATGTGAGTGCTAGACCGCAAAGGATTTAGATTCGAAGTGAATCCGTGTGCTTGCCAGATTAGGTGAGTAACATGGAACCATTCCTCTACGCACATCAGAACAGGGGCAAGATCATCTGGATGAGTCAGAACACGAACATGCTTCCCACGACCCCCGCCATAGCAGAAGCTGTTCTTGCGGCAGTCCAGCAGAAGGAGTACAACCTCTATCCCTACAAGGGAGGCGTTTTCGGTCTCCCAGAGGCACTGAAGGAAGACCTAGGGGCACCGGACTACGACGTGCTCCTCACGAATGGCGGAATCGAGGCGCTGTACATATTGACAAGGGCGCTCCTCGAGCGTGGGGACGAGGTCGTTGCCTCGGACCCGAGCTTCCTGCCCATACATCACCAGATCTCTCTGTCCAACGCGAAGACGATAGAGATGCCGATCTACTCCAAGCCATGGAAGATGACGCCCGACCGCGTCAACGAAGCTATCACGAAGAAGACGAAGATGATCCTTCTCATTGACCCGCTCAATCCTCTGGGAAGCGGGTACAGCAAGGACGAGGTCAAGGCGATCTCGGAGATTGCCATGGACAACGATTTGTATCTACTGGACGACATCACGTACAGGGATTTCGCGGACGAGCATCATGTGACATCGGAGTTCTATCCGGAGAAGTCGATTCTCGTGTACAGTTTCTCGAAGAACTGCGGGCTGGCGGGGATGAGGGTTGGAGGTCTCCTCGCGGAGCCCAAGCTCATGGAATCGTTCCTCAAGTACAACACTAACGTGCTCTCGGTCAACATACTCGCGCAGAGGGCCGCGCTGGCGGCCCTGCAAACGAAAAGGGAATGGATCTCAACCGTTGTGGGGACTTGCAGAAGGAATCAGGCGACGATCAAAGAGGCCGTCGAGAGATGCCCTGGAGCGTTCCTTCCGGTATACCCGTCCTACACGAACATGTTCATAATCGACGTGGGCAACACTGGAGCGGAGCCCGAGAGAATACAGGAGAAGCTCCTGCTCGAGCATAGCATTTTCCTGAGAGCGGGGAACTACGTGAGCAAGCAGTTCGGCGGGAGGTTCGTGCGTGCATCGTTCTCCATTCCGGAGGAGCAGTGCCAGAAGTTCGCGAAGGCATTCCCGCAAGTGATGGCAGAGCTTTCCGGCTAGGCCACTTGAACCGCGAAGAAACTGAGAGAATCGCCTCACTCGGCCTGTTCCTTGACCTTTGGCTGGCACTCTGTGCAGACGCGTATCACGTCGATGTAATCCTTGGAGAGACCCGCCTTCTTCGAGCCCATGTAGTGTGTGCAGTCAAAGCAGATGGTCTTCCCGCACCACTGGCACTTCCTGAGCTTCTTCTCGTACTCGCTCATCTCGAATCCCTTGCCACAAACCTCGCACACTACTTTTTCCATGGTCTCATTGCTCCTAGAAATCGAAAGGTGTCTCAGCTATCACTTCGACAAGGTCCGCGGCTGTGAAGATGCCCACTATCTCCTCTCCGTCCGCGACCAGAAGTCGCTTTATCTTCATGTCCTTCATTATCCTGGCCGCCTCCCTTACGGTGAATCGCTGGTTCACCGTTATGAGCGGTTCGGACATGTACTCGGACACTTTCAGTTTGCATGCATCAGCTCCCGCGCACACGACCTTGGACAGGAAATCCCTCTCCGTGAAAATCCCGACCGGCTTCCCGTCCCGCGTGACCACAAGGCTCCCTATGCGGTTCTCCCCCATCAGCGTGCAGGCCTCGTCAATCGTTCCATTCTCATCGATCGTGACGATATTCGTCTTCATAACCTCCCCGATTCGCAACATGAGAGGACGGATGGCGAAGACCGAAATAAAGCTTCCCGAAACTATGTGATATAGGTCACGCTTGACCTGTCGAAGCCCTCGACGAGTTCAAGCTCTGACTGCTTCGGTGGAATCCAGCCGAAAACCGGATACACGATGTAATCGAAGAACTTCGTGATGTCCTCAGCCATCTTTGTCGTCGGATGATCGGATCCAAACATCGTCCTGCTAATCTCCACCGCCTTCTGGCGCGTCTTTCTCTCGTCGATTATCCCAATCGTATGCAGGTACTCGTGGAGTAGTATGTGAAACGAGTACGATTTGGTCAATGATGGATTGGTCTCCTCGATTAGCCTGAGAGATGTCTTGTTCATGACGATGATGTTGGATGACACTGGGTAGTATGCGCCGATCCAGCCGGAACGCGTCCCGCCGAGTTCGGAGAGGCCGAGCATCAGACCCGCTCTCTTCTTCCCCAATTCCCGCTCAACCGCCTTCTTGACGAGCTCGAAAATGTCCGGAAGCCCATTCGTGGCTTCCAGTTCCTCTGCATAGTCGGTCATCCTCATATACATCCGAAGGTCTGGGATATTAGGCTTTTCGTCGTGGGGGATTGGAGTGATCCTTCGAATCACACGGGCACGCGTCCGCTTCTCGCTGTGGGTGGCGCCTCACAAATCGGACGTGCTGGTATGGACACGCATTGCGTGGAGTCCCGGCACCCATCACAGCCAACCCAGTTCCAGTATCTCGCAACTTTCAAATAGTTGCCCAGTATAAGTTCGAGGAAGACGTCACATTCCCTCGTTTTGGGAGATGGGCGTCGAATGCGATAGACGACAGGAGCGAGAAGGGGGACCGATAGACCACGAAACATGCGAGGATGAAAAATGCATGTCGGTGATGTTCTGCTGTGGGCGGCCTTTGCCGTCGGGATTCTTGCGGTGATTCTCACACTGCTGAAGCTCTTCATCCGATTGGAGCTGAACACCAGAATCAGTTGGGCGCTTTCGTTCATCACATTCTTGCTTGTCTCGGCTCCGTTCTTCCTTCTGATCTACGGCTTCATGTCATCCGATATGACGATTGAGTATGTGCACTCCTACTCGGCGACAGACCATGAGTGGTTCTACAAACTGGCGGGAGTATGGGCTGGTGGAAAGGGTTCGATATTCCTCTGGGCGTTCTTCATCTCCCTCTTCGCACTCATTCAGGTCACCGTCTGGAACCTCAGGTCTGTGAAGAAGCGATCGTCTGAGACATACCAGGACTGGCTCTTCCTGATTCTGATCGCCCTCACAACAGTGTTTGTCTTCATTGTCCTCAAACTGGAGATGTTCGCGCCAACGCCGAGCGCAGGCCTGATATTCGCTCCAGATGGGATAGGTCTGAACCCGCTGCTTGAAACGCCGCTGATGGCAGTTCACCCACCCGTGGAGTTTGCCGCCTATGGGTTTGCTGCCATTCCGTTTGCCACGAGCGTCGCCTTTCTGGCGTCAAACGACAAGAGATGGAAGTTCGATGCCTTGACCTATGGGAGGATGTCCTGGCTGTTCATGAGCCTTGGCATCGTCATAGGCGCCCTCTGGGCGTATACAGTCCTCGGCTGGGGGGGCTACTGGGGATGGGACCCTGTCGAGACCGCGAATCTGCTGCCATGGATCTCGCTAACGGCTTTCCTTCATGCGGCCTTCATGAACCGAAGGAAGGGGTCGTACGCGAATCTGGCTCCCCTGCTCGGAATACTGAGCTTCTCGCTAGTCCTATTCACCACATTCGAGACGAGAAGCGGCTACGTGGACTCCGTCCATGCGTTCGCGGGCGGTGGGGCGGCCCTTCCGTTCGATCCAGCAGACAAGCTGATCTATGTCCTCGAGGCCTCCCAGGAGAGTGCCTTCTTCCTCGCCATTTTGCTTTTCATTCTTCTCATCGGAGCCCTCTTCTTCCTCCGGAGATTCCTCAGACAGGAGAGAGGGGTCAAGGAGTGGAAATACGTCGGTTACGCATACATGCTCATCTTCGGAATCCTGCTCATCCCGATTGCTGTGGATATCACTGCGTTCCTTTCGGGCTCCTTCGTGGTCATGAGGGTGCTCGGACTGGGGAACCTGGTCGTCGGATTGGCAGTCGTGCTCCTACTCCTAGTCGGGATCCCGTTCATCTGGGTCCTCATGACCTCCGAGGCAAAAGAGGATGCAGAGAAGAAACCGGTTCTTTCCTCGGACTCCTGGATGATGATCACGATTCTCATCTTGTCCGTGTGGTTTCTGGCCACATTCCTCCTCATGATGCAGGGACTGAACGGCCTGAGACCGGAGAGCTTTGAGGACCGACTTCCTCTCATCCTGATCCCCCTTGGCGCAATCCTCATATTGTGTATGTCATGGGGATACGTGAGCCCGGGATTCTCCTTCTACATCGCCGGCCTGATAGTCGTCACATCGGTTGCCGGCTTCGTAATCTTCGCGAACGGGTACTTCTTCGTCTACATCCCGATCTCCTTGGGAATCCTCGCTACGGCCGGATACAGGATCGTCAAGGTCTCGGCCAAGAAGGACACAAGCAGGAACTTGAAACTGGCCGGCCTCTTTCTGATATCCGCTTCTATCCTGGGGATGATTATGTGGGGATCGGGTCCTTCCCGGGTCTGGTTGGGTCCCGTCAGTTTCGAGACGACCCTCCCACTTCTGTTTCTCGGGTTCGTTGCTTCGGTCGTTCCCTTCATCGCGGGGATAAGCACGCTGAGGGGAGGGAGCTACCGCCTGGCACTCATCGGCGGGACTCTTGGCATTGCCTCAATAGGTTTCCTTGCAGGACTTATTCTCTCGGTGATTGCACTGATTCTGATCGTCTCGGAATCCTCCGGGAGCTTCTCCGAGTCCACATCATGGAGCAAGAGCGTGAAGAGACCGCTCGTGACGGTGAGCGCACATCTCATCCACATAGGCGCTGCGCTGATCATCATCGGCTACGCAACGAGCACATTCCTGCCCACGAGCTATGAGTACGAATCCCTGAATGTGAACCAGAGCCACGACTATCCAGAGGGTTACCGATTCGAGATTATCGAAACGAGAGGGTTTGACACTCACAGTGATATCGGGTATGAAACGATGGAGGTCGTAGTTCGCATTTCGGACTCGAGCGGGGCCATCGCTGACGCACCCCTCAGAATGATCTGGGCGAAACCTGGAATAGGCGGGCTGAGACAGCAATACATGTCCGACGTCTTCGTCCACTCCGAACACGCAGTTGACATCTACTTCATTGTGATCGCCTTCCACACCCAAGCTGATGGATGGATAGCAATAAACACCGAGATCGAGGACGACGAGAAATTCTCCAGCCCGACTGTGGATGAAATCGTGATGGGCATCAAGTTCATACCCCTTGTTGGGCTAATATGGGGCGGAGCATGGATTATGTCGACTGGTATCGTGGCCAGGGTAGCGACCGATCGTTGGCCGGAGAAACGGAAGGAGGTCGCGCGAGAGCCCGTCGTGAGACCAGACAAGGACTACGAGAGGATGTTGGAGACAGAACTCGGGGCCCTGGAGGGCAGTTGATGAAGCGTAGGATTACCCCGTTGCTTGTCATGAGTTTGCTTTTCGCAATGGCCCTGGGACCCTGGCAGACCGCAGGTGCAGATGATGACTCGGCCTTTACGATTGACAAACTTGAGATTGATGTAGTCCAGATGACCAACGACACGTCCTTCCTGATCATCGAGAGAGTCTATTTGAATAATACGGGGGACACTGTGTTCAACGGGACTCTTCACCACTGGCTGTCCAAAGAATCTGAGGTTTTCTCAATGGCCTGCGTGAGTCAGTCAACCACGGTAATGAGAAGGGTGAACGCTTCCGGATATGGATGTTACAACTTCACAAGAGATATGGTTGATGAGAACATAATCGCATTCACGCCATTTGACGAGAACGAGTCGCTCTCGTATTACGGTCAGGAGGGCAACCTGATACTCAACGCGTCAAACGCCAACGGATCCTCCTGGCATTCGGTCCCCGTCAATATCACTGTCGGCTGGGGGAATCAGTCAAAGTCCTCACTGTCATCGGGACAGGGTCTGACCATGAACGTGAGTCTCGACCGCATGGAGGCCAAACAACCAGTAGCAAGCCAAATCGGCATCACAACAAGTCAATGGTTGAACGTAACAAACGATTCTCTGTGGAATGAGACCGTGTCCCTCTCGGTTGGGGGTCTTCCTGAAGGATGGGAGGCTCATTTCTACAATGAGACATCTGAGAATGACACATTGGACCTGCTGCCAAGCGAGACCAAGGCCGTCAGATTCGAAATCGAATTGCCCCCGCATAGAATATCCATGGAGTTCCTCTACGTGTTGTTATTGGACATCTCAGGGGATGAGAGGAAGACCGTCACATTCGAACAGGTCTTCCTTCACAACGTCTCCGTATACAGCCTGTGGCTCTTCCCCAAGTCTGGTTCGACCGTTTCCTTGCCTGGGACTTATTCACACTCCGCCCACAATCCGGGAGAGTACACGTTCCCCAATTGGCTGCATTCCATCTACATCTTCGATGATCAATGGAGCCAGTACGAGTCCGACCTCCACGATATCCTCGGATCTCCGTCCGAGGGAGAGACGCTGCAAATCACGATTGAGTGGGAAGAGACGACTGGAGAGGAGTTACCATTGGGTGTTCTGCTGATAGCAATGGTGGCCATGATCATCGCAACTGCCATCTTCATTCTGCTGAGAACCCCGCGAAGACGAGAGGAGGATGAGCCTGAGGAGGATCCGGTCGATGAAGCCCATGTCAGCGAGCGTAGAGGGATGGAAATCGCAGAATCGCTGAGGGAAGCGGAGGCTGCGTTCGCGGCGGGGCATCTCTCGAAGGCATTCTACGAGGATTTGAGAGGGAAATACGAAAGCGAGATGGAAGGGATTGAGGAAGTACAGGAGGACCCCGAGGTTTCTGCACTCAAGGGAGAGAAGGATAAGCTTCTGAGAGCGATAAAGGCGCTGCGGACGAAACTTGACGAGGGCAGAATCTCCAAGAGCTCGTATCAGCAACTTGTCAAAGACTACAAGGAAAGGGCAATAGAAATCATGAGAGAGATCGACAAGAGGGCGTTATAACGCCGTTATGCCAGTTCCTTCGTGAGTAAGCTTTATGATATGTCGATGTTATGGTATGTTGGCTTTATATGCTCACAGATGAAATCCCCGAACCCCCGAGCACGACTTCCGGCCACAGTTGGATCAAGCCTCTGATTGCAGGCTTAGTCATCCTTGCCTTCGCAGCAACATACGCACTTCTTGAGACGGATTCCACCGAGGATGAGCTGGACTCGTATGATGATTTCTTTGGGACCAGGAATGATGACTGTGGATCCTGTCATTTCTCGATAAACCAAACCCTTGCCGGCGGAAAGCATTCGATATGGGATTGCACGATTTGTCATGACCCTGCCGAGACCTCCCAACTTGTGCTGATCAAGGACTGCACCGAGTGTCACGGATCGAAACATGACTACAGCAACGCCACCGAGTGTGTGAACTGTCACGACCCTCATGCGACTGGGTTCCAGCACGATATATCCAATCAACTGTGCCAGGACTGTCACACGAATGAGACCGCGGAGCTTGACATGGGCCCGCATGATTGGCAGGACTGCACCAACTGCCACGGGAACCACAGCGAACTATCCAATAGCTGCGCCACCTGCCATGGAGTCAAGCATGCTGATTTGACGCCTGGAGGATTCCAGTACCCAGAGTGTCTTCAATGTCATGAACCGATGAACACCAGCTTCAGGCACGACGTGTCGAATGATCAGTGTCAGGATTGTCATTCCTCTGAGTTTTGGAGGTTGCAGGAGGGAGGACACATCGGAGAGAACTGCACGGACTGTCACACCCATCATGAGGAGATCACGATTGCCTGTGATGAATGCCATGGACAATACCACGGGTACTCGTATCCGAAGTGCTTGGAATGCCACGAGCCGATGAAGGGGACACCGGGACCGGGAGAGTCCGACCTATCACAGGAAGCCATAGCATTCGCTGTAATCGCGATTGTGGCGGCCATCGCGATTTCGTCATTGCTCATCATCCATATGAGACGGAAGGAGGACTAGTCGATGGAGGGGAAGGTTGGAGGTCCGGCCTCGATTCTCACTCGCATCGGCGGGATCTTCACAAAAACCCGAGACTGGGTGCTTTCAAGGTCCGGCCTCGTAGAGTTCGTTGAGGAGACTGAGAAGAAGAAGGTTCCCAAGCACGCGCTCAACCCCATGTTCTGCCTTGGTGGAGTGACACTAGTTGCACTGATCCTCTTGGGACTCACGGGTCTGTTCCTGGATTCATACTACGAACCATCCGCGGCAGAATTCACCCCGAACCAGAGCAGGGCAGCACATAGCATCGAGACGATTGTTGATACCGTCCCGTTCGGCGCCTACGTGAAGGGCGTCCACGGCTGGTCGGCCAACATCATGGGCATAACCATTCTTCTTCATACTTTGAGGGTCTTCATCACGGGATCGTACAAGAATCCCAGGGAGTTCACCTGGATGAGTGGCGTTCTCTTGTTGATCTTTACGTTCACGTTCATCACCACGGGATACGTTCTGGTGGACGATGCCCGGTCCGAGGCGATCGTGGAGACGTTCTCCAACCTCATCAACGGCATCCAGAACCTCCCGCTCATCGGCGGGGCACTTGATTGGCTCTCCGCTTGGGTCAACGACACATTCATAGGCTCCTCGATTACGGGTGAGGGCGTACTAGTGCGTGCACACTGGATACATACGACAACTCTTCCTCTGATTACGGTAGCTCTGCTCGTCGCTCACTTCTATCTAATCAGAAAGCACGGGATAAGTGGTCCACTATGACTGAAGAACCAGAGGAGAAGCACGAGGAAGGGAGACAATTCCTACCCAATCATCTTGTGGACGAGGTGGGAGTCGTCTTTCTCATCACTGGAATCGTACTAGTTGTGGCTTCGCTCCTCAAACCTGAGCAGGCTGGTCTCCCCCATATCTTCTTCGCGGGAGCCCTGGAGATGATGAGCGCTGTGGCTCCCTGGTTTGCCACTGTGGTTCTGTCATTTCTCATCATCTTTCTCTTTGTGCTTCCGTTCGTGGATAGATCTGAAGAGAGACATCCGATGAAGAGAAAGGTCGTTGTGCTGATCATCCTGGCCGCTATCATCATGTGGATAGCCTTCACGATACTGGGGTTCTAGATGAAAGCAAGAAGGTCTGGCGGAAGGAGACTGCTCCTGTCAACGCTGATAATCGTTGGCCTCACAGGTGTTTCTCTGACGTTGGCAATCCATTCCATCGGTCAGCTTCTCAAGGCTATTGACATCCTCTACATCTTCCTTCTGTTGGCCTCTTCGTATGCAACAGTCGTGGGTGTCTACTCAACAGCTACAATCTTCTACAGTGTCGACAAGCTGAGCGGGAGACAGAAGAGGACCGTGAAGTTTCTGGAGTTCCAAGGTACGAACGAGGAGGGTCGAAAATGAAGATTCTGGATGAGAAGCTCACTATTCTTTTCCTTGTGGTTCTGGCTCTGTTTGCCCTGAGCGCGATATCTTTCATCTACGGTCTCGTCCAGGCACTCGGCAGCAGGTATCATGAGAGCACCTTCTTGATCGGCGTAGGATTCATAGTCTTGGCGTTCGCAGTATTCACGTACAGAGCCCACCAATATCCGGACGAGAAGCCCCAGGCGACTGAGGAGGAATAGTCTAGCTCGATTCTGCGCCGCCAAAGAGCCGCTCCCTAATCGTGTCCCTTTTTGAGTATCCAATATAGGATAGAATCCCGATACCAGCTGCGATTAGAGCCACGGAGAGGGTGGTAGTGATAATCGGATCCATGAGAGACATGGCATTGTCGATTCTCCGCGAAACGCCGTCCTCGTCCAACACCCCCACGTACGATGAAGCCACTCTCCCGCTTCTATCGATGAACAACGTATGGGGGACAGAGCCCACTCCGTAAGTCTCGATCAGATTCTCGCTGTCCGTCGCAAAGACCCAACCAGCTTCATGGGACTCACTGTACTGCCGCAGAACGGTGTTGTTGTCCGATAGGCTTACGGTTATGGATACAATCGTCAGATCGCCTTCGCTGTAGCTCGCCTTGACATCCTTGAATATCTCTGTCTGAGCGAGACACGAGGGGCAGGTCGTGAACATGAACTCCAGGACGACAACCTCCCCGCGATGGTCGGAAAGCTCGAAGGACTGACCGTACGCATCGACGACTGTGAAGTCCGGAGCGGGTTCCTCAATCAGAAATACCAGTGTCAGACCGAGAGAGAAAAGCACGAGAGCAATGAGTACTGCTTTCTTCATCACAACCGCCTGCGGGCGAATGGCAATCAGTATCTAGACGAGCAACCAACGAGTATGTCGTTCGCGTCGACAACATCAATCTGGTAGGCACTTCCATTGTGGTGAAACAGACCCTTGACAACCACGTCCTTTCCGTTTGCAAACTGCGAGGGCACCGCGTTGTAGCTGATTACGATGTAGGTTGGGTCCTCCTCAGAGTACCCGGTGAGGTTGAATGCGCTCTCAAACGGAAGCCATGTCTCCACCGTTCCCCTGACCTCAACCTGTTTCCCCTCATACTTCGAGGGGTCCGCCATTACCTTGTCCACTGTATCGTACGGGTCGGCTGGAGCGGCGCTGAGGAAGATGACGACGAGTATGGCGATTACCGCTAGGACCACGACAACCTTCAGAATCAGCTTCTTCTTCGCATCAGATTCAGGCTTCTGCGGCTCAGTCTCTTCCACCGTCAATGACCTCCTTGAGGAGCTTGATCTCTTTCGTTATCTTGCTTTGCCTTTGGGTGAGATATAGAACATAGAGGACTATTCCCGCCCAGATGATCAGGTATGCCCAGTAGAACTGCTCGACCCCTATCATTCCTCTTCCTCCAGCTTTTCCTTCAAGTCCTGAATCTCCATTACCGACCTCTCTATTGCAGTCCGCCTAGAAAAAAGTGTCGCGTAGACGAAGGTAAAGGCCAGAACGCCCAGCATGAGAACGGTTCCCGCCTCGGAAGAGAGGTGTCCCGTGGAGGAAGCCACAACGTTGGGGTGTAGACTGGTCCAGATTCTCGATGAGATGAAAGAAATGGGAACTGCCGCGAAACCCAATACACCGAAAATGGCGGCAACCCTGGGGATGCTCTCATGCCTAACCGCTCCGCTGCGAATGGCGACGTATGCGATGAATATCAGCCAGAGGACGAATGTCGAAAACAACTTCGCATCGTTCCAGTCCCAGTAGTAGCCCCACTCTGCCTTAGCCCAGAGAGCGCCGGATATGACTGCGACCGTGTTGAACATCAGTCCGACTTCGGCAGACGACAGGGCCCAGATATCCCACTTCTGACCGCCCTTCAATAGATATGCAATGCTGCACCCAAGTACGACTCCGAACGCCAAGAATGACGTCCATGCGGCTGGGACATGGAAGTAGAATATCTTTGCCGAATATGGAGAGGTCCACCCCGCCGGTTCGTCTGGGTCATCAGCGATTTCGACTTCCTTCGCCGAGAAGCCATCATCCGGGTCGTATCGTCCAACGACATACACGGTGTCCCCGTCACTCGCCAAAGTGGAAAGATCGCCTTCCCCAGAATATGTGACATTGATGGTGATGCCAGGGTCCGGACTCGAGATGTCCCAAAGGGAGAGGTCCTGCCCGCTGAGATCGTGCACGACACCTTTCACCCTAACGTCGTCACCAGTATAGTCAGATTCATGCTCTACGACGGTCAAGACGTCCACAGGCTCCAAGGGAGCGTAGTAGAAGGCAGCCAGAGTCGTGGCAGATACGAACACAACGGCCAGAATCACCAACACAATGTCGATCAACTTCCTTCTTTCCATGTTAGCCCTCCAATATATGCCCAAAGAGGAGATATGCGAGAAGCAGGCTCAAGATGCCGAATCCACCCAGAATTCTGAGGTCTGGGGCGAGGTCCCCGCTTCCAATGACGACCGTAGAGGTCGCAACCACAGCGGGGATGACGACCGTAAAGACTATGAGCGGTATGAGAGCGATCTGCAGGAGGGACTGGCGGGTCCTTGCGCTCATCGTCATTCCTGATATGAGAGTGCCCATCGCGACAAAGCTGAACGTGCCGAGCAAAAGGACCAAGAAGAGGGTCAGAATGTCCCCGCCAAAATCATAGGCGAAGAAGGCGATGATGAAGACCACCGTCATGACGTCGATCACGACGAGGAACAAGAAGTTCGAGAGCATCTTACCCAGGTAAATCGAGAATCGACTGGTCGGAAGGAGCAGAAGGCCGTCAAGATACTTGTTCTCCTTCTCGTATGAGAATGAGGATTCGAGACCCACGAGACCCGCGAAGAATATCGTCGTCCAGAGGATTGGGGCCACAAGTTCAGGACTTCCGGTCAGATTCACGTCGAAGCCGAAGAATGCGAACCTGAACGAGAGGATTATCACCAGGCTCAACAGAACCATGGACGTCATTCTCTCTCTGGTTCTGAGCTCGATGTTCAGGTCCTTCTGGGCGATTCTCAGGGCACCGAATGTCAAGAGCTAGCCCCCGTGAGTTCGTCGTACGCTGACTCGAATTCGACCGCGCTCGTCTCCGCCTTCCTCTCGTCAAAGACGATTCGACCCTTCTTCATGATAACAAGGCGTTCGCCCACGTCATAGCCCTCCTTGAGGTGATGAGTGGCAAGCAGTACAGTCTTCCCCCCGCTGCGGAGTTGTCCGATCAGTGACACCATCTTGGATATGGAATCGGAATCGAGACTGGAGAAGGGTTCGTCGAATATGAGGATGTCAGGGTCGTGAATCATGGCCCTCGCGATCGACAGCCTCTTCACCATTCCGCTAGAGAGAACGGCTATCCTGTCATTCCTCCTGTGTCTGAGCCCAAAGAGATCTAGAAGCTCGTCAACTCGGGACTCGTCCGAGCCGTACATCCTGCAATAGAACCTGAGATTCTCTGCGGCGGTGAGGTCGTCGTAGAGCAGGGGGTCATGAAGTACAACGCCGATCTTCCTTCTGACCTCCCTGCCGTTGTTTGACGTGTTCAGTCCGTCAACGAGAAGATCGCCCGATGTCGGACGAGAGAGCGTGCAGAGAATCCTGATGAGAGTCGTCTTTCCAGCGCCGTTGGGTCCGAAAAGGACCGTGACTTCACCACGCCCGATCTTCAGGCTGAGGTTCCGCACGGCAGTCAATGAACGGAACTTCTTGGTCAAATTCCGAGTTTCTATGATTTCGTTCCGCGAGTCTGTGCCTTTCATGCCACCGACCATTCGATTAGGCTCAATCTACAAGCACAGTAATAAACCATACGTCTCTTCGGGACTTCAAGAAGCAAAGGATGCCGGAAGTGGGCTGCCGACAGTCCAGACTCAACCGTTATAAGTGGGTTATCGTTATGAGTTTGGGACAGAAAAATGACTGTTGGAAAACAGCCTTGCGAACGCGTCGTGGCGGAGATCCTCCCGGTTATCCGTGCGAAGGTTGCATCCATCATTATCGAGGAATACGGACTGAGTCAGACCAAGACTGCAGAGCTCCTTGGAGTAACCCAGGCTGCCATCAGCCAGTATGCCACCGGAAGGAGAGCGGATGAAAGGGCACTCGAGCATCTGCCAAAGGTCGATAGCGAGTTTGAAAAGATGGCCTCGAGGCTTGTGGAGGGGCTTGACGGTAAGGAAAGGAAGATAATAATCTGCCGCATCTGCGGAATGTGCCAGGAAGAGTCAGAGATCTAGGCATATCCCTCGACCGATTTCGGACAGTCCGTCGCTAATCGGAGACTTTGCGCACTGACCCGACGATCTCGGCGAGCTTCACGGAATAGGCAACGAGGAGTATCCCAACGACAGTAACGATCGCTGCAAGTGCGACCAGAATTTCCGACGAGAGAATCCAAGACGAGTGAAGGTCCACGCCCAGGAGTTCCCAGACCGGTTCAAGAATGCTAACCTTCCCCCCCATAGTCCCGCCAATGCTGCCCCCCATAATCGAGAAGACGTAGCCCAGACCGCCGCTCATGACCATGACGATAGCGGTTTGCCGCCTTATCCAGGCCTCTTCCCAGAAGATCAAGTTCGTGGCAATCATGACCGTCCAGAACTCGGTCGCGAATATCGCAATCATGATCTTGTTCAGTGCTATCGGAGATTTCGCCGCGGTCTCAACGGGAATGAGATAGGAGCCTGTAATCCCAGAAAGAACGAGACCGACAACGCCAAATATCGAGGCAAGTAGAATCGTGGGTGTGGAGTACTCCGACGCTTTCTTCAGTCCTTGTCTGAACTTGCCGCCTCTGTCCCCCAAGACCCTGTTCCAGAATATGTCGATGACCTTGATGCCGATGCATATCGCGGCCAACGTGAGCGCTCCACCGTGGAGTTCTATCGTGACCGAATGAAAAGAGCTCATGTCAACCATTCTGCTCGTCCTCCTTCTTCCCTCTCGCCTTGCCCATCCTGACACCGGCTATCAGTATGAAGAGAGCAATCTCGCTGACGATGATGATCTGGATTGTCCAAGCGGTCGTGTTTGGAACCTCCGGCTTCGGTTCAATCGAAATGGTATAGACTGACGTATCCGCTTGGATCGGGTCCCCATTAAGCTCATGATATGCCACGATGAAGTACTCAACTTGCGCGATTGAGCTCTGGGCAGGGATCTCGCCCTCGAATTTCCATCCGCCGTCCGAAACCTCGGTGGTGTTTGTCATCTCGCTTGAGTTGTACTGAATCTCACCGGCGACTCGCCAGTTAAGCACGACTCTGGTAGCATTCACAACGTAGGCCTCGATGGGAGTGTTCTCACCGATGTAGCCCAAGGATACCGCCTGATGATCGATCTCGGGAGTGCCTGCGGGAAGTGGAGTCACCTCGACACTTATTGATCCGCTGTGGTCCTCCCAAAGGGGATTCTTGGCTAGACTGCCGTGATGCACCCTCACAAAGAGCTCGTAGTCACCCCAAGCCAGTGGGGCCTTTAGGGTCCACTTGAACGAGACCGTCTCTCCGGAGCCCGGGCTCTCCTTCTCGACGTAGTTGACAGTACCGCCGTTGGGATCCTGTGTTATCGTCCATCCCTGAGAAGACGGATGATCACCAGACCCGGTCTTCGAACTGAGGAGAAAGACCCCGACCAGACGGTCGGTTCCCAACTGCGTCTCGGTGACGTTGACCGTAATGGTGAGTGTCTGCCCAGACAGGACAGACGGAGTATCCAGGACGACATCGATTGTCCCTGCACCTTGGTTCAGCCCCCCTTGATGGCACGAGGTTCCACAGTTGTAGTCGGTATCGCCGTCCTGCCAACCGCCACTGTATGCTTCAAGTGAGGTCGTGAGCAGCCCCAGACAGACAAGAAGGAGTGCGACAACGAGTCCGTAGTGCTTGATTTCCCTGTTCATCTACCATCGCCCAAGTCATTTTGAGGTGACGAATCCTCCCCTTCCGAGCCCTTGCCCCTCTTCTTGAAGAGAAGATAAGCGACTATCAGTGAAAGGAGTATGATGGCCACGATGGCAATTATCATCGGGATGATGATGTTCTCCTCAACTATCTCGACATCTCCCACTTCAGAGACCGCATCGCCGAGAACAGTGACCGAATCTATCCCTCCGACACTGGACCCTCTCAGCTTCAGATTGAACGAGTGCGTTCCCGGGGCGAAGAGGAACTGGAATGTCCCGTTACTGCGGGAAGTCGCCCACACCCTTCCGTCCTTCTCAACAGTGACTCCCTCGACGGGGTTTCCCATGGTATCGACAACCCTTCCGCTGATTGTGCCGGGTGTCAGGAGAGAGATCAGCTCGTTACTCCTGTCCTCGGAGAAGTTCAGCAGACTGCTGGCAAATGGGGGGTTGTGTGACCCGCCGCTTCCGTCCGCCACGATGAATGCCAGTGAGTAGTTCGCCTCATTGTGGAGGTCAATCGCAATCTCCACTGTCCCGTCAGAGAATCCATAGTCAGCCGCATCTTCAATCGCTCTGGCTGAGAGGACAACTACCTGCTGAACCTCGATTATTCGCGACCACGTCTGGGTTCGCCATTGACTGACTTGTGTCTGAGCGGTGTCGTTCGAGAAGACGGGCTGGACAGTTGAATGGCACACGACGCAGGCCTCAGGTTTCTGCGTGAAGCTGTGACCCGTGACGTTCGAGGGCCAGTACATATATACGTGACAATCGGAGCACTCGACACCAGGCATGAATGAGTCACCAAGTATAGGAGCCCCGCTTCTCCCGTCCCTCATCGAGGACTGCGGATGGTATATGGGATCTCCGGGGATAGCTCCAGTAGGGTTGTGACATTTCGCACAGAGTTCCTCAACGGGCCACCTCAGTTGATTAGGGTTCGTCCCATTATGCGGGTCATGGCAAAGAGCGCACGTGATCGGATACTCGGCTGTTTCAAGAGTGGGCTTCTCCGACTCGTTCGCGAGTATGTAATCCGCAGAATGACACTCCAGGCAGGAGTCCTCAGCGGCTCCAGTGGCTCCCCTCAGGCTGATGAGAGACATGGCATGACCGCTCTCCTCCCACTCCTGGAAGTAGGGGTGATGCTCCTTCTGATGGCAGGTGGCTCCGCACACAACGGCGGAGAGAGAGACTTGGATATCTTGAGGCTGGCTAGTGTTCAAATGGTCTGAACCGGGACCGTGACAGGCTTCGCATTGGATTCCTCTCATCTCGACAGGCGTATCACTTGTCGGGTTGAAGCCTCCGTGACCCTCATCTCCCCAGCCGGTAACATGACACTTCTCGCACTCCTCTATCTTCGATGAGTCGTTGTTCAGTGTGACCCAAGCACTGGGATGATTTGTGGCCGCCCATCCTGCGTGGGAGGTCTCGTGACAGGGTTGACACGCGTCCGATCCGACATAGGACCCGGGTGATCGAGTTCCTGTCTCGTCCGCGACGGCGGTGAGCTGCAACAACACCGCTAGCAGAACCGCGACGAAGACCAGAGGAAGGATGCCCAGCAAGAGCCTTTTCTTGTCTATCGGTGCCACGTAACTGCCACCTATAACGGCGTATTTAACGCTTTCTGAGCACGAATTCCCATTCACACCACAGATCCTCGGGACGCTGGTCAGGGGGGCAGACGTTGCATCTGACCTCGACATCGGGATTGAGCTCCTTCGCGAATGATTCCATGAAGCCCATGCGGACTCCCTTGCACGGGAATTCGTCCAGACCCTTCCGCGCGCGGGTCGTCTGGACACGGCAGTTCCTGTTCCGAATCACTGCTCGGTCCCCATCGATCTCGACTTCCTTGTCCTCGATGTCCAACGCCCAGCTGGAGAGCTTCATGGCATGCATGAGAGCCTCGATGTCGTCCCCGTGGATGTTGAACCTCTTCCGCAGTCTCCTCGCCTCTATCGTCCCCATCCCCCTCCAGACTTCGGCGTCGACCTCCGTGGCGGTCTGGGTTCCAAACCGATCTTCTATCCCGAGGAAATAGAGACCGTCCACGGCAAAGAGGTTCCTCAGATGAAGGAAGAGGAGATCGATGAGGTCTTCCTTGGGCATTCCAGATAGCATTTCTCTGTCCGATTCACGTCCGCTCACCATGTGCTTCCTCCCTCGATTTCTCGTGCTTCCTTCCAACACTAATGGATGCAGGGTAGATGCCAGTTTTGGTCCCCCATCACCGAGTCCGTCCCTGGATGCCAAACACACGAGGCATTCGATGACAAGCTTCCGAATCAGACGAACATATTTATTCAGGCAGGCATTCACAGAAGCGAGGAGGCTCGGGAGCGGAATCATGACGTTGGGCAAGACGTTCAGGAGGACGGGGAAGTACAGCAAGGAGTACAGACGCCGGCTCATGATCTTCGTGAATCGCATAATCGATAGAGCGAACGAGTCCATTGACGTCATCGACGGTCTGGCTGACATCTTGGAGGAGGCTCGCCGGGACGTTTTTGGGGGAGAGGAGTACCTGAGCGGCTACCCATTCGTGCTTCTGAAGCTGGGACACATCGAGTTCGACGGGAAGGACAGGAAGTTCAAACTGCGTGATGAGGACTACCCGGAACCGTCGGAAGCCAATATCATGTACGTCACGAGGAGAATAAAGACAGCTCTGGAGAGGAACGAGAATCTCAGGTACGTGAGGCCGAAATCGATAAAGTCGAAGTACGTGAGACTCCAGAACGTTGCGACCTCTCTGGCCACGCTTGCGGAAAGGAAGAGGCTCCGACCTTGGAAGAAGGGTTCCAACGTCTACGAGATCGCTGACAGGGACTACTTCCTGAAGGAGGTCTAGGCGCTCCCGCCAGGATGGTCTGAAGCGTGTGGCGGCCTTCAAGCAGCACGACGGTGGCCCTGGCTGGTTATCATTCACCGGAAAGAATAATAGGAAAAGAATAAAATACGTGAAGTCTATTCCGGCGTAGGGATGGTTATCATGCAAGAAGCTGCGGGACCCCCTCCGTATCCTATGGGCCCAGTTGTTGTGGAGAAGACAGCGAAGCCCGTGGTCGGTGGGATTTTGATATTGATTGGTGCGCTAGTAGGGGTAGCAAGCGGAGCGTCGCTGATTTGGGCAGGTTCGATGTTCCTGCCACTGGGCGACTATGGTATGGATATTTCGGGCATCCTCGCCGTTTGCGGGATCATATGGATAGTGCTCAGCTTGATAGGACTGTTGGGCGGGATCTTCGCCATGCAGAGGAAGCACTTCGGCCTCGCCATAGTTGGCGGCATATTCTCGCTGCTGGTCGGATTCTTCATCTTCGGTCTGATCGGCCTAATCCTGGTAGCGATATCCAAGGACGAGTTCACGTAGAGGAGAGGGCATCTCCTCTCACCCCATTGTCCGTTAGCCTAAGCTATCAATGAGCCGACACAAGAACGAGATCTCCCAGCAGCAAGCTGCATCCAGCACTTCCAGGCAGTATGGGCTCAGCCGGATTCGAACCGGCGACCTCCTCTGTGTGAGAGAGACGTCATAACCGCTAGACCATGAGCCCTTACGTCCGGCAAAAGGGGACGGGATTTCTTAAAGCTAACGGAAGAGGCCCCTCAAAAGCTATATCTAACCAGCTGCCCATGACGCAAATAGTGGATGAGATAGACACGATCGACAAGAGGATAAGGGAGCTGACGTTGAGACTGGAGGAGCTGAGACTGAGCCTCCCCGCTCACTCAGTGAAACGGGAAATGGTCATGACGATCGAGGAGACCGAGGAAGAGATCGAGGACCTGAGGGAGAGACGAGAAGAGCTCACGCGGGAGATGGAGGGCTCCGGAAGAAGCTAGTCAGTGACAGGGGCGTATCAT
Source organism: Thermoplasmata archaeon (assembly GCA_023136265.1). Lineage (GTDB taxonomy): Archaea > Thermoplasmatota > Thermoplasmata > RBG-16-68-12 > JAGMCJ01 > JAGMCJ01. Next base: position 71,756 of record JAGLRN010000002.1, read on the forward strand.
GAAGGCCAAGGTCATCGAGGAGCTCTGTTTTGGCGGCTGCGGCTTCTGCGCCAAGATGTGTCCAAAGGGCGCGATAAGAATCGTCGCGGCCAAGGCCTTTCTGGACGATGAGAAATGCAAGGGTTGCGCGGTGTGTGCAGAGGAGTGCCCGCGAGGTGCCATTGTCCTCTCCGAATAGGCGTTCATCCCCGCTCTCAGATACATTTATAAGAATGGTAATACTATCGACGAACATCTCGGGATGCACGTCTGAGAAGGTGGGAAAATGGCTGATGAAATAATAGACTGGATTTGGAATGGCATGATATGGCTCTGGGAGTTCGTCGTCGTCTTCCTCCTATTGGCCATTGCCATCGTGATCCTTGGATACGTCGTGTCCAAGATCGTGAAGTGGATTGTGGTCAAGACGCTCTACAAACTGAGATTCGACGACTTCTTCAGAGACACAGGACTTGTGGAGACCGTTAGGAGCATAGGATTCCGAGGACTACCGGACATACTGGGTCTGCTGGTCTTCTGGTTCGTGTTCCTGTTCTTCGTTGCCATGACATTGGAATACCTGGACTTGCCGAATATCGCTGCGTTCGTCACGCTGATCGTCGAGTATCTACCGAAGGTCTTCGGAGCAGTCCTCATTGCCTTGGGCGGTCTCTGGCTGGGAACTTGGCTGTCAAAGAGGGTCGAGACGCCCGTCAAGGAGGCTGATGTCCCGCTGACCGCAGAGACAACCGCGACTCTGGTCAGGTGGCTGGTGATCTTCATAGCCATCGTGATGGCGCTCGGGATGGTCGGCATCGACACGAGCCTTCTGATATGGACCTTCATCATTCTCATCGGGGCTCTTGGTCTTGGTCTAGCGATTTCCTTTGGGTTCGGCGGTAGGGACGTTGCGGCGAACGTCAGCGCGTACTCTGCCGTCTCGAAGACGCTGAGCATTGGCGAAGAGATAACGGTGGGCGAGCACAGTGGGACCGTGCTCCTAGTGGGCAGGTATGCGACCGTGCTGAAGAAGGCTACGGGCGAGCAGGTCACTCTGCCGAACTCGATGCTCGTGAACGCCGTGATCGTGAAGAGGCCGAAGTAGTCGCCCCAGACGTCCGGGGACAAGTCTATCCTGCTAGCGTCGCATTTCGCCTAGACCACGCAATCCTTTTACCCAGGTCGAGGATAGGTGACCAGCGAATGCGTGAGCGGAGGAGGTGAGACATTGACGGCTCGAGGCAGGACGGCAAGGGTCACTCCCCAGAATCTGAGAGAGAAGTCGGAGGAATGGTTGAGAAGGATCGAGAAGTACAACGTCCACAGGTCTCCTGTAGGCCTGGACCGCTCCGCGCTCCTCGTCATAGACATGCAGAAGTTCTTCCTGGGTTCTAGGGTCGCATCGCTCATGGACGCTGGAACCGCAATCCTCCCGAACGTGAAGAGGCTCGTTGACCACTACCACGAGAAGGGAAGACCCGTGATCTACACGCGCCACGTTCACAGCCCGGACGGTTCCGACCTCGGCATACTCGGAGAGTGGTGGAACGAGCACTGCCTGGAGGGGACGGAGGAAGCGGAGATACACGACTCGATCGCTCCCGGTCCCGAGGACACGGTGATATCCAAGCATCGATACAGCGCGTTCTATGGCACTGATATGGATGAGGTCCTGGCCGATTTTCATGTTGAGGAGGTCGTCATCAGCGGCGTGATGACCAACATATGCTGCGAGTCGACGGCCAGGGATGCCTTCTTCAGAGACATGTGGGTGAGATTCGTGGCGGACGCCACCGCCAGCATAACTGAGGAGATGCACGTGGCGACGCTTCTGAGCCTGGCGTATGCGTTCGCGGAAGTCTGCCTGACGGAGGATGTCCTTCGCGCATAGGATGCCGCTGACGGGGCCCTTGGATCCGACTGACGGTTGAGGTGGGTGGCGGTATGCTTTTATACCTCGAAATATGATTGGACTGGGAGACAAGATGCCTGTCAAGAGCGTCCTGATAACTCTGGAAGAGCAAAAGAAATGGAAGAGACGAAGGGACTTCCTGCAGACCAAGCTGGAGAGTGTCAAGAAAAGGAAGCGGGCTGTCCTGCGGGAACTCGAGCGGGTCAACAAACAGATGGCCCGTTTCGACAAGAGGATGGCCTCGCTCAAGGAAGCGGCGGTTCCGCGGGAGATATCCACCGTGAGAATCGAGTCGATGAGGTGAACCATGAAGGAACTCGATGCGCTGCAACAGGAATTCGAGCGATGGAGGTTCAGGCGAAAGGAACTCGAGGGAGACCTCAGAGAACTGTCACGGGAAGAGCATGACGTTCTGAAGGAGCTCGCGAGAGTGGAGGGACAGATATCGTACTATGACTCCCTGGAGAGCGACATGAAGAGGGAGCTCGAGCCGCCACGCCTCTCCGACCTTCTGAGTTCATTGAGGAAGAGGTGATCTTCTTGCGCGTCGTTGTCGACGGAAGAGCCCGCGACATCAAAACGGTGTGGATGTCGAACGATGTCGTCTGGATGATTGAGCAAAACCTTCTACCGTACGAGGTTCAGTTCTTCAAGGCGGAGACAGTCGAGGACGTTGCCAAGGCGATAGAGACCATGGTCGTGCGGGGCGCCCCGGCCATCGGGGCCACGGCCGCCTACGGAATCGCTCTTGCGGCCTTGAGGGGAGAGCCGCTGGATGGGGCCGCCAAGAGATTGAAGGCCACTAGACCCACTGCCTACGACCTGTTCTATGCCATTGACCACATGCTCAAGGAGATCGAGAAGGGAACCCCTCCGGCCAAGGCGGCCAACGACTACGCGGCTCGGATCTCGGACATGTGCAGAAGGATCGGTGAGAACGGTAATGAGGTGATAAGGAACGGGGATTCCATCCTGACACACTGCAACGCTGGAGCGTTGGCGACCGTTGACCACGGAACCGCCCTCGCGCCCATGAGGGAGGCGCACAGGAACGGCAAGAAGATCTTCGTCTATGTCGATGAGACCCGCCCGAGACTGCAGGGCGCAAAGCTGACGGCCTGGGAGCTGTCCAACGAGGGCATAGACTATGCGATCATCGTGGACAACGCGGCGGGGCGCCTGATGCAGTCGGGAGAGGTGGACGTCGTCATCGTAGGGGCGGACAGAGTAGCGGCGAACGGAGATGTCGCGAACAAGATAGGAACGTACGAGAAGGCCCTGATCGCTAAGGACAACAGCGTGCCGTTCTATGTCGCAGCACCAACGAGCACGATAGACTTCTCTCTGCAGGACGGGCAGAGGATCCCCATAGAGGAGAGGAGCGAGAGCGAGGTCCTGCACGTAGGCGGAAGAAGGATAGCTCCAGAGGGAGCAAAGGCAAGGAACCCGGCGTTCGATGTCACCTCCAACGATCTGATCACGGGCATAATCACTGAGAGGGGAATCCACAAACCGTACGAACTGAGGGACTTGCGGGGATAGCCAAAGCTCAATAACTTCTATAACGACGTTGCCGATGTGGGTACAATGACGAGATGTCCCGTGTGCGACCATGACTTGGAGGACGTATCGGTCTGTCCGCGCTGCGGGACGGCCATCGCCGGACTTCTCAACCCCATCCCCACGCTCTCTGTGGAGGGCGTCGAGGGGCCACTCGTGGACTTGCGGTGCGGACGCTGCGGCATGGGCGACCTGGTGCTTGTCACGGACGAGACGGACATACCGAGATACAGATGCCCGAAGTGCGAGTCCTACAAGGGGGAGTTCCTCCATACGGGGAGGGAGACGTACTACTCCACGACGGAGCTGCGGGTGGGTCAGTTCATCGACACGCGACTCAAGATGACAGGAGACTTCCTCCTCCCCATAGAAGATCATATGGCATATCTCTCGCGTAAGATATCTGAGGCCACGAACATCGACCCAGAGCAGGTCGAGAAGGCGGTCGAGTATCTACAGGAGCGGAAGATCATCATGATAATGCACAAGGGTGACCACTTCGAGGTTGGGTTCAGATGAGGCCCTTATTGGTGGGGATGAGATGATTCTCGTTACGACTTGGTTCGGATCCTTCCTCCTTGACGGAGACCGAGTGTCGGAGTACAAGCTCTTCCCAAAGAACCCCCGGGACATCGCAGCGAGGATGAGAAGGGTGAGCGATTCCAGAATCGTGGGAGAGGAAAGGGAGCTTGTCAAGGACCTTGATGAGTTCTTCGTCGTGGAGAGGAGGCTGGAGAAGATCGGAGGGACCAACATCAGCGTTGAGCTTCCTTTCATACGGCCCGAGGACTACGACTTCGGCCGTGACCTGCTCCATGAGGCCATGATTCTAGTGGCGAAGGAGAAGATGACCGGGGCCGTGGGGAGGGATGATCACATCTCGCAGGCCGTGAACGCGCTGGATGACGTGGAGAAGACCGCCAACATCCTACACGGCAGACTGAGGGAATGGTACGGGCTCCATTTCCCCGAGCTGGAGAAACTCGTCGACGGAGACAGTTACGTGCACCTGATATCCGAGTTCGGGAGCAGGGACAAGATGGCAGAGATGAAGGATGTGGAGTCCATTGGGTCCGAGCTCACGCCGGAAGATGAGAAGTCGATTATGGAACTGGCACGCATGATAGAGGAGGCGATATCGAGGAAGGCAACGCTCCAGGAGTACATCGAGAACGGCATGAAGTCGTTCGCTCCCAATGTGAGCGAAATCGCGGGGCCGATCATCGGTGCGAGGCTCATAGATCTGGCAGGAGGTCTCGAGCGGCTGGCGAGGTTGCCCAGTGGCACCATTCAACTCCTCGGCGCCGAAAAGGCGCTCTTCAGACACCTGAAGACCAAGGCCAAGCCCCCGAAGCATGGCGTGCTGTTCCAGCACCCCGATGTGCACAGGTCCCCGTACTGGCAGAGGGGAGCGATCGCCAGGGCTTATGCGGGGAAAATCGGTATCGCTGCCAGAGCCGACCATTACTCCAAACGGTTCATAGCTGGGGAGCTGAAGACGGCCCTAGAGAAAACACTGAAGAACATAAAGGAGGTCCGCAAGGAAGCTCCCGTGCCCAGGAGCCGTCGCGGCAAGAGGAGGTAGCTCTTCAGCTTATGCGCCCCGAACACAACGAGTACTGACTCGAAAACAAGAGACCGGTACTCCGCAAAGAACCGCGCGGTACAATTCGTCTCGCTGAGGCCCAGCCAGTCCATCATCGCAGTGTTCCAAAGCTATTACAAAAGGATATACCAAATACATTATAAACCCCATAGGACTTTAGAACCGTGGGGAGACCCATGACTGGTGTATGGAAAGGACTTGGGACAAGGAAATGCGCGATTGCCCTTGCGGTTATGATGGCCTTCATATTCTTGGCTTTTTTCGGGGCTGTGGCTCAGGTGGCTCTAGCGGGCGAGACCAGGCAAGATCTCGTTCTGAGAATCGGTGCTCAGGACGACATGAAGTCGAGGAACATCCTTGCCATAGGTGATGTCTGGAGCACTAACGTGCTAGGCCCGATTTATGAGGGCGTTGGTCAGGTGGATCCGGCAACGGAAGAACCGATTCCCTATAATCTCCTGGGGATCGATGCGGACGAGGACGGCGAGTTCGATCTGAGAGAGTATGGAGTATACAGAAAGAAGACAGGGACTGACCAACTCGAGGTCACTGCCTTCTACGACCTGAACGGGGTCTACTTCCATGATGGCGTTCAGGCAACGAAGGATGACGTCCTCTTTGCATATCACCTGAACGCTCTGGATCCACTCACGACCTCTCTCGATGTGCTGAAGGACAAGAACAACCTGCCGGGCACCAACTACTCGACGAGTAGGTGGCTGAATATCTGGCCCGTTGAGGCAGATTGGGACGACGCGATACCAAAGGGTGCGAATGAATCGCTGAGGTTCGCACTTCACTTCTCACAGCAAGCCACGTACGCGAGGTTCACGGACTGGACCCTGAATGCGGGTAGCATCCTCCCGCGCCACATATGGGAGGGCACCGGCAGTTTGTGTCTGGACGCGACAGATGGTGTCTGCAATGACTGGAGGGAGAACATACACGACAACTTCAGGTATGCGTATGACAACAAAACGTTCAACGGCATACCAGCAGCAGAGGGGGACGCTTTCGAGTTCAGCGACGCCGAATCCTGGGACATGGAGGACGACGAGGTCATTGGGACAGGACCGTTCGAGTTCGGGACATGGAACCCCGGTGTCACAGTCACACTGGATAAGAACTCGAACTACAAGGCGGACGTTGTGGCTTGTGTCCAGGAGGGAGGAGAGTGCAGCGATTCTTACTATAGATACATGCATCAGCCGTACATCGACGGAATGCTGTTCAAGATATACAAGACCGCGCAGGCAGCCGTGTTCGCGCTCCAGGCGGGAGAGATAGATGTCGTCTCCTGGTCCGTTCCTCCGGAGTTCGTCAGTGACCTCATCCAGGACCCCAATGTGGAGATACAGGCGACGGCTGAGAAGGGGTTCTTCTATCTCAGCTACAATATGCGCGGGTCTCCGTTCGGCTATCCCAACAACGATCCGACCCAGGGTGACGATGGGCTTTGGCTGAGAAAGGCAATCGCCATGGTCATTGACAAGAAGAGAATCGTGACGACGTTGCTGCAGGACTTCGGTGTGGCTGGAAACCAGCCCGTGAGTCCTGGGTTCACGAAGTGGTACAATGCGTCCGTTACAAAATACGAGTACGATCTGGATGTAGCAAGTCAGATGTTGGATGATCACTACACAGAGGCGTTCCAAGGAGGACCCGGTCTTGGCTGGGCGGGTGGATACAGAAAACTTCCAACCCTAGGAAGCGAGGAGATTGTGATATTATGTCCACAGGCGGACTACGATCCCATCCGTGCTCAGGCCTGCAACATGATAGCGGGTGACATGCGGAAGATCGGGTTGAACGCAAGGGCGAGTCTGGTGGCATTCGGAGAAATCGTGGAGAAGCTGAACAATCGTGACATGCAGATGTGGGTCCTCGGATGGAGGATAGGCTCCGATCCGCCTGACTACTACTACGCCTTCTTCTATTCTGGAAACGCCAGAGCCGGGCAGAACTACCCGGGATTCCAGAACGAGACATTCGACAGCTTGATTACGGATGCGCGTGCGGAACTTGACCTGGAAAAGCAGACAAAGATTATCAAGCAGTGCAGCGGGCTACTGACGGACGCACAACCCTACGACGTGCTCTACTTCAGAACCAACATCGAACCGTACAGAGCAGACAGATTCATCAACTGGACTGTCGGACCGGCTGGTTCGATATTCGGAGGTTCCTGGTGGTCCTGGATCGGAATTCATCCGCCTGTGAAGAAGACCATGAAGGTGATGCTGGAGGTCAGGTCGGCCATGAAGGCTAGCAGTTCGGACGAGAACAGCACGTTGCCCGTCAGGGCCAAGGTCAGGAACCTGGAGGGCGACACGCCAAGACAGGGCGTCAATGTCACGATCAGTCTCGTCGTCCCGATAGGCCAGCTCGTTTACGGAACCCAGCAGGGCATGTCGGTGACTGGCGTATCGGATGTGAACGGCGATTTCATCGCGACCTACGTAGCACCTGTCTGGAATGAGACACGAAACTATACTGCACGAGTCACAATCGCGGCAAGTGCGGAGGCCGAGGACGAGCAGACTGGACAAGTCCTGGCTGATGTCGTGATCTATCCGCGAAAGATCCCCTTCCTTGCAGTCCTAACCAAGTGGACGGTTTCAGATGTCGTCCTCACAAAGGAGTCCGTTCCGCTTGAGGTGGAGGTTACGGATCAGGATGGCGTCCTGATAAATGGCGCTGAGGTCACGGTCATACCTGAAGTTGGAGGCCCGATCGTGTCTCCTGAGATTGGGATAACTTCAGACGGTAAGACTGACTTCCTCATCACGGCGCCATCGAAAATCGTGGGTAACGAAGCGGACTTCGCATTCAGAGTTCAGGCTACGAGCGCGGGAAACGCCTCCGAACCATACTATGTTCTGCTCAAGGTATACAAGGAAACAGAGGTGGGCTTCGTTCTTGACATGACCTTCCTGTTGATCGGTGCTATCGTCGTCGTCGCGGTCGTGGTGGTTCTGGCCTCCGTTCTTGTTGTCAAGAAGAAACCGAAGAGACGTAGAAGGAGAAACACGTAAGCCCCCGCTGCCAGATACTTGGCTGCGCTTCCGCTGAAAACGTTATAAGCCGCTCTCACATTACGTTGCCGAGGAATTCCCATGTCATGGAATCAGGCTGAAATGAGGTCTCTCAAACCGAACAGATACGTCCTCATAGACGAGGAGCCGTGCAAGATTCTCAGCGTCAACATCTCGAAGCCAGGGAAGCACGGAGAAGCGAAAGCCAGGGTGGAGGCCGTGGGAATCTTCGACAAACAGAAGAGGAGCATCGTGCACCCTGTCACGCACAAGGTCAAGGTTCCGATTATCGACAAGAGGAGGGCTCAGATTCTCACGGTTCTGGGTTCTGAGGTTCAGCTCATGGACCTTGAGACGTACGAGACGTTCAACGTCGCGATATCGGCAGAACTTGGCGGGAAGCTCAGCCCGGGCGGTGAGATCCAGTATCTCGTGGCAATGGGGAGGAAAAAGATAACCAGGACGTGATCCCTCCGATGAGGCCCGCTCCCCTCGCCTTTGCGGACGCGCGCGCGGACCTGCAGGGGGCGGAGTTCGTGGTATTCGGCGTCCCCTTCGATGGGACGTCCACGTTCAGGAAGGGGTCCAGTCTCGCACCTGATAAGATAAGGGAGGCCTCCTACAACTTCGAGACCTACATCTTTGAGCAGGATATCGATCTTGATGACGTTCCGGTCCACGACGCGGGAGACGTCGAGTGCTCTGGCGGTGTGAAGGAGGTCCTTGGTCGCGTGCGGGACTTCTCGAGCGAAGTGGCGGATTCCGGCAAGATCCCCGTAGCGATCGGCGGTGACCATTCCATCACCCCCGCGGTAGTCGAGAGCTTTGATGATATCGGTGTCGTGATCCTGGACGCTCATCTCGATTTCAGGGATTCGTACGAGGGCGAGAGACTCGGCCATGCGTGCACGACCAGGCGCGTGTCCGAGGTGGTCGGGATCGACCATGTCATCCCGGTCGGTGTTCGGTCCTTTTCGAGGGAGGAATCGACGGATGCGAGGGATCTTGGACTGTCATACATACGGGCCAGTGAGATTTTCGAGAAGAAGCTCATGGCGACCACGGCGAGAAAGGCTCTGAGCTTCGTCGAGAGAAGCGACATCTACCTGTCCGTCGACATGGATGTTGTTGACCCTGCATATGCCCCGGGCGTGGGTAACCCGGAACCGTTCGGACTGACCGCTGACCAGGTGAGGGAGCTCATCGACCTGCTCGGGAGCAGACTCGTCGGTGTGGATTTCGTCGAGGTCTCTCCTCCCCATGACTGTGGAACGACGTCGTTGCTCACCGCGCGCCTCATAAGGGAGGCGATCGCCGTGATGAAAAAGGCTCACATGTACCCGGGGATGTCCGCTGTCTTGTGAGAGATCTTCTCGAGGTCCACCCTCCTCAGCTCATCGTCGAACTTCTTGTCGATGGAACCCTTCCTCTCCTTGAGGTCGATGACCTTCAGGGTGTCCTCCCCCGCGTCCTTTCTGAGGGTCTCAATCTCTTTGACGAGAGCGGTGTCGATCTTGATGCGGTTCATTCCGAGTATCCAGAGGGTGTTCCTCATGATGTCGAGCTCGAGCACCATCCTCTCCCTGGTTCCGATCTTGTTCAGCTTCCGGTTCATCTTGACCAGGAAGTCCCGATGACTCTTCATAGCGCTGAGGATATTGTCTATCCTTTCGCTCGTCCTCAGGAGGTACTCCTCGAGCCTCATGACAGCACCGTTGAGCTCCCCCACGAGCCCGGCCTCGCCCTTCTTCGTCCTGCTCGTGACCCTGAGGGCATCCATCATAATCCCTTCACGCTTGATTCGGGTCTCCAGCTTCCTCTCCAGCGCTCTCGTTCTCTTCTTCTCTTCCGCGAGTTGCTTCTGAATGGACTTCAGACGCCGTTCGACCTTGTCAAGACGCCCCTGGAGTTTGCTGGCATCCCCTGACCCTGTCATCTCCCTTATGATTGCCCGAATAGAATAAGAAGTTTGTGATGTTGTTCCCAATCAGCGACTTCTGGGTCTGGCCCGGCGCTGGATTGCCCATGACTGACTCCCCGCCATCCGTCACTTGTGGTCAGATTCCTTAAATACGGTGCACATCCTAATCGAATGACCATGAGCGACCCTATCATTGCGATAGAGAACATCTCGAAGACATTCACGTCCAAGGAACGGGGAAAAGGACGGAAACGGAAGAAGAAGGTCGAGGCGCTCAAGGATGTGAGCCTTGAGATCTCCGACGGCGAGATATTCGGCTTGCTGGGGCCTAACGGCGCAGGGAAGACCACCCTGATCAAGTGTCTCACGACCCTTCTGCTCCCGACATCGGGTACCGCCTGGATAAACGGCTTCAACCTTCAGAAGGAGGAGAACAAGGTGCGGGCCTCCATCGGCTGCATGCTGATGGGCGAGCGGGGACTCTATTGGAAGCTTACGGGCAGGGAGAATCTGGACTACTTCGGAGCCCTCTACTACATCCCCAAGAACGTCAGAAGGGAGAGGATCGACTTCCTTGTCGATCTTCTGGAGCTCTCGGACTTCGTGGACAGGACGGTGGAGACGTATTCGAGCGGGCAGAAGATGATCCTGGCATTTGCCAAGTCCCTAATCAACGACGCTCCCATTCTCTTCCTTGACGAGCCCACCGTGACCATGGATGTTCACGCGGCACGCAACCTGAGGAGCATAGTCAGGAGTCTGAACGAGGAGGGCCACACGATAATCTACACCACGCACTTGATGGCGGAGGCCGACGAGCTCTGTGACCGGGTGGCGATCATAGACCGAGGGGAGATCATCGCCCTCGGACCTCCCAGCGAGCTCAAGTCCTCAATCCCGCAGGAGAGCGTCGTCGACGTGGAAGGTGTGATACCTGAGTCCGCCCGGAACAGGATACTCGAGATACCGGGGATAAGGACGGCAGTGGTCAAGGATGAGACGAACGGGAAGACAATGCTGGGGATAATCTGCGACAACAGTCGAAAGGTGCTCCCGAAGATAATCGATGTCCTCGTGGAGGAGGACGCGATCATTGAGTACATAAACCCGCAGGAAGTGACGCTCGAGGACGTTTTCATTGCCAAGACCGGGAGGTCTCTGAGCATAGATACGAGGGAGATTGTGACGCCTAAGGATGCGGGGAAGTGACGGCAAAGACTGTGCACAAGAACCTGGGCCTCTCGGAGATGTCATGGAGGTCCTCCCTCGGTGTCACGAAGACCGTTCTGATCGCGCGGTTCAAGATCGTCCTGCGATACAAGGGCGCCATTGTGTTCGACATGATACTCCCGGTGATTCTGGCGGCTCTTCCCATCCTCCTGGGCGTGGCAATAGCGGGGCAGGCTGCGGCTCAGAACTTCAAGGACGCCACGGGGACCGAGAACTACAAGCTCTACATGCTCATCGGCGCGAGCACGTTCATCGTTGTCACGCTCATGCTTTGGCTCGTCGGCTACTGGATAAGGAGAGAAATGGAGACAGGGACGCTCGAGTCCGTCTACGCTTCCCCTGCCAAAAGGGTCGAGGTCCTGTCCGGAGTCACATTGTATGCGCTCATCAGATCGCTCATGGCTTTCGCGTTCGCCATGGTAGTGGGCTCTCTCATCTTCCAGGTCGACCTCTTCCAGGGCGAGCTGGCATTGGCATTGGTCTTTGTCGTCATCGGCATAATCCCGCTGTGGGGAATCAGCTTCGCCTTTGGAGCTCTGATCCTCAAGGTGAAAGAGGCCGATTCCCTCATTCAGGTGATGCAGTGGGTCGTGGCGTTCTTCATGGGAATATTCTTCCCGATCACAGTGTTCCCGCCCTTCCTCAGGTTCGTGGCGTTGAGCTTCCCGCCAACGTGGATGACGAACGGGGTCAGGGCCTCGTTGCTGGATGTCGCGTACTTCTTCGGGACGTGGTACTTCGATCTGGCGGTCCTCTTGGCTTTTGCGGCGGTCCTCCCACTTGTGGGGTACACCGTTTTCTTGAAGACTGAAAGCAGGATCAAAAAGAACGAGGGGGTAGGCCAATTCTGAAGGGAAAGACCGTCAGCAAGGGATTCGGTCTCTCGGATTTCTCCTTCAAGCAAAGCATTGCGACGTTCATTTCCATGTCGAAGAAAACAATCGTGGAGTTCTCCAGGTACCCCCTGTCATTTGGAGCGATCTTCCTTCAGATATTCCTCATGGTGCTCATGTTCATGTTCGCGGTCTTCGCCTTTTCGTCTCCGACGCAGGCGCTTGACTCATTCGAGGACACGTCCCTGTCGGGTTGGGCAGAGGACCCGTTCTCCCACGTCGGCGAAGGAGAGTTCCATCATATACTGACGGGCCCGTACGGTGAAGAACCGTCGATGGCCATATTCCTGAACCTCACGGATCCGGCTCATGGATACGGCGTGGAGAAGAACCCCGAGGGCGTGTCCGATTGGACGGCATTCAAGCAGATCGAGGTCAGTCTATACATGTCCAATGGAACGACTGCGGGCGTCTCGATACAACTGAGGGGAGATTCCGCCTTGAACGAGACATGGTGGGAATCCGACATCGTGGGCTTCGGCGGAGGCCAGGACACCCTCGTCTTCAACATCACTGACTTCGGCGGGGAGAACAGAACACTGGAGAGCGTGGATTCGCTCAGCATAAGGTTCCAGAACGCCGATAACGGAACGGTTGCGTACCTCACCCAGGTAGACATGGTCCTTACGCCCCAAGGAACGAAACTGGCGGGCGTCATGATGTACGGGTTCGTCATCTTCATCTTCCTCAGCTTCATTCTGTGGGAGGTGGGCTTCTCCATCAGGGAGGAGCAGTTCCGCGGGACACTGGAGTCGCTCTATCTCTCCCCAGCGAACAAGTTCAGCAACCTCATATCCAGGGTCTTCGCGATCTTCATGTGGATCGCCGTGATCGCCTCGATAGCCCTCGTTGTCGTTTCCAACATCGCAGGCGGTCTTCCGTTGAACAACATCGCTCTCGCCTTCCTGATCCTCTTCCTCACCGTCTCGGGGATACTCGGGATGGCGTTCTTCATTGCTGGCCTCACGATAAGGATCAAGGAGAGCGCTGCTCTTCTGGTGAACTTCCTCCAGTTCTTCTTTATGATATTCTGCGCCGCGTTCTTCCCCTTCCGTGCGCTGCCGTCCGTCGTGGTCGACTACGTGAGCAGGTGGATACCGGTGAGCTATGGCGTGGACGCGTTCAGGTCGGTGCTCATAGGATTCCCAAAGGGCTACCCTGAACTGCTCCCCTTCGAGATCGAGATGGTTGTGGTCGTTCTCTTCGGCATCCTCTCGCCCCTTCTCGGATACCTCTACTACGTACACTCGGAGAAGAAAGCAAGAATCCAGGGGACGCTCAGCGAGTACTAGCAGAGAGCAATCTTTTAATATCCTCTGTCCTCTCTTTCAGGGAGGTGTGAATATGCCACGATGGAACGGTCCGCTGAAGCAAGTCGATGAGTTCCGATACGAGATCCCGAGCAGCTACAAGCATGGAATGAGAACGAGCGGACTGATCTATGCGGACGAGAGGATGATGAAGAACGTCATCAGGGACAACGCTCTGGAGCAGGTTGCGAACGTGGCAACGCTCCCGGGGATACTGAAGAAGTCCATGGCGATGCCGGACATCCACTGGGGATACGGATTCCCCATCGGCGGCGTTGCTGGCATGGACACTGAGGAAGGTGTCATCTCCCCGGGCGGTGTGGGCTATGACATCAACTGCGGCGTAAGGATGCTCACTACCAACCTCACCGTGAAGGACATGGCGCCCAAGCTCAAGGAGCTCATCGACACGATGTTCACGAACGTCCCGTCGGGCTTGGGGTCGAAGGGAAAGGTGAGAGTCGACAGCAGGACGCTCACCCGGGTCCTTGAGGACGGAGCCAAGTGGGCTGTGGAGAACGGCTACGGTTGGCAGGAGGACCTGGAACATCTTGAGGAGGGCGGGGGCATGGAAGGCGCGGACTCCGAGAAGGTGAGCCAAAGGGCGATAGACAGAGGGAAGTCTCAGCTCGGAAGCCTGGGCGCTGGCAACCACTTCCTGGAAATCCAGAAGGTCGACAAGATCATAAACGAGGAAGCCGCGAAGAGGATGGGGGTCAACGAGCTGGACCAGATAATAGTGATGATACACACGGGCTCAAGAGGCTGCGGTCACCAGATAGCCAGCGACTACATCCGCAAGATGGAGGTCGCGTACAGGAAATACGGAATCGACCTCCCGGACAGGCAGCTTGCCTGCGCGCCGATAAACTCTCCAGAGGGGCGGGACTACTTCTCCGCGATGGCGTGCGGCGCCAACTTCGCCTGGACGAACAGGCAGATGATACTTCATTGGGTAAGGGAATCCTTCGAGAGCGTGTTCAACCAGAAGGCGGAGGACATCGGACTGAGGGTCATCTACGACGTGGCCCACAACATAGCCAAGTTCGAAGAGCACGACGTCGACGGAAAGAGAATGAAGGTCTGCGTTCACAGGAAGGGAGCGACCAGGGCGTTCGGCCCAGGCAGACCGGAAGTCACTTCGGATTACAGGGAATTCGGACAACCCGTCCTCATCCCTGGGGACATGGGAACGCACTCGTTCCTGCTTCTGGGCACGGACGGCGCGATGACGCAGACGTTCGGCTCCACGTGCCACGGCGCGGGCCGCGTGATGTCGAGACGCCAGGCGACGAGGATGTTCAGAGCCAACGAGGTCAGGAGCCAACTGCAGAGGAAGGGCATATACGTTCACGCGGCGAGCATGAAGGGCATCGTAGAGGAGGCTCCCGATGTCTACAAGAACATCCTGGACGTAGTCAGAATCGCAAACGGTGCGGGGATATCCAGCACAGTCGCACGTATGTCCCCGATGGGCGTTGTGAAGGGGTAGATTGAGGACAGCTCTTCTCCCAATCGGCGACGTGGACGATGATATCCTCGCGCATCTAGCTCTCGAGCTTTCCATCTTTGGGGACGTTGAGATCCTGCCGAGCGTGGATGTGCCTGAGTCCGCGTACAGGCCGCGTAGAGGGCAATATCTCGCCTCCGACCTTAAGGAGCTGACGGCGTCGTATCCGCACGACAAGGTCCTCGGGATCGCTAACGTGGACATCTACGAAGACCCTCTGAGGTTCGTCTTCGGGCTGGCTGACATCAGAGGGAAGTCCGCCGTCATATCGTTGAGCAGACTGAGGGGTGGTGCCGAGATCCTCAAGCAAAGGGCGGCGAAGGAGGCCTTCCACGAGCTCGGACACACATTCGGATTGCGTCACTGCCCGAACAGAATCTGCGTCATGACATTCTCGAATTCCTTGGCGGATACGGACAGCAAGGGAAAGGATTATTGCTACTTCTGCACTCTCAGACTCAGGACTGCGGGAGTATTCCCGTAGGTGAGGCGCATGTTGGCGGAAGTGAGCATATTCCCCATCGGAGAGGGCGTGAGCCTGAGCAAGTGGGTCGGCAGGTGCCTGAAGATAATCGACGGAAGCGGCCTGCGGTACCAGCTCAACCCGATGGGCACGGTGATCGAGGGCGA
>JAGLRN010000020.1 GCA_023136265.1 Thermoplasmata archaeon
GTCTGCCCATCGTGGTGAGGATGGAAGCCCATTTCCTTGGCGGGGCCGACGAGGTCGGAAGCCTGGCGTGTCTCTTGAGGAACGGTCCCGACGAGATGCTGCTCGACTACGGGATGACTCCCGCCAAGCCACCCAAGTACCCGAGGCCCGCGCCTCCGGTTGGCCACGTCATGCTGACCCATTCGCACATAGACCACTCGGGGATGATCCCCTGGCTGTGCGGCAGGCACGACACGAGGGTCCTCACGACGCCCATGACATTTCTCGTCGCAGAGATGCTGACCCATGACACGCTCAAGGTCGCGGAGTACGAGGGATTCCCCAAACCCTACGGTAAGGAGGACATCGAGCGGATGCGGGAGAACTTCGAGCCGGTCCTCTTCAACGAGGTCATCAGGCTCGGCGACACGGAGGTCCGCGTCCATTCGGCGGGCCACATACCCGGGGCGGCGATGTTCGAGATGGTGGGGGACAAGAGCGTCCTGTTCACCGGCGACATCCACACGCTACCCACGGGACTGGTGCTGGGGGCCAAGCCCGTCAAGTGCGATACACTGATTCTCGAGTCCACCTACGCCGGAAGGGACCACGAGAACCGGCAGAAGGTCGAGCACAGGTTCCTGCAGAAGGTGGAGGAGATCGTCGACCGGGGCGGGAAGGTCATAGTCCCCTCGTTCGCGGTCGGAAGGACGCAGGAGGTCCTGCTCACCCTCGCCAAGGGCCGTTTCGAGGTCTGGCTCGACGGCATGGGCCAGGCGATCAACAGGCACTACCTCAGCATGCCCGAGTTCCTGAGGAACCCGAAGAAGCTCAGGCGGGCAGTGAGGGGAACCAGGATGGTAAGGAGCCCCAGGGCGAGGGGGACGGCCCTGAGGGGCGACGTCGTCGTCTGCACGAGCGGGATGCTCGACGGCGGACCCGTGCTCGAGTACATCAACCGCGTCAAGAGGGACAAGAAGAGCGGGATACTGCTCACGGGCTACCAGGTGGAGGGGACGAACGGCCGGATGCTCAAGGAAGAGGGCAAGATCAACCTCTACGGCGTCATCCAGGAGATCGAGTGCGAGGTCTGCTCCTTCGACTTCTCCGCGCACGCCGGGCACTCCGAGCTGCTGACGTTCATAGAACGCTGCGACCCCGCCAAGGTCGTCTACTGTCACGGCGACAACCGCGAGGAACTCGCGAGCCAGGTGGAGGGCAGGGAGAACGTGCTCCCTGTGGAGGGCGAGTGGATGGAATTGTAGAGAAACGATTTAATATCGCGGGATGATGGGCTCACGATGGACGCTGCCGCGTTTCTGAAGGAGGACCTCGGGCACGGCGACATCACGTCCGATGCCCTGATCGGCGATGTGGACGCCGAGGCGATGATCTTCGCGAAGGAGGACTGCATCCTGGCCGGATTGGAGGAGGCCAAAGCGATATTCGACCATCTGGGTGTTGAGACAGAGACGGATCTCCGGGACGGACAGAGGATCGGGAAGTTCACAAAGGTGACGCTACTCAAGGGAAAGGCAAAGGCGATACTGGCAGGCGAAAGGGTGGCGCTCAACTTCCTCATGAGGATGAGCGGGATCGCGACTGAGACGCGGGAACTCACGAAAAAGTGCCGCGAGAAGAATCCGAACGTGAGCGTAGCGGCCACGAGAAAGACCACGCCTGGGTTCAGGTTCTTCGAGAAGAAGGCGGTCATGCTCGGAGGCGGGGACCCGCACAGGTTCCGGCTGGACGATGCCTTTCTCATCAAGGACAACCACCTGAAGGTCGTCGGGTCCGTGAAGGAGGCCGTCAAGCGGGCGAAGGCGGGCCACTTCAACAAGAAGGTCGAGGTGGAGATCGAGACGGAGGAGGAAGCCCTTGAAGCGGCTCAATCGGGAGCCGACATAATCATGCTGGACAACATGCCTCCGGATGCGGGGAGGAGTGTCGCACGGAAGATAAGGGAGATATCCTCCTGCACCATCGAGGTGTCGGGTGGGATCAATCCGCGGAACATAGTCGAGTACGCGGACTACGCCGACGTCATCTCTCTCGGTTGGATAACCCATTCCGTTCGTGCGATAGACTTCTCGCTTGAGATCAAGGAGCTCAGCAAAAAAGGGCTCTTAGAGCGGGCGACGCGAACTTGAGCAGCCTGGGCTCCTTCTTGACCAACCGCCAGCCGAGCTTCGAGGGGTAGTCCATGTCTCCCTTGTGGGTTATGATGTCCAGGATGTCCTCCCGGTCGATGAGGTCGAAAATCCTCTCGAACTGCTTGTCGCTGAGCTTGGCGAACGCGCGGTGGAGCAAGAGGCCCCGCTTGAGCTCGGCTCCGACGCGGTTGAACCACGCCTTCTCGTAGGCCGACAGGGACGCGTGAGAGCAGTCCTTCGATTCCAGGGCCTGCACGAGGACCTTCGCACACTCCTCGGCAGAGACGAGACCCGTGTACAGCCCGCCGCCGCTGGTCGCCTTGACCTGACAGGCCGCATCCCCGACGATCACGACGTTGTCGTCCGCCGTCCTCTTGGAGAGGCCGAAGGGGATCATCCCCGCCTGATAGGAGATGGGCTCCGCCTCCTTGAGCGTCTCCGAGACCAGCGGGTTCTCGAGGAACCTCTTGAAATGCTCGAAGGCACTGCCCTCCCTGACGCACAGACCCACGCGGACCGCGTCGCCGGAGGGAACGATCCACGCGAAGAACCCGGGCGCGACGTCGTTGCCGACGTAGAGGCCCACCATGTCCTCGTCGATCTCCCCGCCGAACATCTCGGCCTGGAACCCCGAGACCGTTATCTCGGGCTGTGACAGGTCGAACCACCTCGCCACCCTGGACTTGACGCCGTCGGCGCCCACGAGGACCTTGCACTTCGCCTTCTCCGTCTCCTTGGCGTGGACGAGTTTCACAGTGACACCATCGGACGACCTCCGCGCGGCGATCGCCTGCGTATCGAGAAGCATCTCTGCCCCCGCCCGCGAAGCGGCCTCCGCCAGACCCCGGTCGAACATGGCCCTGTCCAGCACGACGGCCCTCTCGTCGGTCCCGCCGATCGTTATCCTGTGCCCGCCCGGGGAGAACATGTGCGCCCCCTTCATGTGGCCGAGGACTGTCCGTTCATCAGCTGCGAACTCGAGAACACGCTTCGTGACGAGGCCTGAGCATTGCACTGGCTCGCCGATTTCCCTGTGCTCCTCGACAATGGCGACCGAGAAGCCGTTCTCGCAGAGCCGTCTGGCGATCAGACACCCAGTCGGTCCCGCGCCAACAACCAAGACGTCGAACTCCATCTCAACCCGCCAACCAGCTCTCATTCTCGCCCGTGTGATATCATTATGGAGAGGAAGTCCTCCAGATGCCTGGCGAGATACGGATTGTCCGTGAACCCGCAGGCGTTCAGGTCCGGGCTTGCGAGGAGGGCCTCGCTCCCGTCCACGATGATGTCCGTGGCGATCAGCCCCTTCCGGAAGTGGACCTCGGCTCCCTCGGGCACCTTCTGCCCCGGCTCCGTGATGACGGTCACCCTGATCCCCCTTCGGATTGCCGCCTCCAGCCTCTTCATGTGAGCCTCCCTTATCTCGGAGAACGTCGGCGTCGCGACGACGAACTTCTCGGAGGACTTGTCCACGAGCTCGCCGATCTTGTCGATGACCCTGCTCTTGCCGGTGATCGTGAAGACCAGCTGAGGCTCACCCTTGTCGCGTGCGATCTCGTGCACCAGACTCAGCTTGTCGAAGGCGTCGGACACCTCGCCGAGTATCTTCTTCTTCATCCTTTCGGGAAGTTCCGGCTTGTAGACGGACGGCCTTCCGGACGTGGAGAAGGCGAACCCCTTCGAGCAGAGCGACTGGAGCGCCTTGTAGGACGAGGTCCTGGGAATCCTAGCGGTGCCCGCGATTGTCTCGGCATCGCCGAATCCGTGTGCGACGAGAGCTATGTAGACCCTCGCCTCGTAATTGGAGAGGCCCAGCGTATGGAGCACGCCGACTATCTTGTCGTACTCCTCCATCAGGTCAACATCACCGACTTCCATGCTCCCGACGGACATGGCACACTGGACTTGAAAAGCTTTTGATTGAAGCGATATTGGCTTAGGAAACTATTTATCTCTGGCACTTATTTCGTGATTGAGATGGACCGCCACGCTCTCCAGCATTTCTGTATCGTTGTATTCCTGACCCTTCTTGTGTCACTCTTCCTAAGCATCGTTTCCGCACAGGGAAACCGCATCATCGTGACCACAGACGTGGAGATGATCGGGACCACAGGTCTCAGCGGCGGAGGGCACATCTACTTCACGGCGGTCGGCGCCGAGGCTCTGGACCTCAGGGAGAAGATACTCTACCGTTACGATGACGGCGACGGAGTGATCGAGGCGGACGAGGCGCTGAGCTACTCGCTCGATGTCAAGGACTACCTGGAGAACCCGCCCTGGGGGACGTTCGGCACTGACTACAGATACGGACGCATCAAGAAGGTGTCCCTGGACGAGGGGGACTCGGAATCGGGAGTACAGCAAAGCTCGAGCGGGCTCGTGGGCTCGGACGCGGGCACGACAGCGAGCCTCAGCATGACGTTCAGGTTCACCATGGAGACCAACCAGGCCAGGAGGACATACGTTCAGGACGAGATAGCCATCGCCCGGGCGTTCTACAGTGTGTTCTCCATTGAGATGGCAACTGACTTCGAGCCAGGGCATCTCGGTCCGTTCCCGCCCCCGTTCTTCCCCTGGCCCGTGGTCGACGGCTGGCTGTACGCTGGCAACGAGACCACCGGAATGTACGACAACAACACGAGGATGGTGATGGATACCGAGTACCTTCGCCTGAACGCCTCCACCGAGTGCTTCATCAACTTCACGTACATCGGGAACGTCGCGCACAGTGCAGACTATCTCGTCTTCCTCACGAGCGTGGACGGCGTCAACTGGAACGAGATCCACAACCTGACCGCGTCCGACAGCACGTCGAGCGAGATCGATGTGAGCCTGAATCTGACCGACCAGCTCGCGGGCAAGGAGTTCTACCTCAGGCTGCTCTTCAAGTCCAATTCCATCCAGAACGCGGAGGGTTTCAGGATCGACGACCTGGTCGTGTACGCGCCGAGCCACTACGAGGGCAGCATAGAGATGCACCACACGGACTACCTGCTCGGCCTCACTAGCTTCCAGGACGTGGCCTCGGACAAGGGGACCGTGCACATCATCCGCACGCCTGGCGGGATGATCCTCTCGTACACGTCGGAGTTCGACTACGCCGCCAGCGGCCAGGACGAGACCGTCTTCGTTGACTTCGAGGTCTTCGAGAACCCACAGATCCTGTTCGTACTCATCTTCGTCCTGACCTACGTCATGCTGTCGGCCCAGAACAAGTCCTATATGATATTCAAGATGGCGCACCCGAGGCGCTACCGGGCGGGAGCGACCAAGATCAGGTGGCTCCACATCCTCGGCAAGGTCTTCGTCCTGCTCTACATCATCTTCTATTTCTTCCCGTCCCTCCTCGTCTTCCTCGGTGCGAGGGTGTACCTCACGGGGCTCTTCATGTGGATCTTCACGATAGCGGTCTTCGTGGCGATGGTCGTCACGACGAAGGTGATCTACGACAGGAAGACGATGATGATACCGCCCGCCGTGGAGGAAGAAGACATACACATCACGGTGGAGGCTCCGGCCGTCAACGGGGCGGTAGCACCGCCACCGCCGCCGGTCCACTCGACCCTTGCATGCACGGTCTGCATGGACGAGATCACGGACCTCAAGGAGGCCATCCGCTGCAGGTGCGGGCAGATCTACCACGACAACTGCGCCGCCAAGGTGGCCACATGCCCGGCGTGCGGGAACGACCTGGACGTCGGCGACGAAGAGGAGAAGAAGATGACCACGGCGAAGTGCAGCTCCTGTTCCGAGATAGTCCTCGTCGAGGAGGGCGCCGACCTGATGAGGACGATGTGCGAGAACTGCGGTTCGGCACTCAAGGTCGTGGAGACGGGCTACAACCACCTGGTGGTGGACGACACGCCGACGGTGGCGTATAATCAGTTCAACAGCCTGATGAAGAAGAACCTGACGGGGCTGATCATCTCGACGACGTACCCGGAGAAGCTGAAGAAGGAGATAACGGTCGAGAACGTCGAGCTGTACTGGCTGACGGACACGAGCTCGGAGTTCCAGACCCTTGACCCGAAGAGGCTGGACTTCGAGATAATGAGGGCCATTAGCAACTTCGTGAAGAAGTCCGAGGGTGGCGTGATAATCCTCGATGGCCTCGAGTACCTCGTCGTGGAGAACGGGTTCGAGGTCTCGCTCAAGTTCATAAAGAAGGTGAACGACCTCTGCTCGATCAACGACGCGACTCTGGTCGTCCCGATAACCCCGCTGTCGTTGGCACAGGACCAGCTGTCGATGCTGAAGAAGGAGTTCGACAGGGTGGAGAACCTCACAGGTCGTTAGGGGCGGTCCCCTTTTTCATTCCCACGGTTCGTAGAGCGAGTGCTCGACGCCGAGACTGTCAAGAATCCTGCCGACGACGAAGTTCACCATGTCCGCCACCGTGGACGGCCTCGTGTAGAAGGCGGGCATCGCTGCCAGGACGGTGGCACCGCAGTCCGACAGCCTCTTCATGTTCTCCAGGTGGATCGAGCTCAGCGGCGTCTCGCGGGGAACGAGAACGAGCCTCCTCCTCTCCTTGAGGAACACCTGGGCGGTCCTGCATATCAGATTGTCGGCGATCCCGCACGCTATCTTCGAGAGGGTGGACATGGAACATGGGACGATGACCATCGCATCGAACCTCGCGCTGCCGGAGGCCATGGGGGCCGTCATGTCGGCAGGGTCGTGAGCGAGGTCTGCCAGGGCTCTCATCTCCTCCAGGCCGATGTCGGACTCCCGCTCGATGACCTTGACCGCGTTCTCGGAGACGATGATGTGCTTCTCGGCCTTGAGCTCCCTCAAAAGCGTCGTGGCGTACGGCATACCAGATGCGCCCGTGACGGCGATGATTATCCTCATGAGAGCTACTGCGTGACTATCTCGAAGCCTTCCTTGTCAACGATGACAGGATAGTACGCCCTGTCGTGCTTCGTCATCCTCATCTTCACGACGCTCAGGAAGAGGTTGACGTTCCTCTCGTCCCTCTTCATGTCCAGATGGAAGATGCCGTCCGCGAGGAAATCCTCGACGCCGTACTGGCCGAACAGCTCCTTGTCCGGGTCGAGCATCTCCGAGACGAGGAAGGTTGTCACGTCCAGGTCCCTGATCCTGTCGAAGAACATGAAGACATCGCTCCTAGGCGTCTTGAAATCGGTGACGGAGTACAACGCGGCGAGCGAGTCGAGCACGAACAGGTTGCAGCCGTACTTCATCTTGTAGTTGTTCACGGTCGTGAGGATCGACTGCGGCCAGTTTATCTCGGCCTGCTTGCCCTCGTCCTCGAGCTCCTTGCGGAGGCGGGCCATGTCCACGACGACTATGCCGCCCTTCCCCGTGATCTTCCGCGGATCCATTCCTATCCGGACCATGCTGTCCACGAGGCTCTTGCGGTTCTGCTCGAGCGTGATGTAGACACCCCTGAGCCCGTTCTCCTTGGCGTTGTGGTAGAGGATGTTGAAAGCGATGCTTGATTTCATCGTCCCCGCGCGACCGCATATGAGCGTGAGGTACTTGTCTGGAATCCCGCCCTCCATTCTCTCATCGAGGCCGCGGATGAAGGTTTTGACTCTGTCACTCATGGAACCAACCAAACACCCTATGCGAATCGAGAATAATAACCTTAACGATGTGCGCCCGCAGGCGAGAGGTTACAGACGCGATGACGACTGGAGGTCTGGTGGGGAACAGAAACGTTTAATATCAGACCTAAGGTTATATTTCGTTCCGCGAGGATTGGATTCGATGACAACCGCATATGACGTTCCCGCAGAGCGGCTGATAGACACGGTCGCAGCACAGTTCAAGAAAGAGGGCAAGGTCGAGCCGCCCGACTGGAGCACGTTCGCGAAGACGGGTGTCCACAAGGAAAAGAGCCCCGCCCAGGACGACTGGTGGTACACGAGACTGGCGGCGGTGCTCATGAAGGTCTACACGGACGGACCGATAGGGAGCGAGAGGATGGCGGCCCTCTTCGGCGGGAAGAAGGATAGGGGGGCGAAGCCCTCCAAGGCGAGGGCAGGAAGTCGAGCGATAGCCAGGCACTGCTTGAAGCAGCTGGAGGAGCTCGGATACGTCTCCGTCGTGGAGAAGAAGGGAAGGGTCATCTCCCCCGCCGGGCAGGGCCTCCTGGACAACACCTCGCACGATATACTCAAGAAGATGGCAAAGAGCGAGCCTGAACTGACGAAGTACCTCTGAGGTGGGAGATGGAGGAAGACGAGGAGCTTGAGGCACTGAGGAGGAAACGACTCGAACAGATCCAGATGGACCAAGAGCGGAGGGCCGTCGAGCAGGAGCAGACCGCGCAGATCGAGGGCCAGAGGCAGATGGTCCTGAGGAAGATACTCACCCCCGAAGCCAGGGAGAGGATGGGCAGGGTCGCCCTCGCCTACCCGGACATCGCGCGAGGGGTGGAGAACCAGCTGATAGCCCTCGTTCAGACGGGAAGGGTCCAGTCCGTCATAGATGACGCCGGGTTGAGAGAGATACTCAGGAAGGTCATGCCGAAGAAGAGAGAGATAAAGATAGAGAGGAGATGAGATGGCAAGGAACAAGCCCCTTGGAAGGAAGCTCAGGCTGATGAAGGCGACGAAGAGGAATCGAAGGGTCCCCGCGTGGGTCATCCAGAGGACGTCCAGGAGGTTCCTCCGGCACCCGAAGAGAAGGCTCTGGAGACGCGGACGCCTCAAGAAGTGATACCATGGCAGATGAAGAGGATGAGAGGATTATGACGATCCCGCTGAGGGTGGTCATCAGTGTCCCGAGGAAGAAGCGGGCCCCGAGGGCCGTGAAGGCGATTAAGGAGCACGTGATGAGGCACATGAAGGCGGGCCCCGAGGATATCTGGATAGACGCCCGCGTGAACGAGGCCGTGTGGGCGCGGGGAATCGAGAAGCCGCCCAACAAGATTCGGGTGAGGGTCATCAAGTTCGAGGACGGTCTCGTCGAGGTTTCCCTTCCGGAGGGCTGAAGTCCTCTTGATCACCAAGCTAGATTTCACTGGCAATTCGTACGTGGGGGTCTTCTGCTCGGCGAACGAACGATACGTCGTGTGCAATCCCAGCGTTCCCGCCAAGGTCGTGAGAAGGGCCTCGAAGTCGCTGGAGACCGAGGCTGTTGTCACGACGGTCGGCGGCTCGACAATCCTGGGCTCCCTGATATGTTCCAACTCGTACGGTTCCATAGTGACGAACTTCGTGAGCCGGAGGGAGCTCGATGAACTGAAGGTGCTCAAGCCCGTGGAGATAGACCACGTGCTGAACGCCGTCGGCAACAACATCCTGTGCAACGACAGCGGCGCGGTGGTCCACCCGGGTTTCGGGAGAAGTGCGGTCAGAATGCTCGAGAACGCGCTCCAGGTCCCCGTGGCCAGGGGCAAGATCGCCGGCCTCAAGACGGTCGGTTCGGTGGCGGTCGCGACCAACAAGGGCGTCATCTGCCATCCCGACGTCACGGAGGCGGAGAAAAGGCTCCTCGAGGATGTGCTCAAGGTCCCTGCGACGATAGCGACGGCGAACTACGGAACGACGTATATCGGGGCTTGTCTCGTGGCGAACAGCAGGGGGGCCGTCGTGGGCACTGCGACGACGCCCGTCGAGATCGGTAGGATAGAGGACGGTCTGGTCCTCTACTGAGCCTACAGGGAGAAGACCCAGACGTTCATCTTCCCGCCAAGGTCGTCCCGCTCGAACGAGACCTGATTCCCGACGCGGATGATCTGCTCCTCCAGAAAATGCGCGAGGAAGTCGTCCACCGGGCCTATCGACAGGGACAGGCCCCCGATGCGGTAGTGCATAGGCACGCACACCTTGGGGCGCAGTTCCCTGGCCACTTCCGCGGCCTCCTTGTCCCCGATCGTGAAGACGCCGCCGACGGGGATGAAGAGCACGTCGACGTCCCTCATCTTGGCGAGCTTCTCCTCGGGCAGTGCATGCCCGAGGTCCCCGAGATGGCAGAACTTGGTGCCGTCCAGATCGATGAGGAAGGCATTGTTCGTTCCCCTCTTCTCGCCACCGGACCTGTCGTGGAACGTCTCGATGGAGCTTATCCTAGCTCCCTTGACCGTGCCGCTGAAGTCCGAGTCTATGACCTCGGGATTGCCCCTGACGATCCGGGCACAGTTGTGGTCCCAGTGATCATGCGATATGAGCACGACGTCGGCCATGACGTTCGGCTGCTTTATCCCTATAGACCTACCGTCGTGAGGATCAGTCACGATTGTGATGTCATTCGAAAGCTCGAAACACGAGTGTCCATGCCACCGAATCTCCAACCCGATTCCCCCTTATGTCCTATGATTCAAAGACGGCCCCACACACCGGGCACTCGAGCTCCTCCTCCCTGAGAGTGGTCTTGCAGTCGGGGCAGGCGAACTGGACCGTCTTCCTCCTCGGGCTTCCGGCGACGAGGACCGGACGCCTCGACGCGAAGGCACTCTCCACGGCGACATTCCCGAAGATCACGATGAGAACAGCCCCCAAGACCATGGCAGCTCCTGCGAGCACCCTGTCAGCCACGAGGAAGAACGAGAGCATGTAGGTCGCTATTCCGGCGACCACTGCTATGGCGGATGAGACCACGACGGCATTGCTCCTCTTCTCGAATCGGACCGGCCCTCCGGCCTCGATCGACCTGCGGATTCTCTGTCCCCTCGGCTCTTCGGGAGCCGTCTGGAGAACCTCCTCCGGTTCGAAGACGTCACGAACGACCTCCGGAGGCTTCTCCGCTTCCGACGCGGGCATGCGCTCGGACGGGACCATCGGTTTGAGCGTCATGTTGAGACGCTCCTCGAACTCTCCGTCAACCACGTCCGACAGCTCCTCCTCGGAAGACTTAGTTCCCCGGATCAGAAAGCCGCAGGACTCGCAGACGCTCTTGTTCTCGTCCGTCATCTCCCCGCAGTTCGGGCAACGCGTCAGATCAGCGACATCGCCGAGATCGCGTATGGAATCCACGGCATCCTCGAAATGCTCTTCCTCTGGCATGGGTCTTCTCGCACTATCTTCTCTGACCATATAATCGTTTCGACATCGTTATCGAGGAACGAGTCAGATAATTTCAAATAGTTCCTCTCACGATAGAGCGGGTGCCATGAAGGCCCTCGTCCTTTGCGTCGACAGAGACGATGACATCGGCGTGAAGGCCGGCATACCTGCTCCAGTGATTGGGAAGGATGAAAACCTAGCGGCCGCAATGAAGCTCGGCCTGGCGGACCCGGAGGATGCCGATGTCAACACGATACTCTCAGCTGTCGCCATGTACAACGACCTGATCGAGAAGGGCATCTCGGCGGAGGTCGCGACGATATCGGGGGACAAGGACGTAGGCTACAAGTCGGACAGGGAGCTCACGAGGCAGCTCAACGAGGTCCTCGACGAGGTCCAGCCGAACTATGCCTACCTCGTTAGCGACGGTGCGGAGGACGAGCAGGTCTTCCCCATAATCGCGTCCAGGATCAAGGTCAACCACGTGAAGAGGGTGTACGTCAGGCAGAACCCGGAGATCGAGAGCGCATACTACAGCGTCATCAGGGCGCTCAAGGACGACAAGATCAAGAGGAGATACGGTACACCGGTGGCGCTGGTCCTGTTCATACTGGGCTTCCTCAACATCGTCCCGTTCCTCTACGCCCTGCTCGTGGGAGGGGTCGCGGTCATTCCCACCCTGCCCGCGCTTGCGCCGGGGCTGATAGCGCTCGTTCTCAGCATCTACATGTTCTCGAAGATCCACTTCGACGAGGGTTTTGTGAGGACGACCGTCCGAAGGACGAAGGACAGCGTGCGCGACGTCAGGAACTCCATCATGTCCGGCGACTTCACCGTGGTCTTCAAGGGTGTCACGTTCGTGATGGTCCTGATTGGCATCATCACGGGCATCTCCGCGGCCACGGCGTCCGATGTCCAGGGCCTGTCACAGGCGATATTCCTGTTCTTCTTCACGGCCATCTGGTGGTTCATACTGGCCATGTTCGTCTACGAGCTGGGCAGCGTCGTGGACGCCTACGCGAAGAGAAGGAAGTTCCCCGCCTCTTTCGTCCCGATCATGGTCTTCTGGCTCGTGATGAGCTTTCTCACTCTCATCTTCTTCGAGGCCATCCGCCTCATCGTCAGCACGGTGGACCCGTACATGACGACCGTGATAACGGTGGAGATCGTGTTCGGGCTGGTCATCACCGTTCTCGGCCTGGCGATATATCGCGTGATAGCGCCGAGGATTCCCACCGAGGACCTCTGGCGGCACTAGGAAGGACGGGCATGGAGTTCTCCCGCTGGGAAGTGTACTACGACCAGATTCTAGCGGATTTCGGCTACAGCCGAGAGGAGGACGAGCGGGCGGCTCTGGTGCTCTCCGGACTGCTCGAGGGAAGGTCCTCGTCCACCGACGAGCTGCGCGGGATGATCGAGGGCATGGTCGTGACGGTCGCTGGCGACGCGGAGTCGCTCGGGCGGGAGATCGACAGCCTGGCGGGCACGGTCATTTCCGCGGACGAAGCGACCTCTGTTCTGCTCGCCCATGACGTGATCCCCGATGCCTTCACGACGGACCTCGACGGACGGATCGAGGACCTGGTGCGGGCGAACTCTCGGGGGGCAGTGGCGATAATCCACGCCCACGGGGACAACATAGACGCGCTGCAGGAGCACGTCGGCAAGTTCGAGGGGCGGGTCATCGGAACGACCCAGGCGGAACCATTCGACGCCATGTTCGATTTCGGGGGCTTCACGGACGGGGACAGGGCGGTGTTCATAGCCGACCACTTCGGCGCGGAGGAGATAAGGCTCGTGGGCTTCGACTTCGAGAACCCGCGGAAGAAGGATAAGGACCTGAAAGCGAAGGCGAGAAAGCTGAACTGGGCCTACACACTCATCCAGAGCCTCAACAACGAGAGGATCATCTTCCCATCATCTTGAAGCTGAGAACGGGTTTTCGCGCGGCTGCGACGTCGTCCACACGTTTCACGGACGCGTTGTGAGGAGCGCTTCTTGTGATCTCCGGGTCCTCGTTCACTATCTCCCGCATGACCTCGGCGAACCTGTCCAGCGTCTCCTTCGTCTCGCTCTCGGTGGGCTCTATCATCAGTGCCTCGTCCACGAGCTGCGGGAAGTAGGCGGTGGGCGGGTGGAAACCGAAGTCGATCAGGCGCTTGCAGACGTCCTTCGCCCTGACGCCCCTCTCCTTCAGACACGAGGCGCTCGCGACGAACTCGTGCTTCCTGAGACCGTTATAGGGGATATCCAGGACGCCCTCGAGCCTAGAGCTCAAGTAGTTGGAGTTGAGTACCGCTCGGTCCGATACCCGCTTGAGCCCGTCCCCTCCCTGGAGCTTGATGTAGGCGTACGCCTTGAGAAGGACGGCGAAGTTCCCGAGGTAGGATCGGACCTTCCCGATGCTCTTCGGGCGGTCGTGCTCCAGATAGTAGCGCTCCCCGTCGTAGGCGACAACGGGCACGGGGAGGAACTCGTCCAGCCTGTCGACGACGCCGATGGGGCCCGCACCGGGTCCGCCTCCCCCGTGGGGCGTTGCGAACGTCTTGTGGAGGTTGAAATGGACAATGTCGAACCTCATCCTGCCAGGGTTTGTGCGTCCCATTATCGCGTTGAGGTTCGCTCCGTCGTAGTACAGCACAGCCCCGGCGTCGTGCACTATCCTCGCGATCTCCAGGATGTCGCTCTCGAAGAGCCCCAGCGTGTTCGGGTTCGTTATCATGAACGCCGCGGTCTTCTCCCCGACGGCTTTCTCCAGAGCGGAGAGGTCCACGCGACCCTCGTTGGACGGGATCTCCATCACCTCGAAGCCCATCATGGCGGCGCTCGCGGGGTTCGTGCCGTGCGCGGAATCGGGAAGGACGACCTGCGTCCTCTTCTCGCCGTTGTCCTCATGGTAGGCGCGTGCGACGAGAAGTCCCGTGAACTCGCCCTGAGCGCCCGCTGCGGGCTGCAGGGTCACGGAATGCACACCGCCGAGCGTGGCAAGCATGCCCTGGAGCTCGTACAGAATCTGAAGGGCGCCCTGGACCGTGGACCAGTCCTGCTCGGGATGCAGGAACTTGGCCTTGGGCGAGGAGGCCACCCGCTCGAGTATCTTGGGCGTGTGCTTCATCGTGCACGACCCCAGCGGGTAGAACCCGGTGTCGACGCCGAAGTTCATCTGGCTGAGCCTGAAGTAGTGACGCGTGACCTGGGATTCACGCAGGTTGGGTATCCTCAGCTCCTCTCTCAGCAGAGGCTGCGGCAGCTCGCTCTCGGACCCGTCCTCCCCGACCGTGTCCTCGAGCTCGAGGATCAGCGGGACCTCGTAGCGCGCCTGGCGGTAGCTCACCTGACCCCCTCCAGCGCCCAGACGAGCCGATCGATGTCCGATGTCGTGTGAACCTCTGTGAACGCGAAGAGAGCGGACTCCTCCAGCTCCGGGAAGTGGGACTTGAGCGAGAGCCCGCCGTGTATGCCAGAGTGCAGCAGGTGCTTGTGAACGGCGTCGTAGGAGATCTTGGACCTGACAACGAACTCGTTGAAGTACTCCGACGCGAACGCGGGGGCGAGGTAGTCGTCGAGCGTGCCGATGCGCCTCGCCGCTTCCTTGGTCCGCGCAACGCACTCGTTGGCGATCTTTCTGAGCCCGTTCCTTCCCAGGACCGAGATGTAGACGGCGGAAGCGATGGCCATTAGGGACTCGTTCGAGCAGATGTTGCTCGTCGCCTTCTCCCGCCTGATGTGCTGCTCCCTTGTCTGCAATGTCATGCAGAAGGCCCGCTTGCCGTCGGCGTCATCGGTGATCCCTATCACCCGCCCGGGCATCTTTCTCACGTGCTTCTGGAGGCATGCGAAGATCCCCAGGAGCGGCCCGCCAAAGCTCGGATAGGAGCCGAGCATCTGACCCTCGCCGACGACAATGTCAGCGCCGTGGTCCCCCGGCGGCTTGAGCAGCGCGAGGGATATGGGATTGACGCCCGCTATGAGCATGGCGTCCCCTGAAACGTCCTTCACAGCATCGAGCCCGTCCTCTATCACGCCGAAGAAGTTGGGGCTCTCGAAGTACACGCCCGCCGTCTGGTCGGAGACAAGACTGCTCAGGTGCTCGATGTCTATCTTGCCCGTCTCCTTGTCGTAGTCGAACGCCCTAACCCTGATCCCAGGGCCCTTGCAGTAGTTGGCGAGGACGCTGTGCTTGTCCCAGTGCATCGCCCTCGGGACGACTATCTCGCTCTTGCGGGTCAGGCGGGCGGCCATGAGCGCTGCCTCCCCGATGGCGGTCGACCAGTCGTACATGGACGTGTTCGCCGCCTCCATCCCCGTGAGCTCGCATATCATGCTCTGGTACTCGAACAGCGCCTGCAGCATTCCCTGACTGGCCTCGGGCTGGTACGGCGTGTAGGACGTGTAGAACTCCGAGCGGGAGAGGATCTCATCGACGAGCGCGGGGACGTAGTGGTTGTACACCCCTCCGCCGAGGAAGGCCGGCATCTCCTTGATGCTCTTGTTCATGGAGAGCACTGCCTCGACCTCGTTGAGGACCTCCATCTCGCTCTTGCCAGGCGGCAGGCCGATGTCCTCGACCCTCACGTCCTCGGGGATGTCCTCGAAGAGCTCATCGATGGATTTCATACCTAGCGACCTGAGCATCTCGTCCTCTGAGTCCATGTAAACCCTCTAGGAATTGCCTATTCACTATAAATCTTCACCCGCCAGACGCCACCTTGATGAGCTTGACCCTGTCGCCGTTCCTCAAGACGATGTCCATAGGGACCGGGCTGCCGTCCCTGACCAGGATGTGGGCGTCCGGCTTGAGGTCAAGCGCACGGACGACATCGAATCCGCTGGCCTCGTCTGGGAACTTCATCGTCCTCCTCTCCCCCGAAGGCAGCAGTTCGACGTGGACCTTCATACCGATAGTGTTATTTCCGCATTCCCTAATAGCTTTTGCACCAGGCCGAGGTAGCTAAGTCCGGCCTACGGCGGTGGCCTCGAGAGTCTCGACGATCGAGACAGCCACTGGTGCTTTGCACCGCGGGAGTTCGAATCTCCCCCTCGGCGCTTAACTAAAGGTTAAAATCCTACCGATGCGATGCACTCTCGATGAGTGCAAGCATTGACCTCTACAACTACAAGGGGAAGTTGAAGAGGAAGTTGAGTATGATCAAGGGATTGAAGGACATCTCCAAGAAGGCAAAGGACAAGATTCTCAAGTTCCAGAGGGACAGAATCGCTGAGGGAATAGGACACGCTCGGATTCTGCGCTACCTGGATGACCTGCCGAAACTCGCTCGCATGTTGGACAAGGACTTCCAGGATGTGACTGCAGACGACCTGAGACGAGTCCTTCATGAACTCGAAGAGGGGGATCTGGCAGAAGCATCAAAGACGGAGTTCAGAAAGACGATCAAGGTGTTCTACAGGTGGCTGAATGGTGGAGAGAGATATCCGGAATGTGTTGAGTGGATCAAGACCACAGACAAGAGAAACAACAACAAGCTTCCGGAGGAGCTTCTGACAGAAGAGGAAGTCAAGCGGATGATCTCAGTGGCCTGGACTCCTAGAGATCGGGCGATCATATCGCTGCTCTGGGAATCTGGATGCAGAGTGGGCGAACTCCTCACCATGAGAATCAAGAATGTCTCCTTCGAGGAGAACCTCACCCGAATCGCTATCCACGGGAAAACAGGTGCGAGGCGTGTGCCTCTGTTGGATTCCACTCCCTATCTCGCGGAATGGCTGGAGAATCATCCTCAGAGGGAGGATTCGGATGCATTCCTCTGGGTGGGGATAGGAACTGTTGGAAGAGGCCAATACCTGAAGTATCCAGCACTCAGGAAGATGCTCGTCCAGGTCGCCAAGAAAGCGGATGTCAAGAAGAAGGTGAACCCTCACAACTTCAGACACAGCAGAGCTACGTTCCTGGCAAACCATCTGACAGAGGCCCAGATGAACCAGTATCTTGGATGGGTTCGAGGATCGGACATGCCTGCGACCTATGTGCATCTGTCTGGAAGGGATGTCGACGATGCCATACTGAAGATGAGAGGACTGAAGTCGAAAGAGGAGGAGGTCAAGAGCACACTAGCTCCAAAGAAATGTCCCCGGTGTGATCTGGTGAACAAAGCCACAGGCAAGT
>JAGLRN010000021.1 GCA_023136265.1 Thermoplasmata archaeon
ATAGGCTTCGCTAGGATCGAGAAAGGTGTAGGCGGGATTACCGCCTACTTTGCACATCGATAGTTTTCCAGCGGCTACTGGACCATCTCGGTCTCGCCGCAGGAGGGGCACATGACCTCCAGCGGTCTCTTCGACGTCGTGAGCTCTATTGGCGCACCGCACGCTTTGCAGTTGATCACCATTCCCGGCGTAGCCGCTTCCTCGGCAGGAGCGGGCTCAGGCTCTGGTGCAGGCTTCTCTGCTGGCGGTGCTGCTGCGGGCTTTGGCGCCCTTCCGCGCCTGAACACGAGAACGAACAGTATGATCACGAGTATGAGCAGTATCACGCTCAACATTGGCGTGTCGGCGAGCTTGGCCCATTCAAAGGGGTTCAGTCCCGACCTGACGTATACGGACTCGTACGCGCCGGCTGTGCTCCCATCGCTCACGCTGAACAACTGGTGTCCCTCATCAATGCCGTCGGGTATCTTGTACTTCAGCGTTCCCTTGGCGTTCGTTGTCTGCTTGCTGTACCCTGGGCCGTTCATCAGTCCGTACTGTATGTTGAATGTCCCTGGGAGTGTGGAGTCGCCCCTTGCCTTGATCTCGTAGGTTATCGTCACCGTGTCCCCTGGCGAGTAGGCCTCCTTGTCGAACTCGAAGCTCATGAAGAAGCCTGCGAGCAGTCGGGAGGTGTCCGCACCTTCCACCTCGTATCCCTCATCGATGGCGATGACCACGAATCTATACGAATCTGCCGGTATCGCCGGAATGTCGAATGAGAAGTCGTTGGCTCCCGCCGGACCGGATTCGATTGCCAGTCCTGCAACTTCAACGGCGTAGAAGAACTCGGGGTCCGTCATCACGTTGGTGACGAGCTCGAAGGAGACCGTGATAGTGTCTCCCGCTTCATACTCCTTCTTGTCCGCATCGACCAGAAGGTGTCCGTACACGACGTCCACATAGTCTGAGTCCGAATCCTCGTATCCTTCGGTGTTCTTTGCGTCGACTGTGAAGTGCAGACCGCCTGAGAAGTCATCCGGAATCACCCACTGCAGTTCGTTTTCGGGCTGTATCGTCCAGTAGATCAGGTCTCCCCACGGGAATGCATTGCGGATCCAGAAGCGATATGAGATGTCGGCTGTCGTCGTGCCGCTCGTCTGAACCCTGGCCGTGGCGGTTATCGTCTCGCCCGTCAGGTAGATGTTCTTGTCGAACTTGAGGGTCACTTCCAGGTCTCCGATCGCTTCCTCTTCCACTGTGAACAGCTCGATATCGGAAACCGTTACGTCCTCCAGTCGCACCTCGGCTTCGACCTCGAACTCGGTCTCATCAGCTATGTTCGCGTCGAGCGTGAAGATGTGAGTCACTGTCCCATCGGTCTTCGTCAGCAGATCGTCCGCTCCGTATGAGGCGACTATGTCGCCGTCTTCCCTCACGATGATGTCCACCTCGGCGCCCGCTACTGGCTCTCCGTCAATGAGGACCGTTACGTCCACTCGTACCGATTCTTCGGGGGCGTAGACGGCTGGAGGAGCCTTGTCCAAGTCGACATCGACGTCCAAGGTCTCAACCTCGAAGCCTTTAGTCACGGGAATCGTGTGATCGGGTGTGGCGGAATCCGTATCATTCAGCCAGAAGTAGACCGTGAACCATCCCGGGGCGGTTCCCGTCCCGAGGTTGAACGAGAACGTGCCGACGGCATCGTCCGCGTCGTTTATCGGTATGTCATCGCCAGCAATCTCGGTATTCGTTGCATCCTCTATGGCGACCCAATCGATGTTTCCGTCCGTCACAGGACCGTGATCCATTATGTACCAGCACATATAGTGGGCCGTCACCTTTTCTCCGGCGATGTAGTTGTCCCTCTCGATCTCCATGTCAGCATCGAAGAGGACCACCCAATAATTATAGTCAAACCACCAGTATTGCGTTGTCCTGGGTTCGTCCCAGATCTGGACCTGGTACATCTCTATGCTCGCGGCGGAATCGGGTATCTCATAGTTGAGGACGATCTCCTCACTGCTGGGAATCGTTCTATCGTCCCATTCCCTCTTCAGGGAATTAGCGCCCCACGGGTCGTACACTATCAGGATGTCGAAGACGTCGTCCTCCACACCCTCGATGTGTATGCTAATCGTCTCATCGGGGACGAACTCCCAGTCGTTGTGCGTGAAAGGGCTATCCTCTATCCAGAGGTCAGTCGGCTGCGCCATGGCCCCAGGGCTCCATGCACAGAAAGCCATGCTCACCATTACAAACGCCAACAGGGCAACAATACCTTTCTTCATTTTACACCCTCACTATCAATTTTCCAAGTGATTTCCCATATCCCTTCTGCCCTTCTCAGGGCTGCGACAAAATATGCCTGAACTATATAAATATTGTTGTATCAGTGCTGGGGCTTGGAGTTGAGGACCCTGAAGGCCTCCTCCTTGAGCTTCATGGCCTCCGATTTGGACCCCTGGGACAGCTTCATCTCGCTGAGCCGGAAGAGCCTGTCAGCCAGCGCCTGACGGTCGTCCGAGTCCCGGAGGAGCACGATGCTCTTCTCCATGTAGCTCATGGCCTTATCTGGCTTCTCCCTCGTGCCGAGTATGTTGGCCATCGTCATGTATACGGAGCTGGTCACCTCCGGGTCCTCGAGGCCGGATGCGATCTCCAGCGACCTCTCGCAGAGCTCCGAGGCCCGCTCAGGCTCGTCGAGCTCCAGGAGCACGTTGGCGTGGTTGCACATGGCCAGGCACTCGATCCTCATCTGCCCGTCCTCATGAGCCAGGTGCACGCTCTGACCGAGCCTCTCGTCAGCATCCTCCAGCTTGTTCATCCTCATCAGGACCGTTCCCAGGTGGTTCAGGATCTCGGCCTCCTCCTTCTGGCTGCCCTGGCTCATCTCCAGGCTCTTCTCGAGGCTCCTCTGCGAGGCGAAGAGCTCGCCCTTGCGCAGCTGGGCGATCCCCAGCAGCTTCAGCGTGTTCGACAGCTCCTCTTCCTTCCCCGTCCCGGAGTAGCGGCTCTGGCTCATCTTGAGCTGCTTCACCGCCTCGCCGTAGTTCCCCTTCTGGATGTTCAGCATGCCGAGCCCGCGGTAGGCGTTGGCCTCCCCGATCGCGTTGTCCACCCTCCCGGAGAAGTGCAGCGCCCGTTCGAAGAACTTCTCCGAGCTGGTGAAGTCCTCGACGTCCGCCGCGAGCACCCCGATGCGGATGGCCGACTCCATCTTGTCGATTGGCCCGCCGAGCTCTCCGGCCTTCTCGTAGAGGTCAAGCGCCCGCTCGGTCCTGCCCATGGCCTCGCTGATCCTCGCCCGTATCATCGTGAGGAGCGGGTCGTCCTCGTGGTCCTTCTGCAGCTCCTCGATGATCCCCGCGATCTCGTCGCTCAGCCCGTGGGATATGAACTCCACCGCCCTCTTCTTCACCAGCCGCAGGGCCTCCGGCCTCCTTCCCGCCCGGACGAGATGGTAGAGCCTCTGGAAGCCC
>JAGLRN010000022.1 GCA_023136265.1 Thermoplasmata archaeon
AGGACGAACTCCTTGACGATCTCGTGCATCCCGAAGTTCTCGCCGTCCTCTAGGAGGATGGACCTCTCGACGAGATTCTCGACGGTCTTCTGGCTGACGGGACCGAGGGCCTCCGGCGGGAAGCTCTCCCTGAAGACGGCGCACCTGGCCAGGACCTCTTCCTCGTCATCTGTCAGCTCGGGGACTATCGCCTCGTGCACGTACGTCAGGTGGTCCTCCCTGGCCTCTTTCGTCTCGGACAATCTGTCCGCGGACACGAGGAGCAGCTGCATCGGGTGCCCTTCGGTGAGGGAGTAGATGCCCTCGAACGCCTCGTCATCGAGCGGGCCGTGGTGGCTCTCCAGGAGCTCTCGGGCGGCTTGGCGGTCCAGCCCGCCCAGGCTGAACTCCGCGACCGTTCCCTTGACGGTTATGTCCGCCCGGTTGTAGAAGGAGGGCTTCCTCCTGCTCACGGCCACGATCTTGACCGCCCAGTTCTCTCCCACGTCCATCAGCGCGGACAGGAAGGACTGGACGTGCTCGGACTTGTGGCAGTCGTCGAAGACCAGCAGACCGCTCCGCAGGTCCTCCCGCAGAACGAGCGCCAGCTCCCTCGGGTCGGGCTGGAACGTCTTGGCGTACCGGAACATGCGGTCCTTCCCCTGCTCCTTCAGAAAGGATGCCAGGGCTCTCATTATCGTGCTGGGCGAGTCCCACTCGTGGGTCCTGTGGAAGAAGGACGCGCCATTGTACTCGGAGGCGACCTTCGCGGCAAGCGAGGTCTTCCCGACGCCCGTGACGCCCATGAGGGAGATCAGGAGCGGTGCGGGCTTCTCCGGGGTGGATTCCTTCAGGAGCCTGGAGAGGTTCTCGACCTCCTCCTCCCGACCGAAGAACCTCTCTGGAAGCGGGAAGGGCCTGCTCGGCGGGAGCCGCTTGAGGAGGCTGAGATCGACAAAGTCCGTTTCGGCGATCTCCTCCAGCGCCATCGATGTGGACAGGCCGATGTCCCGACGCATCCTCTCGAGGGCTTCCTTGCCAGTGAGGCGGACCTCGCTCCCGTCCAAGTCCTTCAACGTGACCTCCTTCTTCAGGATGGCTTCCCTCATCTCGTTGGCAAGGTCCTCGCCCTTCTCGGTGAGGAAGTAGGCCTTCACCTTTTGCTTGGAGCCCGCTATCTTTCTGAGATACTCCTCGACGTACCCCTCCTCCACGAGTCTCCCGACCTCGAACGTCACGCCAGCTCGGGTTGAACCTATCGATTTCGCAATCCCCTTCTGGGTCAGTTCTGGGGGTAGGAAGTAAGAATCCTTCTGCCGACAGTGTCCCCTGAGATGAAGGACTATCCTGTCCGATATCGTAGTCTTCGACAAACCTCTACCCCCTTTCATTACAGAATAGCCTGACGCATTTTAAACCTATTCGATAATGGAAAATGTTCGAAGGAGCCGAACCAGGTCCGCCTACTCCTCGTCCTCGTCTTCTTCCGCGGGGGGCTCCTCGAATCCGAGAAGGGCGGGCAGCCCCTTCAGATCCGGGACCTCCAGCGCCGGTTTCGTGGGCGGAGAACCGAGCCTCTCCTTCTCCCTGTTGACCCAGATCGCAGCGATCCCGGAGTTGACCGCGCCGACGACGTCCATGTCCAGGGAGTCACCGAGGTGCACGGCCTCCTTGGGCTT
Organism: Thermoplasmata archaeon; assembly: GCA_023136265.1. GTDB lineage: Archaea > Thermoplasmatota > Thermoplasmata > RBG-16-68-12 > JAGMCJ01 > JAGMCJ01. Next base: position 1,659 of record JAGLRN010000022.1, read on the forward strand.
GGCCCCCATCTTCTTGAGCGCCGTCTTGAATATCTTCTTGGCGGGCTTGTAGGACTTCGTGCTCTCGGACGTGATGACCTCATCGAACACGAGGCCGTTGGAATCCAGGGACGCGGTCAGGAAGTCATCGTCGGCGTTGGAGACGACGCATTTCGGGACGTCCTCCAGCAGGTCGAGGATCCCGTTCACCTCCGGGTAGACGTCGGCGTAGAACCATCTCTGGTGCAGGCTCTCCGTGTACGCGAGCGGGTCCGACTTTATCTTGTGGGCCTTGAACATCTTCCCGAGGCTGATCTCGTTGGCCTCCTTCATCGTGTGGAAGTCCTTGTTCAGAACGTTCGAGAACTTCTCCGACCATTTGTCGAGAAACTCTCCTCCATTCATGTCCAGCTCGTATTCCTCCACGATGTCCTCGGCAACTTCGAGGAGGGTGTACTTGATGCTCTCCAGAATGGTCCCATGCGCATCGAAAAAGAGAACGCTAATCTCCATGGGACCTCCTCGCGTGCTCGCACATGTCCCCGAGGGGGCAAGAAGCGCACCTCGGCTTCCTCCTGCAATGGTTCTTCCCCAGTTGCACCATCAAGGCGTGGAATTCGCGATAGGTTTTCAAGTCTTTCGGTATAATTCTCTGGAAATGGAATTGTATCTCATCGTAATCCTCGAGGTCGAACAGGCCCGATCTGTTCCCTATTCTCCTGGTGTAGGCGTCGACCACGAAGTACAGCTTGTCGCTCGCGTAGCACAGGATCGAGTCCGCGGTCTCTGGGCCGATCCCGTCCAGGGCGAGGAGCTCCTCCCTCAGCGATTCTCCAGGTTTGGCCAGGAAGGAATCCACGTCCCCGTAGTTCTCGCTGATGTACGAGGCCATCCCCTTCAGCCGCAACGGCTTGGTCCTGGGGAACCCGCACGGGGCGGTGAGGGACGCGATTTTGCCCGCATCGGCACGCGCAAGCGCCTCCACGTCCATCAACCCAGCCCCTTTGAGGTTCTCGATGGACCTCTCGACGTTCTTCCAGGCGGTCTGCTGTGTCAGGATCGCGCCAACGATGACCTCGAAGGCGGTCTCGGCGGGCCACCAGCCCTGCGGGCCGAAGTCATCGAGCAGCCTGTCGTAGACTTCCATCAGCCTCTGCATCCAATGTGAATATGTCCGTGCGACTTCAATATTGCGGGTCTCGGGTTCCCGTGCACAGAAAACTTGAATACGAGGCCCCGCCATACGCTGCGGGGGACAAGACCTGGAGATAGCCGCCGTCATCATGGACTGGTACGGGGTCATCGGTGACCGGGAGGAGACGTCGAAGAAGTATCGGACGGTGTACGCGTCCCTTCTGAGGTCCCGCTACGGCGGCTCCTTCGGACGGTGGGTCAAGGCACACGACCTGGCATTCGAGTGGTACGTCACTGAGTGGCAGAGGCTTTACGAGAAGCACCGCAACGGTTCCGCGTTCGAGAAGGACCTTGAAGCGAAGACAGTGAAGATGGCGTTCAAGGAGGCTGGAGTGCATATCGAGAACGGAGAGGCGTTCCGCATCTCGACAGAGCTGGAGTACGATATCGCTTCCCAGCTCGGATTGGTCTATCCCGACGTCGCCCCGTCGCTCGAGAAGATCAAGGAGATGCAGATCGACCTCTACATCGCCTCGAATGTGTCCTCGGACCATCTCAGGGGTCTTCTTGAGAGCTCGGGGCTGAAGGACACCTTCCTGAAAAGGCTGACCCCCGATGAGATGGGAGCGCGGAAGTCCGATGAAGTGTTCTGGAAGGAGGCCTTCAAGGAGTTGGGACTTTCTCCCGACAGGTGTCTCGTCGTTGATGACGCCAGTACCAGCTTGAAGCGGGCGAAGGACATGGGCGCCGCCACGGTCTGCCTGCAACGGAAGGCCCCGCACAAACCCTGCGCGACAAAAGGCTTCTGCCCCGACTTCACGATCGGGTCGCTGAAAGAACTACCGCGGATAGTCAGAAAAGGACTGGGATCGAAGGACTAGATCTCTGCCTCGCTCTGGAGGACCTCTCTTATCTTCTTCGCGGCACTGTCGACCGCCTGGAAGACCTTGTCATCGCCCTTATTGCCCATCGCGACGAGCAGTGCCTTCTTCGACAATCCGATGGCGACAAGGGTTCCGTCCTCCGACTGCACGATGATCCGCTTGGGCGTTCCCCTGCTGAGTCCCGTGTAGACGACCTCCGAAGCTCCCAGGAGCGTCGCCGACAGCGTCGCGAACGTCTCAACGTGAACCTCGTCCGGGATGTTCCAGGCTATCGGGACCCCGCTCCTCGAGACGATGGCCGAGATGTCAACTTCGTAGTCGGAACTCAGCTCGTTCAGAATCCTCTTGAGGTCATCAACAGTCGACAATCAATCACCCAGCGTCCTGAAGGAGGAGTTTGTATGAATATATAAGAATGATGTTGTCCTTCTCAGGACCGATACCGTTCTCGTGAGGGGTCGGAAGAACGCCGAGACAAACTATAATTACGTTGTTTTGGATAGACTCCCCATGGCCATGAAGAAGGGTGCTAGGGTCGCCATCGAGAGCGCCCTGAGCGTCCAAAAGGGAGAGTCCGTTCTCATCATCACCGACACTGGTAAGGAGAAGATAGCCGAGGCACTCTTCGACGGCATCGCCGAGGTGGGTGCCGAACCCGTCATCGCGAAGATGCTCCCGCGAAAGAGGCACGGCGAGGAACCGCCGAAGGCCATCGCCAACATGATGTTGGACGCACATGTCATCATCGGCGTGACGACGTTCTCGTTCTCTCACACTCAGGCCAGGAGGAACGCGTCCAGGGCGGGAGCGAGAATAGCCACCATGCCTGGCATCACGGAGGGCATGATGAGCGACGGCGCCATGCTCGCCGACTATCGCGAGGTCGAGAGAACCATGCGCAGGCTCTACAGAAAGCTGAGGGGTGCGAAGAGGATCGAGGTCTTCTCCGATCTTGGGACGGACATTAGCCTGAAGACCACCAGGAGGGACTGGATCACGGACGACACAGGCATATGCCACAAGAAGGGGGCATTCACGAACCTTCCGGCGGGGGAGCTCTTCATCGCTCCCGTCGAGGGGAGCGCGGAGGGAAAGATAGTCGTGGATGGGTCCTTCCACGAGTTGATCAAGGAGCCCGCGACGATATGGGTCAAGGAGGGGATCGCGACCCGGATAACCGGAGCGAAGTCCGCGGTGGCGGAGATGAACAAGGGTGGAAGGGACGGCAGGCTCGTCTGCGAGTTCGGGATGGGGCTGAACCCGAGGGCGAGGCTGATAGGCAACTTCCTGGAGGACGACAAGGTGCTGGGGACCGCCCACGTCGCCTTCGGGGACAACAGCACGTTCGGCGGCAGGATAAGGTGCGGCGTTCACGTGGACGCCATCATGCGAAAGCCGAGGGTGATAATCGACAATAGGCTTGTCCTCGAGGACGGCGAGCTGAAGATCTAGAGGACCATGTCCAGGTCCGCACCGCAGGAGGCGCACTTGTCCCCGTCGAGGTTCGTCTCGCCGATGCTGAACCCCCATCTCTCTATCAGCATGCCCCCGCAGTCGGGGCAGTACGTGTTCTCTCGCGCGTCGTGCGGAATGTTGCCCAGGTAGACGTACTTCAGACCCTCCGACTGGGCTATCTCGAAGGACTCGTCCAGCGTATCCATCGGGGTCCTCTTCCTGTCCCTCATCTTGTAGTCCGGATGGAACCTTGAGAGGTGCACGGGCGTCCTCTCCCCGAGGTTCTCGACGACCCACCGGCAGAACTCCCTCGTCTCCTCGGGGCTGTCATTCTCGTTCGGCACGATGAGCTTGGTGAGCTCGAGGTGTATCCCTAGCTCCTTCGCCAGGACGCACGTGTCGAGCACGGGCTGGAGCCTTCCCTTGCAGAGCGTCCTGTAGAAGTCCTCCGTGAACGCCTTGATGTCCACGTTCATGGCGTCCAGGTACTCCGCCATCTCCCTGAGCGGGTCCTCGTTGATGTACCCGTTGGTGACGTAGACGGAGTAGTGTCCGGCCTCCTTCACCAGCTTGCTCGCGTCGTATGCGAACTCGTGCCATATGGTCGGCTCGTTGTATGTCCACGCGACGCCGCTCGACCCGTACTTCTCGACGAGCGGGAGGACGTCCTCGGGAGCAATGTCCCTCATGGGGATCGTCCCGTACTTCACCTGCGATATCGTGTAGTTCTGGCAGAAGAGGCACTTCATGTTGCACCCGACCGTTCCGAAGGAGAGAACGCTCGTTCCCGGGTGGAAGTGATAGAGGGGCTTCTTCTCTATCGGGTCGTTCGCCACGGAGGATGCCTTCCCGTAGATGAGCGTGAAGAGCTTCCCGCCCCTGTTCTCCCGGACCCCGCAGAGGCCCAGCTTGCCGTTGCTTATCTTGCAGGAAACAGGGCACAGGAGGCACTGGACCTTTGAGTCCCCCAGGTCCTTCCAGAACCTCGCTTCTCTTACTGCGTCATTCGATTTATGAAGCAAACCTCCATGCCGGATGCCCTCACCAGCGAGTAATACGGAAGGTCAATATTTAAATGATTTGAGGGTCGCTGGCCAGAGGTGCTCCCAGCCCCTGTTGGGGAGCGGGTGCCTCTCCCCGCCTATCTCGAGGACGTTCTCCTCGGACTCGATCACCTCGCCTACCCGCCAGAGGCGGGAACCCGCCCGCTCAAGCGTCTGTCGCACGTCCTCCAGGGCGTCCTTTCTGACGGTGAAGACGAGCTCGTAGTCCCCGCCGAAGTAGAGGACGAGGTCCTCATGCGGGATGTCCGGAAATGCTGTCAGGTCCCGCGACTTGGGTATCTCTTCGTATGCGATCTTGAAGTGCGAGCCCCCGAGCTCGGTCATCTGGTGGAGAGAAGAGGCGATGCCGTCGGAGATGTCCATGCACGCGGTCACCGAACCCGCCGAGGAGAGGGCCATGCCCTCCCGCACCCTTGGGCGGGGAGCGAGGAGAGCGGATACGGAATCATCCAGGTTCAGCCCCCTCTTCAGGGCGAAGTAGCCGCACGCCGCCCGCCCCAGAGGGCCGGTCACGCAGACCTCATCGCCGACCCGCGAGCCGCTCCTGAGGAGGATGTTCTCCTTTGGAACGGTCCCTATTGCGGTTCCCGCGAGCGTGAACTCCTCGCTCTCCTTCGTGTCCCCGCCAAGGATCTCCGTTCCGTACTCGGAACAGCACTTCTCCATGCCGAGGACGCACTGCTCCAGCTCTTCGTATTCCATATCCCTGGGCAACCCGAGGGCGACGAGGAATCCGAGCGGTTCCCCGCCCATCGCGGCGATATCGCTGAGATTGATGGCGGTGACGTACCACCCCGTCTGGAACGGGGTCATGGACTCCGGGATGTGGGTCTTCCTCACCATCAGGTCCGTCGTGACGAGGAGATACGAATCGCCAAGCGGGATGGCGGCCGTGTCGTCCCCCAGTCCTATGCCCCGCTCGGCTTCACCGAGGAGGTCCTTGATGCGTCGAATGATCTCCCTTTCCCCCAGATCCTCGAGCTTGGCGGGCATCCTGTGATTAATGGGTCGCTACGATAAAAAGGTGTTCGGTTCCTCGAGCGGGATTGCTGACCCGAAAAAAGTTTAAATGTCGCAATCGGTATGCGAAGCCCAAGCGGGCGTAGTGTAGCCTGGTTATCACTTGAGCTTGCCAAGCTCATAACCCGGGTTCAAATCCCGGTGCCCGCATCTGACTGCAGTCCGCTCGGTGTCTCAGAACTCCTCTCTGATGACATCCAGCGCATCACTGCCGAACAGCTTCACGAGCATGGGCACTTCGAGGCCGTGTTCTCTCAGGAGCTCAGGGTCCGTCAGCACATCCGCCGTCTTGCCGTCCGCAACGACCCTGCCGTTGTCCAGGAGTATGGCTCTGTCGCATATCCCGAGGAGCATCTCGATGTTGTGCGAGGCGATCAGTTTCGTCGCCCGGAGCCCCTTCAACATCTCGATCATCCTCCTCCTCGCGAGCGGGTCCAGGTTGGACGTCGGCTCGTCGAGCAGGATGATCTCGGGCCCCATCGAGAGGACCGTCGCGACCGACACCTTCTTCTTCTCCCCGACGCTCAAATGGTGCGGGCATCTGTCCTCGTAGCCGTTCAGGCCGACCTCCGTCAACGCCCATCTCACCCTCTCGCGGACCTGCTCCTCTGGGAGGCCCATGTTGATCGGGCCGAAGGCGATGTCATCGAAGACGGTCGACATGAAGAGCTGGTCCTCCGGGTCCTGGAACACCAGCCCGACCCGCTTTCTGATGCTCCCGACGTTCTTCCTCTCCAGCGGCATCCCCAGGATTTCGATGGACCCGGTCTGCTTGCTCAAGATGCCATTCAGATGCAGCAGCAGTGTGGACTTGCCCGCGCCGTTCGGTCCGACGAGAGCCACGCTGTCGCCGTTGGAGACCTCGAAGGAGACATCTTCCAGGGCGCTCGTTCCGTCCGAGTATCTGTAGCTAAGGTTCCTTACCACCATCGGTTTTCCGTTGTTCTTCATTCAGATCGCTCCCAGGTAGATCGAGCTCGTGAAGGCCGCCACGTGCAGCAGGACCGCCACGGCGACTATCGAGGCGGCCTTCGCCCAGTCCTTCGAGTTGATCCTGAACTCTCTCAGCGTCTCCATCGTGCCGTTGTATCCCCTGGAGACCATCGCGTCGAATATCCGCCCGCCCCTCTCGTAACTGCGGACGAGCAACATGCCGATGGCCGTGCCCAGATTCTTCAAGCCGAGGATGCTCGTCCTCTTCCCGTAACCGCGGGATTCAATGGACCTCAGCGTTCTCTGGATCTCGTTCAGCAGCACGAATATGTAGCGGTACGTCAACGTGATCATCTGCACGAGCCTGTTGGGCACGTGCAGTTTCTCTAGAGCCTTGATGAAGCTGACGAACTTCATCGTCGCGAGCATAGGAAAGATCAGTAGGACGACAGAGAAGGCCTTGACGGAGATCACAAGGGCCTGAAGGAAACCCTCCTTTGTGAACGTCAGAGCGCCCACGCTGAAAAGGGCCGTGCCGCTGACGGAGAACGGCAGGACTATCACGACCGCGAGGACGAAGAGGGCCACCCACTTCAGGCGTCCCATGACGAACAACAGCGGGATCCTCGAGATGAGGACGAGAGCGACGGCCAGGAGGAGCCCGGCAGTTAGTATCCTGATGTCATTGAGCAGCACTATCGAGAACATGAGGACGAGCACGGACACGAACTTGGCCCTGGGGTCGAAGCTGTGGAACGGCGACTCCAGGTAAGCGTACTCGTCGATATCGAAATGGCTCATGCTTCCTCATCATCTCCTTCTTTCTTCCTCATCCTCCAAGTCGCGTAGAAACTGGCTATCCCCGCCAGCCCGAGGAGGTATCCGAGGCCCGCGATCGCCGCTTGATAGGACGGCACCTCATCTTCGGAGCTTCCGACCCCGGTGCCCAAGGTCACCTCGGCCTTGTGGCCGGTCTGCTCAACCTCGATGACCAGATACTCCGCGTCCACGTTCTTCACCTCGAAACTGAACCTTCCGTCGTCGTCCGTCTTGTTGACCAGATAGACGTCACCGTTCGGCTTGTACACGGTCACGTCGCCGTTCCTGACAGGTGTGCCGTCTCCGTAGTAGGCCTCAATCTCGACCTCCTGCGACGTCACGTCCACGTAGATCCTGTGGGCGCTCACCGTTCCCGCAACGCTGACAACGAGCAGCAACATGATCAAAGAGCTAGCACACGCGAAGACGTATCGTACTCTCATTCTCTCACTCCCGCGAGCATCTCGGGTTTCACCTTGTTCAGGAACCCCACAACGCTTCCCACGATTACCGCCTCAATCACGATGACAGGGACATGAGCAACGGCAAGCAGAGCCACCACGCCCAGGAATTCCTCCCCTCCGAAGAGGAGGGCGATCGACGTGAGGACGACCGCGAGGACTATGGCCACACCCCCGGCAAGCCCTCCGAATATCACCAGTCTCTGCTCGAACCTCGTATGATTGACGCCGACCACGAAGATGCCGTACGACACAAGGGCCGGCACGCCTATGATCACGGTGTTTATCCCGATGGTGGTTATGCCGCCGTGCTGGAAGAGGAAGGCCTGAAGCAACAGCGCGATGAAGACGGACGGATAGGCCTTCTCAGCCAGCAGGACACCGGCTAGACCGGCGAGTATGAGGTGGACACTTGTGGGGCCCAGAGGGATGTGGATCAGGGAGGCCACGAAGACCGCAGAGGTCACCAAGGATATCTTGGGGATCTCCTCCGCCTTCGTCCTGTACAGCGTATAGGCCAGGATGATGCCCGTTATGACGAAGCCCGCGATCCACACTTCGGGCGCCAGGATTCCGTCCGCTATGTGCACCAGAATCCATCACCTACCAGCTGGTCGCGTGATAGCACCTTTATTCCCTTCTCGCACGCGCAACCGCAACGACCGCTATGATTACAGCTATCAACGCGACCGCGACCGATGCCCACAGGAGACCCTCAAGGGAACTCACTCTGTCTTTAAGGTCCGCGTTCTCGCCCTTCAGATCGTCCACCGCAGCGGTCAGCTCCTCGAGGTCGCCCCCGTCTTCTTCGGGCGGGAACGTCTCCTCGACCGGAACCATGAGTATCCCCCGGATGTCCTTGTCGTATCCGCCCTGCGTTCCCACCGTGTGCGCGACGCAGACGACCCACACGCCCGGCTCATCCAGCGTGAACATGAAGACGCCGTTCTCATCCGTCACGGTCTCTCTCGTAATCATCGGCTCCTCGGGCAGAGGGTCGGGGGCCTCACCGACGGGGTAGTACTTCTCGATCTCGACCGGAGCGTCAGGAAGGGCCGTGCCGTTGTAGAGGGCCTTGCCCACGAAGACGAATCCCTCCTCCAGTCCGTAGGGCCGTGTGAGCGGGATGATCTCGATTATCTGACCCGTTGAATGGTCCCAACCACCCATGACCTTGTAGTGGACTATCGCCTTGACGTGGTCCTCCAATGCGATCTCCTCCTCAGGGACAACCAGGGTCTCGAAGTCAGCGTAGACTATGTAGTCCCCTCTCTCGCTGGGTGTGAAGGACAGCTTCCACGCATCGCGCCCCTCCACGGCTATCTGAGAAGGTGTGAGAGTCGTCTTCGTGCCATCCGGTTCAACGACTCCGGCGGCGGTTATGGCAGGCGCATCGAAGTAGATGCCCTCGTACGGATGCCCCCAGATCAGTTCCACATCGTTTGCCTGTGCAACTCCCATGGACCACTCATCCGGCAATGCGAAGTTGAAATGCGCGCTCGCACCGCCCACGCCGCTCATCAGGAATGTCACGGCGAGTGCGATTCCAAGTGCCAGCCTTCCGATTTTCCGATACATCTCTACCACCATAGCAACATTCCGTTTTTCGTGCTACAGCACACCAGCAGGTCTATAAGAGCTTTGTGGTAGCAAGTATCATATATTCGTGGCACGATTGCCTTGCGGAAGTGCTACGATGACTGTGGAAAGGGTGGGAGTGTCATTCGAGCCCGAGCTGCTGGACAGGTTTGATGCGCTGATAAAGACGAAGGGATACACGAATCGATCAGAGGCGATCAGGGACCTGGTGCGGAAATCGCTGATAGAATCCGAGGTCGAGGATGAGAAGGGCGACGTCATCGGAACGCTCACGATCATCTACGACCACGATGCGGCCAACGTGGCCAATCGACTGCTACACATACAACACCATCATCACTCCGAGATCTCATCGACAACCCACATTCACGTTGATGAGCAGACCTGCCTCGAGGTCCTGGTGGTGCGGGGCAGGGGGGACGACGTCAGGGAACTGGCCGATAACATCAAGGCCATTAAGGGCGTGAAGCACGGAGAACTCGTGCTGACCAAGGCCACACTCTAGCGGGACGACCCTAGAGGAGGGTGAGAATCCTGAACGCGATGCCGCCAACGAGTAACGCGAAGGCGATCTCAACGAACGTGATTATCGCCGCCTTTCGCGCTCCGATCTCCCTCACCATCACCGCTATGGTCGCGACGCATGGGATGTAGAGCATCACAACGATTGTGAAGACGACCATCTGAACGGGAGAGAGGACCGCCGTCAGATTCGTCGTCCCTACCATGGCGACGAGCATTATGAGCGTGAGTTCCTTTCTCAGGATTCCGAATATCAGAACCACACCGACGACCGCGGGGAGCCCAAGCCACAATTCGGTTACCGGGCTCATCGCTCCGTTGAGTTCATCGAACAGTCCGGCGTAGCGTATGGCTTGCACGATCAGCGAAACTATGATGATGAATGGAAAGGCGATGAGGATGAAATCCTTGAGCCTGGCCCACGTCTGGAGCAGGACCGTCTTCAGGGAGGGCAGCCGGTACGGGGGAACCTCCATTATCAGCCCCATTGGCTCACCTGGCACCGCCTTGAACGCCAGTCTGCCGAGGAGGATTATGATGATGAAGTTGAACAGGTATATTCCCAGAGCGTGGAGGAAGCCCAAGTATGTCCCCACGACACCCAGGATGACGACGGTCGTCGCCGCGCACGGGACCAGCGTCACGACGAAGACGGCGATCAGCCTCTCCCTTTGCGTTTCCATGACCCTGCAACCCATGCACGCGGGGACGTTGCATCCGAACCCGAGGATGAGCGGTATGAAGGCCTTCCCGTGCAGTCCGATCTTGTGCATCAGTCTGTCCATCAGGAACGCGATTCGGGGCAGGTATCCAGATCCCTCCAGGAAGGCGAGGATGAGGAAGAACGGGATGAGATACGGCAGGGCGATGGAAACCCCCGCGACGACGCCCTCTATCAGACCCATCCACACGAATTCGGATGTATCGTTCACGCCGAATGTCTCGTAGAAGAGAGACTCGACCTGGGCGAAACCCTCGATGAGGTTGCTGGAAAGGAAGTCGCCCACGATGAATATGAGGGAGAATACGCCAAGCAGGACCAGACCCATTACGATGTATCCCGTCAGTCTGTTCATGGTGAAAGCATCTAGCCTATCGCTCAGGGAAGGGGTCGGTTCCCTCGTCGGCTTGGCCACCTTCCTGAATATCTGCCCCGCGATTCGGTATCTCTCGCCCACTATGACGTTCGAGGACGAGTCTCCGAACTTTTCCTCGATCTCCTCTGAAAGGATCGTGGCAGCGATTACAGCGCTCTCATCCTGCTCTCCCACTCTTGAGATGACGTTGTCATCGTCCTCGAGCATCTTGATGGACGTCCATCTCGCCGGGAAGTCAGCCCCGACGCCAGAGACAACTGACTGGAGCTTCTCGATTCTCTTCTCCAATTCTGGAGAATACTCAGGGATCCGCGGTCTGAGAGCCTTCCCCTCCACGACCTCAATGGATTGTACGAGCACCTCATGGATCCCTTCCCCCCTAATCGCGACTGTCGGGACGACCCGTACACCGAGCTCCTTCTCGAGGGCGTCGATGTCTATCTCCCATCCCTTCTTCTTCAGCAGGTCCATCTGGTTGAGGGCGACGACGAGAGGGGCCCCGAGCTCCATGAGCTGCAGGGTCAGGAAGAGATTCCTCTCAAGGGAAGTGGCATCTACCACGTTGACGACGACGTCTGGCTTCTCCAAGGCGATGTAGTCCCTTGCCACGATCTCCTCGATGGAGTAGGATGAGAGAGAGTATATGCCTGGAAGATCGACCACGTGTATCTCGTGGTCCTCGAACTGGAGCTTCCCCTCCGCCTTCTCGACGGTCTTTCCGGGCCAGTTCCCCACTGTCTGGTGCAGCCCTGTCAGCTCGTTGAACAGAACACTCTTGCCGACGTTGGCGTTTCCCGCCAGGGCTATCCGCAGCGTCCTCACGTCATCAGCTCACTTCGACGAAGATCTTCGAAGCCACTCCCCAGCCGATCGCCAGGTTGTAGCCCTTGATGTAGAGCTCCATCGGGCCACGTCCCGACTTCCTCTTCACCCTAACGATCGTGTCCTTCGTGAACCCCATCTCGCAGAGCCTCCGGCAGAGCCCCCTTCCGGCTCGGATGAAGGCGACCTTGGCCCTCGAGCCCTCCGGAAGCGTTGAGAGAGAAACGAGGCTCGCCCTCCTCCCCGGATTGGTCTTCTCCGCCAGCTCGCACTCCTCGCAGCTGAAGACGTCCCTCTCGCAGGGAGGTATGGGTGAACCGTCATCCGGACACTCGGCGGGATGCTTCAGGTGCCTGCATATCGCCGCCTCTGTCTCGGACGAGATCGCATGCTCGAGCCTGCACGCCTCATCGTGAACCTTGTCCTTTCCGATCTTCAGGACGTCATGAAGGAACCTCTCCAAGAGCCTGTGGCGCCTGGCAAGCCTTCTCCCCTCCATGAGACCCTTCTTTGTGAGCGTGGCGCCCTTGTACGGCTTGTAATTCACGTAACCCCTCTTCGCGAGTCGCTGGAGCATCTCGGTCACGCTCGCGGGTGCCAGGCCGAGCTCCTTGGCGATTTGCGTCGTTCTGGCGGGCTTGCCATGCCTTGTCAGCTTGTACATGAGCTCAAGGTACTCGTCCGCCTGCTCGGTCCTCATCGGTATTAGATGGCAGGGTATGTTTATTAAGTTTTCGTATGTCCGAAATCTCTGGTAAAGGCGTCGTGATTCTCGTGTGGGATTCTCAGGTCGCCACGATTTAAATACAAGAGCCAAATCGGTTCATGTGATTCAAATGAGGAAGTTTATCGCTCTCTTTGTGGTATTGGCGTTCGTATTCGTTGCGGGGTCTGCCTACGCAGCGGACAGCGATCTGGATGGAATGACGGACTCTTGGGAGATTACCCATTTCGGGAGCCTCGACGAGGGTCCCCAAGATGACTACGACTCGGACGGCTATGATAACATCGCGGAATTCACCGCTGAAACGAGCCCAGTCAATCCACTGGACAATCCCGGTCTCAATCTCGGGGAGGACGTGGTGGGGTCGGTGTTCGACGCCCTTCTGATGGGGCTCATCATCATCGCCGTGGTCGTCATCGTCGTCATTGCGCTCATTGTGTGGGCCGTGACCCGCAAGAAATCACAGCCGCCCCAACAGCCGCAGTATCCTCCAGGACAGTACCCGCCACAGGGTCAGTATCAACAGCCCGGGCAGTATCCGCCGCAGGGACAGCAGCCCCCACCCGGTCAGCAGCCGCCGCCGTCTCAGCCGCCTCCGGGGCAATAGCCTCGGAGACTACTTCTTCTTCATTTCCAGGCCGGCGACCACGAAGTTGGAGATCAGGTTCTCAAGCTGGATGCGCTCGTTGCTCCCCTCGATCATCCGGAACTCGACCTCGCCTATCTTGTCGATCAGCTTGACCCTCACGTCGTCCGGGACGGCCAGCTCGAACAGCGTCCTGTGGATCTGCTTTATGAGGTCCTCGCCCGAGAGCCCGTGTTCGATGAGCAGGTCGTCGAGCGCCGAGCGGGCCGCCATGAAGTCCCCCTCCAGCGACGTCTCCAGAAGCTGCCTCACGTCCTTCGGTCGTGCCGTGGCGGCCGCCTTGTATAGCGTGTCCTCGTCCACGGTCGTGTTGATGGACGCGGCGACCTGCAGCGAGTTCGTCGCCTTCCTCAGGTCACCCTGCGCGATGTAGACGAGCGCCTCCATCCCCTCCTCCGTGATCTTCACGTTCTCGGCCTCCGCGACGCGCGTCAGGTATCCCTCGACCGCCTCCCTCTTCAGCGGGCGGAATCGGAAGACCGCGCACCTCGACTGGATGGGCTCGATTATCTTCGAGGAGTAGTTGACGGAGAGGACGAACCTGCACGTGTTCGTGTACTTCTCCATGGTCCTGCGGAGGGCGGCCTGCGCGTCCGATGTGAGCGCGTCCGCCTCGTCCAGGAAGATTATCTTGAACCCGCCCTCGCCTATGGGTGCCATCCTGGCGAAGTCCTTGATCTTCGTGCGGACGACGTCGATGCCCCTCTCGTCCGAGGCGTTCAGCTCGTTGAAGTTGAGGCTCCAGTTGTCTCCGAAGAGCTCGCGGGTCAGCGCTATCGCGCATGTCGTCTTGCCCGTGCCAGCAGGACCGGCGAAAAGGAGATGGGGAAGGTTCTTGGTCTTCACATACGCCTTGAGCCTCTCCACAATCTCTTCCTGACCGACGACATCGTCAAGGCTACGTGGCCTGTGCTTCTCCACCCAGATTCCTTTCATCTCTCCCCCTTCCTATCCGAATTGCCCCGACGATAAAAAACCTTTGCATGACTGGAAGTCTATGGCCAGTGCCAGCATTCAGGCCGAATCGTCAAACACTAAATATCCAAGCACACATCCTCGTTCCATGCTCTGCTCCAGGTGCGGGAAGGAGGCCGTGACCCTCATCCGCTACAACGGGCAGCATCTGTGCAAGGAGCACTTCATGGCCTTCCACGAGAAGCGGGTGAAGGCGGAGATCTCCAACCAGGTCAAGCTGAGGGGCGGGGCCAGGATCGCCGTCGGCCTCTCTGGCGGGAAGGACAGCGCCGTCGCGACCCTGCTCCTGCACGAGGTCTTTGCGCCGAGGCGGGACTTCGAGATCCACGCGATAACCGTGGACGAGGGCATCCGCGGGTACAGGCCAGAGGCCCTGGAGGTTGCGCGCGAGTTCTGCAAGGCGCGCGGGATCCCCCATCACGTCATCAGCTTCGAGGAGGCGTTCGGTCTGACGATGGACCAGGTCGTCGAGCGGGATCCGGACACAATACCGTGCTCCTACTGCGGCGTCCTCAGGCGGTACTGCCTCAACGCCAAGGCGAGGGAGATAGAAGCGACCGTGCTGGCGACGGGGCTGAACCTCGACGACACGAGCCAGTCCATCCTGATGAACCTCGCAAGAGGGGATATCGAGCGGCTCGCGAGGATGGGCCCGCACACGAACGTGCAGCCGGGTCTCGTGCCGCGCATCCAGCCGCTCAGGACGATCCCCGAGAAGGAGACGTACCTTTACGCCATGCTCCGAGGGATTGAGATCTACGACGCTGAATGTCCCTATTCCACGCGCGCACAGCGAGGGCGGTTCAGGGAGATCATTGACGTCCTGGAGAGCGAATCTCCCGGGACGAGGCACGCCCTCCTGAAGTCGTACGACGCGCTCGCACCTCTTCTGACAAAGGAGTATCCGCCCGGTGAGCTCAACGAGTGCAAGGCGTGCGGCGAACCGACCGGCAAGGAGACATGCAGGGCGTGCGAGATGGTCCAGAAGCTCAGGCGAGCGGGGTCCTCTTCCCCCTGAGGTCCATCGTCTCCTCTCTCGCGGGGCCGAGCCCTATCATCTCTATCGGCAGGTCCAGCGTCTTGCGGATGTACCCGAGGTAGGTCTTCATCTCTTTCGGGAGCGCCTTGTACCCCTTATCGCAGATATCCTTCCACTCCTCCTGCGATATGTTCTCCCAGCCTTCGAACTCCTTCAGGACGGGCCTGCATCTGGCGAGGACCCTCATGTTCGCTGGGAACTCGGTCATGCGCTTCCCGTTGTACTTGTACTCCGTGCAGATCTTGACCTTCTTGAGCCCGCCAAGGACGTCCGCCTTGGTGATGACGATGCCGTCCAGGGCGTTCACGCGCTTGGAGAACCTGACCATGACGAGGTCCAGCCACCCGCATCGTCTCGGCCGTCCGGTCGTGGTGCCGAACTCCATCCCCTGCCTCTGCATGTACTCGCCCGTCTTGTTCTTCAGCTCTGCGGGGAACGGTCCCGTGCCCACGCGGCTCGTGTATGCCTTCACGACGCCCACGACCCTGTCTATGCGGGACGGTCCCACTCCCGTGCCAGTGCACGCCCCGCCGACGACCGTGTTCGATGACGTGCCGTACGGATAGATGCCGTGGTCAATGCCGAGATGCGTCCCCTGCGCGCCCTCGAAGAGCACGTTCTTGCCCTTGTCCAGCGCTTTGTTGATGAGAAGCGACACGTCCACGACGCTGTCCCTCAGCTTCCTCGCGTACTTCGCGTAATCGCTCTGGATCTTCTTCCTGTTGATCCGTTTCTTACCGCCGTAGGCAGTGATGATCTTCCGCTTCATCGGGATGAACAGGTCCAGCTTCTCGTTGAAGACTCGAGAGTCGATGAGGTCGGCCATGCGGATGCCCGTCCGCGCGATCTTGTCCGTGTAGCAGGGACCGATGCCCCTCATCGTGGTGCCGGCCTTCAGCTTGCCCTTGAGCTCCTCCTCCAGGCCGTCGATTATCTTATGCCACGGCATTATGACGTGCGCGCGGTCGGCTATGAGCAGCTTGCCGGTCCGCTTCCTCCTCCTCTTCAGCTCGTCCAGCTCCTTGAGGAGGATGACCGGGTCGACGACGACGCCGTTGCCTATCATGCAAGTCTTGCCCGGCCTCAGCATCCCGCTCGGTATCAGGTGGAACGCGAACTTGTCCTCGCCGATTATGACCGTGTGCCCGGCGTTCGTGCCGCCTTGGAAGCGCACGATTATGTCGGCCTCGGCCGCGTAGATGTCGGTTATCTTTCCCTTGCCCTCGTCCCCCCACTGGGTTCCTACAATCGCAGTTGACGGCATTGTTTCACAAAAGAAAAGCGGCGTCGCTAATAAAGAATGTGGTCTAGGGCTCGACCTTCTTCTGCTGCTCGTACATCTCGACGATCTCCCTCACCGTCGTCGCGTCCTCGGGGCCCTTGTCCTCCCGCCAACGACCCGTGAACCTGGGGAACCGTATCGCGAGACCCGCGCCCTTCTCCACGACGTCCCTTGCGGCGGTGTGGATGGGGCTCTTCGTAATCTCCGCGCCGAGCACCTCGAGAACGACCTCCGGGCTGAACCAGAAGTCGGCCTTCATGTCGGAGACGACCTTCGGGTCTTTGGCGGGGATCTTGTGCTCCTCGAGGCGGTCAGGAATCGCCGCCAGGGTGATATCGTCGAATCCGGTCCCGAGCTTGCAGACCGTCTTGTACCTTCCGTCCTCCGCGTCGTACACGGCCATCAGCAGTGCGCCGTAAGTCCCTGCACGTCTCCCTCTTCCCGCTAGGGCGCCAACAATCACGAGGTCGACCGTGTCCACCATTCCCTCCTCGTACTCCTTCTTGAACTTGATCCAGTTCCATCCTCGCGTTCCGGCGACGTACGGCGAGTCGAGCGCCTTGGCGATGAGCCCTTCGCCGCCGACGTCAACGCTCTCCTGGAAGAAGCCCTCGACATCCTCCTTGGTTCCCGTGACGAGCATCGTCGACAGCCTGACGTCGTCCCCCTCCTCGACCGCACTCCACAGCTTCTTCCTCCTGTCCGTCAACGTCTCGTCCAGAAGCTCTTCGCCATCGAGGTAGAGGCAGTCGAAGAGGAAGAGACGCACGGGGTACTCCTTCCTCGCCTCCTCTAGGTCGTGTATCCTTCCCCGCCTGTGTGAGACCTCCTGGAAGGGCAGGAACTTGCCCGTTACCAGGTTCACGGGTACGGCCTCGCCCTCGACGATACCCTCCTTCCCGCGGAAGCTCTCGCGCAGCGCGGACACGATGTCAGGGAACTGTTCCGTCACGTCCTCCAGCCGTCTGGAGAACAGCTTGATCTCGTCCTCGCTGATGTGCGCCTGGATCCTCAACCCGTCGTACTTGTACTCGAACGCGCACTCGCCTAGCTTCTCGAATATCTCGTCGAGCGACGACAGCCGCTCGCACAGCATCGCCCGGATTGGGGTCCCGAGCTCCAGGTGCACCTTCTCGAGTCCAGCTTCGCCTTCCTCGGCAAGTAGCTTGGCCACCCGCCCGAGGTCGGACCACACGTTGTACGCCCGCTCGATCTCGTCCCTCCTCTCCTTCGATGCGAAAGCAACCGCCAAAGCGTCTATCATCGTCAGGTCCGCGATACCGATTCGCATGGAACCCGTCACCGACTTGACTATGTACTTCGCCTCGAGCTGGGATGAGTCGTGCAGGAGCTCCGCGAGTAGCTTCATCTTCAGGTCCTGGGAGCCCGACCCGCTCGTGTCAGCGATCTTCATGAAGTTGCCGTACACCCGCTCGACCGTCAGCGGGTTCGCGAAGAGCGCTGTCTGCTTCTTGTTCTCGATGGCCTCCTGGGCGACGAGTCCGATGTCCCCCTTCTCGCGCACGAGAGCGAGGATCTCCTCCTCGCCTATGCCCGTTGTGAACGTAAGCGTCTTGACGATGAGCTTTCCCGCCAGTCCCAGCTCCTTGCCGTAGAAGTCCGGAAGCAACCTGCCCTGCGTGAGGTAGATGACCTTGTCCAGTATCTCGGGCGGGACGGAAGTGAAGAGCTCCACGAGGTGGTCGGTCATCTCCAGTCTCTTGGGCGTGCCCTCTATCTTCTCGTAGACTCTGACCAGATCCTCGTAGGCGGTCTCCAACCTAGTCCCTCAGTCCCTTCACGATGTTGGCAACAATCTTCTTGGACACTCCCAGGTAGTTGGCGGGGTCCATGGTCTTCCTGATCTCCTTGGCGGTCAGGTGCTTCTTGACGGTCTTGTCCTTGAGCAGCACCTCCAGGAGATGGATGTCCTTCGCTCGCGCCTTTCCAGCGCACTTCCTCGTGACCTCGTACGCCTCCTGGCGGTCCATGCCTTTGGCGGCGAGAGCCGTCATCACGGCCTCGACCATGACCTGACCCTTCGTCGCCTCCACGTTCTCCAGCATCCTCTCCTCGTTCACGATGAGGTTCCCGTAGACATTCGCGGTCTTCGCCACGATGTCGTCCGTCAGGATGCACGCGTGCGGGATGATGAACCGCTCCGCGCTCGAGTTTGTGAGGTCCCGTTCGTGCCACAGGGGAACGTTCTCCAGCGCCGGATGCACGAACCCGCGGACAATCCTCGCGAGCCCGCAGATGTTCTCCGACGTTATCGGGTTCCTCTTCTGCGCCATCGTCGAGCTTCCGATCTGCTTCGCCCCGAAGGACTCCTCCACCTCGCCCATCTCCGTCCGCTGGAGGTTTCTCACCTCGGTCGCGAACTTCTCCATCGAGGCGGATATCCCCGCCAGAACGGAAATGAACTCGGCGTAGCGGTCCCGCCCCACAATCTGGGTGGAGGCCTCCTCGATGCCCAGCTCGAGGTCCTCCATGGTCCTGCGCTGGACTATGAGCGCCTTGTCGCCCAGAGCGGCGCCCGTTCCGACGGCTCCGAGCATCTTGCCGACGCACATTCGCGGGAGCGTCTCCTTGAGCCTTGTGATGTGGCGGTTGGTCTCCGCCGCGTAGACAGCGATCTTGAGCCCGAAGGTCATCGGTACGGCTGCGAGTCCGTGGGTGCGACCGAGCATGACCGTGCCCTTGTGCTCCTTCGCCAGGTCAACGAAGACTTTCTTGAGCTCGCGGAGGCTCTGGACCAGGATGCGGATGGCCTCCTTCACCTGGAGCGCCGTCGCGGTGTCGTTGATGTCGGCACTCGTCGCACCGAGGTGGACGTACCCGCCCGAGTCCCCGCTCTTCTTTGCGAGCACACGCACGAGCGCGGCGATGTCGTGCTTGGTCCTCTCCTCCTCCTTCCTGACGGCCTTCAGGGTGACGACGTCGACCGTGGCGGCCTTCGCGATCGCCATGGCGTCCTTTCCGGGGACGTTCCCCACCGCCGCGTGCGCCTTTGCGAGAGCGGCCTCAACGTCCAGGAGGGCCTGGAGCCTGGCCTCCTCGCTGAATATCGCCTTCATCTCGTCTCTGCCGTATCTAAAATCCAATGGACAGACCTCCAAGGAGCTCACCAGGTGGTCATACCCGCGCGGCTTATTGACTTTTCGCCGTGATGACCTCCATCCCCTTCATGTAGGGTCTGAGGGCCTCGGGGACGGTCACCGACCCGTCCGCGGTCTGGTTGTTCTCCAGTATGGCGACCAGCGTCCTTGACGTCGCGAGAGCGGTGCTGTTGAGCGTGTGCAGGACCCGCTTCTCGCCGCCCACCTTCCCGACGCGGATGCGCAGCCGGCGGGCCTGATAGTCCGTGCAGTTGGAGCAGGAGACGACCTCGACGTACTTGCCCTGCCGCGGGGACCATGCCTCGATGTCGTACTTCTTTGCCGCGACCGTGCCGATGTCGCCCGTGCAGTCGTTCACGACGCGGTACGGGATCTCGAGCATCTGGTGCAGGTCCTCGGCGTTCTTCAGTAGCTCCTCGTGGTATGTCCACGAGTCCTCGGGCGTGGAGAAGATGAACTGCTCCACCTTGTTGAACTGGTGCATGCGAAAGAGCCCGCGGGTGTCCACGCCGCGGGAGCCGATCTCCCGCCTGAAGTTGGTGCTGAACCCCGCGTACTTGAGCGGGAGCTTATCCTCGTCAATGATCTCGCCCTGGTACATGGCCGCTATCGGGTGCTCGGACGTCGCGATGAGGTAGAGGTCCTCGCCCTCGATCTTGTACATGACCGACTCGAAGTCCTCGAGGTCCGTGACGCCTTCGTAGGGCTCCCGCCTGATCATGAACGGGGGCACGACCGGGATGTATCCTCGCTCGATGAGCAGGTCGAGCGCGAAGTTGATGAGCGCCTGGTCCAGCTGGACTAGCGGCCCCATCATGTATAGGAAACCCGCGCCGGCGACCTTGCGCGCCCGCTCGAAGTCCGCCATGCCTAGCGATTCCAGTAGCTCACCGTGGCTCCTCGTCTCGAAGTCCTTGGCGGAGATGTCGCCCCATTTGCTGACTTCCAAGTTGTCGCTGTCGTCCGCGCCGACGGGCACGGACTCGTGAAGGATGTTGGGCAGTCGCATGAGGCCCTTCCTGACGCTGGCTTCCAGCTCCTTCCGCTTCTCCTCCAGCTTCTCCAGCTCCTTCGGAAGCTCCGAGGCGCGCTGCAGCTCCGCGGCGGCGTCCTTGCCCTCTCTCTTCAGCTCCGAGATGCTCTTCGAGACGACGTTCCTTTCGTGCTTGAGCTTGTTCGCCTCTTCGACGACCTGCCTCCACTCCTTGTCCATGGAGATTACTCTCTCGAGAAGCTCCAGCTTCTCCTCGTCTCTCCTCTTGGCCAGGTTGTCTCTGACTGTCTCAGGGTTCTCTCGGATCTTCTTGATGTCCAACATTCGTTTGACCACATGCGGGCGGTTGGTTTAATGCTTTTTGGCGGGCAGGAGGAGAGGCGGGCACCGAGACGCTAGGTGTGATCTGTCAAGGTCTCCTAAACGGAGGAGAAACGGAGTGGGTACGGAGGAGTTACGGAGGAGAAACGGAAGATCTCTAGTGGGACATAGGAGGAACATAGGAGAACGAACGGAGGCATAGCTTCAAATAGGGAAAGAAACGCAGTGCCCGGAGACTTGGAGAACAGGGAGGATCCGACAAGAATCCTGCGAGAAGAATCAAGGACTCGGCAAGGATGTCTATGGTAGGTCTATGGTAGGTC
>JAGLRN010000023.1 GCA_023136265.1 Thermoplasmata archaeon
GTCACAGGAAACCTAGGCGGGACCTTAGGGAAACCTTAGGAGGAGCTAGGGAGAACCCTAGGCGGAGCTTAGGATATGCCTATGATTTGTCACGGGTGAAAAGACGCACAGCGCCCAGAAGAGCTCATTTCCGTTCCACAGAGCGGCAACAATTATAACCTCGAACACAGCTTATCAAACAGGTCGTGGAGGAAGATGAGGAAGTCCATCCTTGTGGCACTTCTGGTGTTCATGTCCTTTTCCACTGTGGATTGAGACGCACCGAGGGTCACGACCGTTACCGCAGGGGACTTGCCCGGAAACGTGACAGGGATCGAAGTCGAGCTTTGGCACTGCCTACTTCTTCCGTCCCCTTCGATATCCTGGCGGTGAGCCTCTTACCACCCGAATCAGTCCAAGAATGACTATGGCGGACACCAGGATCACGATCAGCAACATCGGGAGGTCCGAAGAGGCCACTGGATCTGTAGCAGGAGAGAGTTCGATGACGACGATCTCGGCCATTCCCCTGCCCGACTCGTGCCCCTCCAGCTCGACGTTCGCAATGATGTTGAACCTGAGATAGTCGATTCCTTCTCCGATTACTGAAGGCGATTCGACAATGACTCCCTTGATGAAGCCGCCCACCGTCGATCCCGTGCTCGGCTCAAGTACCAGTCCTTTTGGAAAGCAAGTGAGGTTGACCTTCACTCCGTCCAGATGCACCCCCTTCTGGTCAGTGACCTCCACTCTCAATGGCAGTGAATAGCCTATCGGGACCACGTCCCCCGCTTCCATCTGTATTTTGACTGAGAGGAACTGCTTCTCCCTCGGGAAGACCGTGATGTACGCTGACGCGGTCTCGGAGATCCTGTATCCGGACTTCGCGTCCGCGGTGATCCCCACAGTCAGCTTCTCCAGGTCGCCCAGGTCAGGTGCTTCGTACACAGCAGCGATGGCTCCGCTGACGTCCGTCAACCCTGAGACACACCAACCTCTCTTGTCGCCGAGTGTTATGTTGCCAGAGTGCCATGGGATCAACGGGTTGACGCAAATGTCCACCCTGACATCCGAGAGAGCGCCGTAGTAGTCTTGGACGAGGACCCGGAACATCTTCGCGGACATGGCCTCCATTGCAGATGGAGCGGTGATGGTGACGCTCATGTCCTTCACGAACGGAGGATGTATCCCAATCAGCGTCCAGAACGACTCTCGTATGTGGGAACCCGTCAAGCCAGCCGTCCAGTTGACGAACCTGTCGCCCCGGTACGCCTCGATGTCCGTCCTGTAGAAGAGCACATCAATCGGGAGCGCGTCCGCGAGTAGGCCCGAGGCCTCCTTGATAAGTCTCGTCTGCTCGGATACGTTGAACTCGCTCCTCGCCTGAAGAACCAGCTGGTCGAATGTCTCATTCTGAAAGCCCGCATAGTTCCTACCGTCGGGCGCCTTCCCGGAATAGAACAGTTCGTAATAGTAATCTGGGGGCTCAGAGTTTATCTCCTCAGGGAGCAGCCACATCTGCACGTTCCTGTTTGCAACTCTCTGAGCGACATCTCCGTGGGCAAGCAGTTTCACGTTCACGTTGAGGCCAATCTTCCTCATGTCTGACGCAATCATCTCGGTCGAAATGTGGCAACGCGGCTCGAAATCCTCTGGATAGGTTATGATCTCGATCTCGTCATTCCCAATTCCCGGCAGATTCCTCCAGCCGTCCTCCGACCAGTCCAGCCTGTGTCCACCAACTGTATAGTGGTCGTCCAGGATCTGCCCCGCCAGGTCGAGATCATACTCGTATTTCGTAACGGATGCGTTGTACCATTTCAAACTTGCAGGACTGACCGGCTGATTACCGGCAACTCCGAAGTTCTGGAGCAGAGTTGTCACGAGTCTCCTCTTGTCGATGGCATGAGCGATCGCCTTCCTGAGATAGTATCCATCATCTCCCTGCGACGGGTCATTGTCAGGATAGCCAAGCGGCGGCCCGCGCATGTTGTACCCGAGATAGAAGGGGCCCTTGCTGGGCGTTGCAATCGGATCGATATAGGGGTCCCCTATGAGGTCAACGACGAACTCGGGAGGTATCGAGACCATAGAGGTTATGTCAACCTCCCCTGCCTGTAGCGCAAACACGGCGGACTGAACCGTTTTGTAGATCTTGAAGAGGACGCTCTCTATGTACGGCTTGCGCAGGTAGGTGTCGCCGTCCTTGTCCGCTACGTTGGTGTGGAAGTCCTCACACCTGTCCAGCCTCACCAAGGAGCCCTCAACCCACTCGGCGAACTCAAAGGGTCCGGTTCCGATGATGTGTCTGTCATCAGGAACCCACGACCGCACCCCGGTCACGTTGAAGGCATCGATGCTGCTGGTTGGCACGCCGTTCTCAGTCGCTGGGTCGTAGGCCCGCCCGAAGTCGTCATGGATGTCGAACTCCCACTTGGAGCAGATGCCGTTCTGGGCCACCAGACAGTGTTTCCCTGGGCCCTCCCACAGATACCGTGGATACAATCTGAGATGGCTCAGAGTGTAGTCCACAAAGCCGAAGTAGTCTGACTGGAGTTCGAAATGGAGTGCGAAGGTCAGGTCATCGTTCTGACCGACGGGCACGCTCTCGTTCCAGACATCGCTGACAGGATACACCCAAAGCCATCTATCTGAGGTGTAGTTCGTTGCATCTTGGTTACTATCGTCCTTCAATACGTCCAGCGAGTTCCCGAACACGTCCCCCGCCCGAAGAAGGGCTTGGACATGGTAGCTGAAGAGCAGGTCCTCCTTCGTGGCCTGCACGCCGTCGTGGAAGTGCACACCATTCAGATCGTAGTATGCGGTCACTGCACGAGGGTCGAGACCGTCTTCCTTGGTGAATAAGCCGTACTCATCGGAGTCCAGTACTCCGCTGTCGTCCGCATCGATTCCCTTCAGAACGTAAGGATAGATCTCACTGAAGTCGGGGGAGAGCACGCCGACGGTCATGTAGACTGGGAAGAGCGCCCCTCTTGTCCAGAGGTCGTCTGCAGCCAGGATATTGCTCGTGGCCATGTCGGCCTTGACCGCTACCCTGAGCGTGATGTCCTGTCTGGTCTCGGAGTGCCCGTCCGAAACAAGAAGGTTGACGCTCACGAGGAGTAGTGTTGCCGTGATCAAAAATGCAGGCAGCCTGCTCGTGGCTTTCATATCGTTCCCTCACACAGCCCTCATTGCTTCATGGGATGTGGTCAGAAATAAGGTTATTGGTGCAGGCCTTTGTGATATACCCAACGGCTGGGGCGTCCGTGGTCCGCTCCAATCCTGCCTCCCTTGGTCAACCGAGAGAGTCGAGGGCATGGTTGTGAAAACATGCACCGAGGACCTGCCCGGGGATGTGACGAAGGCCGAAGTGGAGCGGTGGACCTAGCCGGAGTGAAGTCGCTTCTGAGCGGCCCGGGCCATCGCCCGAGGACGGCAGTAACGTATAATAGCCTCACCCGTTTGTCCAGTCGGGTGAGTCCATTCGCTGCATGGTCACTGGAGGAGCGGGGTTCATAGGCAGCCACCTCGTCGAACGACTGCTCGAGGATGGCCACCAGGTCATCTGCTATGACAATCTCGATGATTGGTACTCGGGCAAGCGGAAGAACATCGCGCGCCGTCTGGAGAACCCGGAATTCGAGATCAAAGAGAACAGCATCTTGGACATCGACGCGCTGAGGTCATCCCTCGAGGACGTGGACACAGTCTTCCACGAGGCGGCCCAGCCAGGGATCCCCGTATCGGTCAAGAACCCGTTGAAGACGTTCACTGTGAACGTCAACGGGACGCTGAACGTGCTTCTGGCGTCGTTGGACGCGGGCGTGCGAAAGGTCGTCTACGCGTCATCCTCCTCGGTCTACGGGAATGGCGTGCCGAGACCCACCCCTGAGGACTGCGAGACTCGACCGATCTCTCCCTATGGAATCAGCAAGCTGGTGACCGAGGGCCTGTGCAGAGCCATCCGTGAGATGCACGGACTGAGGATCGTGGCAATGAGGTACTTCACAGTCTTCGGTCCAAGGCAGCGGCCGGACATGGCGATAAGGAAGTTCGCGGACCTAATGTCCTCCGGGAAGCCCGCCGTGATCTTCGGTGACGGGGAGCAGACGAGGGACTTCACGTTCATCTCGGACGTGGTGGACGCCAACATCCTCGCCATGGAGAGAAGCAGCGCGGACGGGGAGATGATCAACATCGGCCGCGGGAACAGCATCACCGTGAACGAGGTCGTCGCCAAGCTGAGAGAGCACTTCCCGGACGCACCGGGGCCTGTCTACGAGGGCATCAAGAAAGAGGACGTGGACCACACGCTCGCCGACAACTCGAAAGCGAGGAAGCTGCTGGGCTGGGAACCGAAGGTCTCCTTCGACGACGGGCTGAGGGAGTTCGTGGATTGGTTCCGGTCGAGTCGCCCTTGAACGAGCGAAGTTTTTTGCGGTCTCCCGCTTTCTGGTGTCACTGGTGATGCCCTGCAGGATGACAGCCAGTTGCTGGAGGAACGTTCCCGGCTTCTCCGCGAGAGGTGGATAGCAAGGGTCATGGTGGGCGTCTACATCGCCTTTCTCGTTCTCATCGCCGCCTGGGGCTTCTACGTCGTATTCTATCTCCTCTTCCTTGCATCGTGGGTCGTCCTGGCATTCGTGCTTCCGAGGTTGAGGTCATTCGACCTTGTCGATTCCCTCGCCCTGCAGAAGAAGCTCGCCTTGGTGTTCGTCGTTGCCCTAGTGGTGAGGTTCCTCATGTTTGGCCAGGACCAGATAATCACTGACGACGTCCTCAACTACGTCACGCGGGGAGAAGCGATGCTCGGCGGGAGCATTCCCTATGTCGACTTCTACGGCGGCAGCAAGCCTCCCCTGTACAATCTCGTTGTCCTCACCGTTTCCACCCTCTTCGGTGCCGGACAACTGCAGTTCAGGGCCGTCTTCTCGGCGGTCGATGCCCTCATCGCAGTCCTCGTCCTCTTCCTCTGCAGGCGGGAAGCGGGAGAGAGGTTCGCCCTATCCGCCGCCCTGCTGTACGCGCTCTCTCCGATCAACGTGATAACCATCGGCTTCTCTGGCCATTTCGACCCGGTGCCGACGATTGCAGTCGTCATCTCCGCCGTGTTCCTAATCTCTGGCAGACACAGGCTGTCCTCACTGTTCCTCGGCCTCGGCTTCGCCTTCAAGCTGTTCGGGGCAGCGCTGCTTCCGTACTACGTCTCCTGGACCAGAACGACCGCGAACAGGGCTCTCAACGTGGTCATCTTCCTCCTCCCGATGGTCCTCTCCCTCGCGGGGCTCTACCTGCTTTCGGAGGGGGCGCTTGCCGCGTACCTCAACGAGACGTCGCAGTGGAAGGGATTCTGGTCCTTCAACCAGGCCCTGGGGTTTGCGGTTGGGTCTGGGATGCTCGGGCCCTTGAAGGTCTCCTGGGTCGTCATGGGCATCTTCGTGGGCGTCATCCTCGCCATGTACGCTTCCCTGTGGATTCGCAAGGAGAAGGAGAGCGAGACCATACTGCTATGGTACAAGGCCGTTGTCTTGACATTCGTGTTCTACTGGGGATTGATGGTCTTGGACGCGTGGGCGCAGAGTCCGTCAGATACGGACATCCTTCCTTTTCTCCTGATTCTGGCGGTCTACTGCCTCTTGGCGGGTTTCTTCCTGATGAGGTTCAGGGACGCCATCTTCCCGAAGGAGCTTCCCGCGGGGCGCGCGGAGAGGATCCTCATCGTCACTACTCTTGCGGTCGCCCTCTTCTGCTTCGGCCTCCCGAACTACGCTCCCTGGTACGTGATCTGGTTCCTGCCGTTCCTGCTCGCCATCAGGACGGATGGGATCAGGCTCACCCTCATCGCGCTATCCGTGTGGCACGTGATGGGAGCGGGCGTGTCCCTGTTGCCCGGCCTGCCGCCCATAAACTGACTCACGACTGGCGGGCGGTCCGTCTCGCGGGCTTCCTGCCGTGTTCCCTCCAGAACCTGATGAAGTCCCTCAACGTGATGAAGACGACCGTGTAGGACTTGATGTAGGACTTGCCCCCGACGCGCGCGTAGTGCTTGATGTCGATCTCCGCTATCGAATAGCCCTTCACGTTTGCCAGAGGGAGTATGAACCTGTGAAGGCCCAGGTAGCTGTCCGGTCGGAAGTCCATGCCTATGGCAGCCTCCTTGGTCAACGCCTTGAAGCCGCTATTCTGGTCCCTCACGCGCAGTCCGAGCATCCATTGGACAATGACCTTGTTGTACACATCGGAGATGAGCCTCCTGATCCAGTTGTCGATCCTATCGGTGCGATTGCCGGTGACTACATCATAGCCCTCATCAATCTTCTCCAAGAACTTCGGGATCTCCCTGGGCTCGTATTGGCGGTCTCCGTCGAGTATGATTATCACGTCCTCTTTGGCATTCTCGAACCCTGTCTCTATCGCCCACGAGCGCCCCTTGTTGGGGGAGTGATGCAGGGCTCTGACGATCGCATACTTCTCGGCAAGCTCGTCGCATATCCTCCCGGAGGCGTCCATGCTTCCATCGTCAACGAGAAGGATCTCCCCGTCCAGGCCGCATTCCTCGTAGGCGCTAAGGATCTCCTCCGTCTGCTTCTGAACGTTCTCCTCCTCGTTGTATATCAGCACGACGGTGCTGCACCGTATGCTGCCTGCTCGTGAGCCATTCATTCTCTCGACTCGGATGATTTCGCCGCCTCTATTGCCAGGATCTCCTTCACTCTCCCCTTCCGTGTGTTCCTGATCAGGATCGTGATCCCGACCGGAACGAGAATCCAGATGGACGTGAATGTCATGAGCAGACCCGCCGTTGTAGCGAGCGAGAGGCTCACGCCGGCCGCGCCGAAGACCATCGCGATGAGTGCGGCGTTGAAGGTTCCCCCGGGGACCAGAGCACCCAGCAGGGAGGCGAGAGTGGAGGCGATAAGCACGAAGCCCACGAACGGGACGGAGTCGGGGGCCAGGGCGAACATCACGAGGAACACCCTGGAAGCCTCGTTGAGCCATATGACGGTTGTGAGCCCGAACGTTGTGGCGACCGACCTTCTGGACCTCAGAATGGATCTGAAACCCTCGCTGAAGTTGGAGGTGATGTCGCTCGCAGCCTTCTCCCACTTGAGAGAGGGCCTCTTCGTTATCCTGGACGCGACCCTCACGAACCAGTGACTCAGCCTATCGAGCATGGCCAGGTGCAGGGCGAGGTAGACCACGGCGACGAAGAACACGACGACCAGGACTATGAACAGGGCGATGGCAAGGCCCCCCGCCAGGGGCAGGAGCGGTATGATGAGAGCAAGACCTATCACTCCGAGCATGGCCAGGACCAGCAGGTCCATTATCCTCTCGGTGAAGACCGTGGCCAGTCCGGTACCGAATGGAAGACCCGTCCTCTCCCTGATCAGATATGCGCGGACGGGCTCACCCGCGACCCTTCCCGGCGTTACGCTGCTCACCGAGAGACCGACGACGGCGAAAGAAAGCGCCATTCGGAACGGTGTCTTGATGTCCGAGAGGTTCAGGAGAAGATACCAGCGAAGCCCCTTGGTGAGGACATTCAGGAAGTACAGCAGAAGCACGAGCCCAAGGATTCCCAGGCTGGCCTGGGACAATATGTCAACGAACCTTCTCGGATCGGCCACCCAGAGCATCCCGATGAGCAGGACAATGGACAGTATGCCAACGACAACCGTCCTGATGCTGACGCCTCTGGCATCTTCGGCCATTGGAAGCCGAATGACGGGGTGTTGGTTAAATACTTACGCAGCGGACCGGGTTCTTCGCTGGGAGAAAAAGCATTATCCTCGAACGACTTCCGACAGAGCGTGAAGCTGCGGAGTCCGTTCAGCTTGAGGGCGATTCTCGGCGAGGGCGAGATATACGTCCTTCTCATCGCGTGCGCGATCTGGTTCTTGCTCAATCTCGACGGGGCTCTCGGATGTGACGAGGTCCTGAAGACGTCAGGCACGAGCTTCCTGCTCTTTGGCGGGCCCGTGGCCAACCTCAACCATCCCCCGCTTGCGAAGATACTCCTCGGCATCGGACCCGTCTTCCTCGGCGAGACGTCCGTCGGCTGGAGGGTGGTGACGCCCTTCTTCGCGTTGGGGACCATATACCTGACGTACAGGATCGGAGTCCTGCTGAAGAACAGAACGGTTGGCTTCCTCGCGGCCGTGGCTGTGGCGCTCACGCACCTGTTCGCGTCGCACGCCGTGATGGCGATGCTTGACGTCTACATCGCCTTCTTCGCTGTCCTGCTGCTCTTCCTCACGCTGTCCTACTTCCGCAAGATGGAGATGCCCGCGAAGGACGAGAAGCTGTACCTCCTCGCGATGGGGGCGGCATCCTGTGCTATCTTCCTGAGCAAGTACTACGGGCTGTTCTTCGCCGCCGCTACATACCTCGTGCTCCTGTGGAGATGGAGAAGAGTGGGCTCCGATGGGGACCTCTCCACGCTGGCCCGGCACAAGTTCTTCCTCCTGGGCCACGGGGTCGTCGCTCTTCTGGCTTACTTGCCGATTCTGATCCGGATCGGAGAGGTCACTCGATACATTGGGGAAGCGCAGGCGTTCGTCTCCGAAATCGTCGGCGGGAACCGCATCCTCGTGGCGGGGACGGTATACGACGGTGCACCCGTCTGGTCCTACCTCTGGTGGCTCTGGGAGTATGGAGGGTGGTTCTACCTCCTGGGGCTGGCAGTGCTTCTGTACGTGCTGTTCATGGGCGTGAGGAAGCGAAAGCTCACGTGGGAACACAAGGCCCTGATAGCGATGGCCGTGGTCCCGCTGGTCTGCCTCAGCCTGCTTACGGTGAAGTATCCCCGCTACCTGGTTCCTCTGTTCCCAGTACTGGGGCTGTACGCCGCCATGGCAATCCACGGCGGTGTGGAGTTCCTCATGAAACGAATCTCCGCGCGGAGGAAGCTCTCAGAACGGACTCTCAAGGTGCTGACCACCAGTCTGGCCCTATCCGTCCTTCTCATCCCCTTCTCGCCCGTCTACACGGCTGCGGATGACCCGCGCATAAACACGGACTCCGGGTACGACATCGCCGCCGGAATGGTCGCCGAATACGCTCAGGCGAACGCGAACCGGTCGGTTCTCGTTTACAGCTGGTACGCACATATCCTGGAATACTACCTCGAGGACTCATACCCGGCGAACCTGAACGTTGAGAGCCTACTCTACTCGAGCGAGCAGTACGACGAAATCGCCAGCAACGGTGTGGATATCGTCATCGACCTCGAGAGTCAACCCAGGTTCGATGACACGCCGACATTCATACTTGCCCACGAAAGCTACGCAAGCCGACAGCAGGCGAAGGACGACCTCTATCTGTACTTCATGCGATGAGGCTTATCGCGCATGGCACAGTCGGCTTCACAACCTTCAAGTAATCGGTGCGGATTGAATACGCGATGGCCCGAGAGAAGAGGGACTGGACGAGGGAAGACATCGAAGAGAAGATCGTTGGCAAGATGACGGCGGTCACGATACCCGTGAACATCTCAATGAAGGGCAAGCAGAGCATACTTGACCTGGGCGAGCTCGAGAAGATTCTGAAGGGGGCAGAGTTGATCTCCCAGACGGACTGTGAGTGCAGGAAGAGGGTGGGCAACTGCATAGATCCTATGGACGGCTGCATCGGGATTAACGACCTGGCGACTGAGATGATCAAGGATTGCGGGGCAAAGCAGATCACCGCCGAGGAAGCGCTGGAAGCGATGAGGCGCACGTACGACGCTGGTCTCGTTCACATGGCATACGTGTTCGAGGGCAAGGACGAGATAGAGTACATCTGCAGTTGCTGTTCATGCTGCTGCCACTCCCTGAGCGCCGCCATCCGCTTTGGCTACGAGGATCACGTGTTCAGCTCGAATTACGTTGCGGACCAGGATGAGGAACGATGCGAGTCCTGCGGGGTCTGCGTGGAGAGATGTCACTTCAAGGCCAGGGCTTTGGTGGATGGCTGCCTGGAATACAGCCAGGACGCGTGCTTCGGGTGCGGGCTTTGCATTGAGACCTGTCCGGAGGAAGCGATATCAATGATGGAGAGAGTTTAGGTTCGCTGGGCATGCGCACCACTTCGTCCGCTTGAGACCGAATTCCGAGCCTTTCATCATTCTCCCCGTACACCTAAGTGTTCTCCAGTAGCGGTTCACTGGATAATCGGTCTGGCCTAAAGGATTGAAGTATTATCAGCATGGATAATGGAAACTGCCCTCTTCTTATGTTTTCGTGAGGTCGCAAGCGATAGGTGGCATGCCAGCATGACCAAGGGCCTGGAGTTGAGGGCCGAACCTCCTCTGGCCGCTTTGGTGCTTGTGGAATTCCCATCTGTGTCCCCTAGATAGGGCTGACCTTGGGATTCAGTCACCGCACGGTAGTCAGACCACGTAGGATTCGGCAACAGAACTGGAGCACGATCCATGTTCGTCAGTGTGAAGAGCGACCTCAGTATCGAGAGTGCTTTCGCTAGCACAGCAGCAGGAAGCATACCAAGCCGATGCGAGAGCTGCGAAGAGTCCGCCTCTCCGACCCCGGTCAAGGCCGAGAAGACGTTTGAGAACCTATTGGCCCAGACCGCAGAGGGGACGGACCCACACCTGGGAGGGTCCTGATGGAAGAGGGCTTCCTGGATCTCCTCTCTGAGATACCAGGTGTGGGCAAGGAAAGGGCCAGGAGGCTGGTCTCCGAGGGGTTCTCCACCGTCGACTCGATTCTCTCCGGGAACGTAGGGGACATCGCCAGGGCCGCCGGTATTGGGTTGGAACTCGCGACCGAGCTGAGGGAGTTCTTCAGGAACCAGTTCCTTCAGGACTCGGGACCCTTCCTTTGTTCCGTCTGTGGGAATCTTACTCGATCCGAAGAAGCGTGGTGCCCTTCTTGCGGAGCTGTGATGCTCGCCAGAAAGGAAGTCGAGGTCAAATCGCCTGATTCTCTTCTGGCTGAGACGGAGAAGGACGTTCGGGTGGCCGACGAGGATGTCCTTGGGGACATCGATCGGCTGGCTGAGGAGGAACCCAAGACCCTCGCCAAGGACTGGCTCGATAGATGGAAACGTGTCCGGGAAGGAGAACAGGTTCCTTCCGCCCAGAAGATCGAGGAACAGATCAGTCACTGTGATATTCTTCTTGAGGTTGACCCGACTTCGGAAAGCACCTGGCTGAAGAAAGCTAAGCTGCTCCTCGAGCTCCGAAGGAACGCTGAAGCCATCGAATGTTGTGACAAGGCCTCAGAGCTCAATCCAGAACTGGAGGAGCAGTACAAGCTTCAGGTCCTGGGCGCTCTCGGGTCCAAGGAGGACTTGTCTCTTGATCCGGAACCCGTCGAGGACACGGAGGCAATCGAGAGAGCGATTAGGCACTACGACGGGCTTCTCAGGCTGGATCCATCATACAAAATGGCATGGCAGACGAAAGGGGAACTCCTTGAGAAGCTTGGCAGGCACGAAAAGGCCATTGACTGCTACGGTGAGGCCATCAGGTATGCCACTCTTGAAAGGATCGGGGACCTCAGAAATATGGCCACGCTGAGTCAGCGTGACATTTGGAGTCGCAGGTCCATCAGTAGGAGTCTGGTTGACAGGGTCGGACGGTCAAACGGCCTTGTCAACGGTCTGGTGAACGGAAGGATAAACGGACTCATCAATGGCTTTGCCAACGGGAAGATAAACGGGCTCATCAATGGCTTCGTCAATGGGGTCGGACGCGTCAACGGGCTCGTGAACGGTCTGATAAATGGCAATGGCTTCATCAACGGGAAGGCTAGGCGAGTGAGATTCATGGGGATTCCAGAAGGACCGACGAGATGGTCCAAGGGACTCGTGGGAGTGGCCGTCCTTCTCACGTTTCTCATGCTCGTGCCCATGCTCGGCTCGATACTCTTCGCCCCGGTGGGACTCACGATCGAAATCGACGGTAACTTCGATGACTGGTCTGACCTCTCAACGAGGAGCTCCCCGCTCTATTTCGACGATTCCCTGGATCAGCTGGAGAACGCCGATGTCAACATCGTCTCCTACCGGTTGTTCAGGCAGCTGAACCTCGGATACCTGTATGCAGAAGTGGAAGGCTCGTTCTTCAGCGGTACCGGACAGGAAGGCCTCGACAATCTCTTCCTACTCATTGACAGCGACGGGAACTCTTCGACTGGCTACGTGGCTGGCGATCTTGGCGTGGACGACCTCGTGCACCTCAGCGGCTGGAACAACTCGTGCACACGAGGCAGTTTCATGGAGTTCTCGCCGTCGCGCGGCAGGGACAACTGGCACGGGTTCCGACCTGCCGGGTCCGCTGGTTGCGCCGTGAAGCAAAACA
>JAGLRN010000024.1 GCA_023136265.1 Thermoplasmata archaeon
TGCAAGGAACCTGCAGACCCGAGCAGCGGTCCCGAGGATCGCTCACGGCTCGAGACGCCGCGCGACTCCCGAACAGGGCACCTAGGAAGAAGAAACATGAGAACAAAAGACAATGTTGTGATGCGATTCGCATCAGGAAAACTGGGTGACCAAGTGGTCGCAAGAGAATGGAAGGGAATACCCTATCTGGCGAACGTCCCCAAGTTCCCCAAGGACAGGAAGTTCTCCGAGAAGCAGATGAGCCAGCAGGAGAAGTTCATGGACGCAGTTGCATACGCGAAGGGCGTGATGCCGCTCGAGGAACCGCCGGAGATCTACGTGAAGGAGGCCAAAAGCCGCCCCCTCACGGTGTTCAACGTCGCCACGAGGGACTACCTGAGGCCGCCGAACGTGCGGGACATAGGCATCGATGGATACACCGGTCAGCCGGGCGAGGAGATCGTCATCCGGGCGGTCGATGACTGCGAAGTCGTCTCCGTGCACGTCGCCATCACGCACGACGGCGAGATCGTGGAAGAGGGCGAGGCCTACAGGGACCCGCTCAACGCCACGCTGTGGCGGTACGCGACCACCCAGGAGAACGAGCTCCCAGGGACCGTCATCGAGGCATACGCCACTGATAGGCCCGGGAACGTCACCGCCGGGGTGATCGAGCTCTGAGGCTGAAGGCGCACTGACTTCGTTCCGAGCTCTGGGGCTGTCTCCCCCCACGGGCGGTGGCCACTGCTGCCGCCCTCTTTTTTCGGAGCGTAAGCGCCGTCGATCAAATGCGAGAGTGAAACCATGACATACGTCATCCTTCCTTTCGATCACGAGAACCTCAGGACCAGATTCGTTCGCTTGCCCGGCGAGAAGGCTCCAGCCTCGATTATGGCCCGCATCGGGGACTTCGTCGTCATCCTGGAAGGGGAGTTCGCGGATGATAAGGCTCCGCCCCTACCAGAGTGAGTGCATCCGCGCCGTCCTGGAGCGCATTCGCGCCGGGGATCGGCGGGCGCTGCTGCACCTGGCGACAGGGACGGGGAAGACGCTGATCGCCGCCAAGCTCGTCGAGAGGCTCCGCCCGAAACGGGTGCTCTTCCTCGTCGATCGCATCCAGCTGGCGGTACAGGCGCACGAGACGTTCGAGAGCGTGATGCGTGGCCGCAGCTACATCCTCCGTCCGGGTATGCCACGACGGGACAGGCAAGTGACGATAGCGCTGCTGCAGACGATGATCTCCCGCCTCGGCGAGTTCGACGAACGCGAATTCGAAGTCGTCTTCGTGGACGAGTGCCACCGCTCCGTGTTCGGACGTTGGAGACCGTGTGTGGAGCGCTTCGACGCGATGAGGATCGGACTGACAGCGACGCCCTCGTGCTACTCGAAGGAGCTCTTCGGCCCCGCGACCTACCGCTACGCGCTGCGGCGGGGGATCGAGGAGGGCTACCTGTCTCCGTACAGGATATACCGAGCCATGACGCTCATAACGAAAGGAGGCGTCCGTGTGAACGGGACGAACTACGGGCCGCAGGAGCTGGAGCGCACGATAACGGTTCCGGACCGCAACCGCAAGATGGTCGAGGAGATCGAGCGGATCGCCATCGCCGGCAAGGTGCTGGTGTACGCGATAACCAAGAAGCACGCCGCCCAGATCGCTCGATTCTTCAACGCTCTTCGCCCGTCCCTCGGCGGGCGGTACGCTGAGGCTATTACGACGGACAGCGAGGACCCGCAGGACGCCATCAGGCGCTTCAAGCGGGAGGAGTACCCGCGCGTCGCCGTCTCCGTAGGCATGCTAGACACGGGCTTCGACTGCCCCGGGGTCGTGAACATAGTCTTCTGCCGCCCTACGGGCTCGGAGATACTCTACAAGC